>JBARNC010000061.1:0-20777 GCA_049802775.1 Pseudolabrys sp. | reverse complement strand
GCACCGGCCGAAGCGCCGAAGCAGCCGCCGCGACAGCAGCAGCGTACACAACAGCAGCAGCCGCCGCAGCCGCCGCAGCCGCGACGTATGCCGCCGCCACCAGGATTTTTCCCGCCACCGCGATAGTAGTCAGTTGTTCCCGTAATTTCCTTCCGTCGTCCTTAAACGTAGGCGACGCTTTTCAATACCCATTTGTTGACGTGAACCAACTCCATCCACGGAGAGAGCAATGTCTTGCGGTGCCCTCGTAGTTCCGACGCACTCGTCCGGTTGCCGCGCACAGAATTCGACCCATCCGGGTGGCGGCTGCGTGACCGTGGAGACCAAAACATGGGCGGGCCGCTCGGGCCCGGCGACGGCCGGAGGCGGGGTTCGCGAGTGCGGCGATTAAAACCATTCCCGATTTCATGCTCAAGACTTTGCAGCTCAAGGTGGCGCTCATCCATTCGACCCCGGATGTGACTTCGCCCCCCACTTTCCATCGGCACCCGAGCAATGGCGTGATCTGCAAGAGATAGGTGCGCTTCCTGGCGTCTGTGTGGAAGAAACGTCTTTACGTGCCAAATCGAGGGCGTCAGCACGACAACTACGGGATTCATCGGCCCGACGCGCTATGGCCCGATCGACATTGAGCCCGACGTCATTACCAGCCTGGCCGAGTTCGAGCGCATCTATGGCGGAAAAGAAAAGCTGGTGTTCGACGGCGGCAAGTCCGTCATCGACAATTATATGTGGCGCGCTGTGCGCGCATTCTTCGAGGAAGGCGGTGACCAGCTTTACGTCAGCCGCACCTTCAGCCCCAACAGCACCACGCTGCTATCCGGTTATGCAGTTGAGGCCCTCGACAACGGCAGCCCTTCGGCGTTCCGGCTGCGCGCCCTTCCCCGGGGAGCCCGGTAACGGGCGCGTAACCTTTACGCTCACGGTCGGACAGAACATCCTCGCGCAGGAAGGCAGCGTCAGGCTGCTGCGCTCCCTGTCCGATCGCGACGTCGTTTGGATCCGTGATGCGAACGATACATTTGCGCTTCCCGTCGACTTAGGCGGCTTTTTTCTTGCGCTGTGGGACGCGAGCAACCGAACCTGGAGGTTCACGCAATTCGGTCACGATCTTACGACTGCGCAGATCGAGCTGCAGGCGAATCTCGATCCGGCTTTCGGTCACGAGGTCCGCATCGCACCGTGACGGTCACGTTCGAACCGCTGGCCCCGAATACGTTGCCTTTCGTCGCCGCCGATTTGCAGCTCGATCCGCATCACGACTATCGCGGCCCTTGGAGCAGAACCTGCAGAGCCTGACGAGCAGCGGGCAGGAGCGAAGTGTCGTCGTGGTGCTCTCCGGCGGAAATGATGGCACGCGGCCGACCGAGGTCGAATACGAAGGAACCGCCGATCCCGGCGGGGCGATTAAGACTGGCCTCAAGCAATTCGAGGACCTCGAGGACATCTCGATAGTTGCCGCTCCGGGCTCAACCTTCGGTTACGAGAACGGCTACCAGACGCACGCGCAGTCGATTGCCAGCCTGATGATCGGCCATGCCGAGCGGATGCGTTATCGCATCGCCGTGCTCGACAGCGGCGACGGGCAGTCGATCTCGCAAGTGCGCGCGATGCGCGCCCGCTATGACTCGAAATACGCCGCGCTTTATTGTCCCTGGATTCGCGTGCTTGACCCGCTGTCGCAGCGAGAGATCAATGTGCCGCCCTCCGGCTTCGTCGCCGGCATCTACGCGCGCAACGACCTCAACTGCGGGGTCCACAAGGCGCCGGCCAATGAAGTTGTTAACCTGGCGATTGGCTTTGAGCAGTTCCTAAACGAGTCGCAGCAGGACGCGCTCGATGCCGAGGGCATCAACTGCTTCCGGTTCGCGGCATGCGATTGTGAGGCGCGCGCACGATCAGCTCTGATCCCGAATGGAAGTACGTCAACCTGCGGCGCTACTTCGCCTACCTCGAACACTCCATCGACAACGGCACGCAATGGGCGGTGTTCGAACCGAATGGCGAACAGCTGTGGGCCAACGTGCGACGCACGATCGAGGATTTTCTTTTCAACGAATGGCGAAGCGGCGGCCTGCTCGGTGACAAGGCGGGGAAAGCTTATTTCGTCAAGCGCGACCGCTCGACTATGTCGCAGAACAATCTCGATAACGGTTGGTTGATTTGTCACATCGGCGTCGCACTGTCGCGTCCCGCCGAATTCGTCATTTTCCGGATCGGTCAATGGACAGCTGATCGCAAAGTCTGAGAACCATCATTTGATCGCCGCGAGGCGGACAAGAACATTCACGCCATCCGCGCCAGCCGCTGCTACGCCAATAGCTGCGAAAGCCGGCCCGATGCCAGCGCACGAGCGTCTCGGGCCGGATGATTGTCAGTACCGTCAGGATCGACGGGAACCAGCGATACAGTTGGATTAAGAACCAGCGATCCTCGTTTCGCGAGCCGAACGCGACCCTGCACCTTACGCCGTAAAACGATCAACTGATGCCGGAGAACGGCATTCTCTGCCTCAAGCCGACCCTTCGACTTGAATGGCGAGGCCAAGACGGCCATTAGGAAACACAGCAGCGTGATCATGGTGCGCTGACGTTAGGCGATTCCTTCGGCTAATCAATGCGGATGAGGTTTTCAGTACACACAGGTGGGAAGGGTCGAGTCGATGGTGCGTTGGGGGGCCGTTTGATAGTCGCGACCAGCAGAGGCCTCATTTCGACCCCGTTAGTTATGCTTCAAGCTGACCGCAGCAGCACCCGATCCTTGGGAATACCTGGAGCGGTGCCCAACTCCTTTGAAAAACCGGAAAAATCTAATACCCGGCCGTCGGCCGTTAACCCTAACAAAGCGTTAAGGGCTTTGGCGTAGCAGTTATGAGCTAACGTCTTCGGCAACGTGGCCGGGCGCAAGTCTTAAAAGGGTCGCCCGACGGACGACCAGGTAAACAGGAAGAAGCAATGGCGGCAAAAAGGTTGTTGGTAGTTCTGTTCGGCGTCGGCGTTCTGCTCGGCGGCTGCATGCAGTCCACTGTCGAGCCGGCTTCCGACGCGAACCTGACCCCAGTTGACCGTAAGCTTCTCGCCAATCCGCCCTATGCGCGGGCGACGATTCCCGAGCAATACCAGCGTCACATTGTCGAATATCCCCGCACGGAAATTCCCGGCACGATCTTGATCGATACCGATGCGCGCTATCTCTACTACGTGCTGCCCGAGGGAAAAGCGATCCGGTACGGCGTCACCGTCGGCGAGGAAGCGCTAGCGTGGTCGGGCGTCGCGAAAGTCGGCCGAATGGCCGAATGGCCGTCATGGACGCCAACCCCCGAGATTAAGGCGCGCATGCACGTGCCGGACTATGTTAGCCCGGGTCCGCAAAATCCGATGGGCGCGCGCGCGATGTATCTGTACGAGGGCAACAAGGATACCCTCTATCGCATCCACGGCACCAACCAGCCTGAATATATCGGCGCGGCAATCTCCTCCGGCTGCATCCGCATGACCAATGAGGACGTCATCGATCTGTACAAGCGCGTGAAGCTGGGCACGGTGGTCGTCGTACTGCCGCCGCACCAGGGCATCAACCCGCGGGTAGCCGCGAGCGGCGGTCCGTTCCGGTAGCTGGCGTCTGCTTTTCAAGCAATCCGGAAAAGGCTAGGTGTGCAGTCCCGAGGTGAGCTGGATAGGTTTGCGTTTGAATCGATCTGGTTCGTTTGTCCAGGCTTTGCAGATGGATTCGAAGGGCGTGAGCCCCTTCAAGGTTTTGAGCCGCTTGGTGAAGTTGTAAGCGTCGAGGAACGCTGCGAGGTGTTGGCGGAGCTGGTCGTGGCTGTCGTAGTGATAGCGCCGGACAGTCGCCTCCTTGAGGGTGCTGTGTGTACCGAAAACCTAAACCCGAACGTATTGATGATGAAGCCCGCCAAGGATCGGGTGTGATGTGATGGTCCCGATCCGCTGAACCGGGCGAAACGCGGGGGCATCCTTTGTCCAATGATCGGTGTGTTCTGATCTTGTTGTAATAGCCGGCATAGGCCTGCAGGATCCGACGGAGGTGAGCCTCACTTAAGACAACGAGGTGATCGAGGCACTCGCGCCGGATTGATCCGATCAACCGTTCGGCAAAACCGTTCTGCCAAGGTGACGCCGGTGCAATGGGTTTGTCCCTTATGCCCATGGCGCGAATTCGGCGCATAGCGACATCGCCATAGATGCGATCGCAATCCCAGATGAGGTAGCGCGGCGCCTCATTCCAAGGGAATGCTTCCGACTGGTGCGCGATCCATTCTGCTGTTGGATTTGTTGTAACACTAATCCAGACGAGGTCTCTGCGGTCTAGTCGAATGATGATGAAGGCATAGAACAGATCGAAGCAATGGTCGGCACGACGAACAAATCCATGGCGGCGACCTCCGGCGCGTGATTACGCAGGAAGGTGCGCCATCCCTGGCTTGGCGGCCCACACCGCTTGACCATGTACTTGGCAACGCTCGACTGCGCGACCTCAAATCCGAGCTTAAGCAGCTCACCATGAATGCGCGGCGCTCCCCAAAGCGGGTTCTCGATGCTCATCCGCCGGATCAGCGCGCGCAGATCCGTCTCGATTTGCGGGCGCCCTCCCCGCGAACGCAATTTCCAGCGCCAATAGCTGCGAAAACCCGCCCGATGCCGCCGGACGAGCGTCTCAGGACGGACGACTGTAAGAACTTTCAGGATTGACGGAAACCATCGATACAGTTGGATAAAGAACCAGCGATCATTGTTGGGTGAGACGCACCCAGACGTGCCGCTGACGGCACAATATAATGAGCTGATGTCGGAGCGCCGCGTTCTCAGCTCCAAGTCGGCTCCTCGACTTTAACGCCGAGACCAGGATCGCAAACACAAAGCATAAAAGCGCAACCATCGCGTCAATTTAGGTGATTCCCTCATCTCATCAATGTGGATAAGGTTTTCGGTACACACACCCATGGCCCGCTGGCCACCTTACGCAACGGAAATGAAAACCCCCCGGCCACAAACCGTGGGTTTTCGTTTTCAGATTTAGGTCAGCTTATTCTTCGGCGCACTGTTGATACGTCTCGAACGCCGAATGAATGAGCGCGGCGACAAACAGCCCGAGCAAAATCGACGAGACCATCAACGCGACCGTGAGAACCATCGGGGCCCCTCAGCCATGCCCGACTGAGATGGATGGTAGTCTTCGCCGCATTCGCTTTCAAGTTGCAGCAGCGCGGAAATGAAAACCCCCGGTGCCGTCCCGTTGGGGCCGGTACCGATCGGCCAAATCCAAGCTCGCTCACGCGAATGCTGTCCCCGCCACAGTCAAGATGTATGTCATTGAACATCTCCCACCGTGACGCGGCTGAGAGGGATGGTGCTACTCAACCTCACCGTCGCAAAGAGCCGTCAAGCAGAATAAACCCCTATGCCGGGGCATGGCCCGGTGGCCACCGGCGCACCCTGATCGTGGGCGGGCAGTCGGCGAGGCTCTAGTCTTGCGCAGCCGCATGCGTGGATGCTGTGAGTTCCATCACTGCGATGGCTGCATGCCTCGGTGCGCGCATCAAAGCCATTCCACCTTTTGGACTCGGTAGGTCCGAACACCAGTTGGAACCACGACCTCCACGGCATCGCCCTTGGCCCTTCCAATTAAGGCTCGTGCGATCGGTGAATTTACCGATATTTTCCCGCTGTTCGCGTTGGCTTCCGGCTCACCAACAATCCGCCACACCTTCTTCTCGTCGGTATCCTCATTGATCAATGTCACCGTGGCGCCAAACTTGATCGTATCGCCAGAAAGCTTTGACACATCAATCACTTCGGCGCGCGCAAGCTTGTCCTCAAGGTCGACAATACGGGCTTCATTGATCAGCTGGTCTGCTTGGGCCGCGTGGTACTCCGAATTCTCAGCCAGGTTGGAATCGTCGGCAATCGCTTCCTGCATCCGCTGAATGAGACGTGGTCGCTCGACCGACATTCGCTGGTTCAGCTCATCTTGAAGAGCCGAGTAACCCGCGGCGGTCATGGGGAACTTGGTCATCGGTATTTATTATCTGCTGGATATTCGACTCTGAGTGCGCCGGTTCACGCCAAATCCACGGCCAGACGTTTGAGATCGGCGAGTGAGCAGTAAGACAAGGCAGCCTCGTGCGTGGCGCGCAAGACGACACGGGGCGCTTGGTTTGCTTCGAATGCCTCCTGCCAGCGAGGCGCACACAAACACCAGCGATCGCCGGATTTCAGGCCCGGAAAACCAAGTTCCGGCACCGGAGTCGAAAGATCGTTGCCGCGCGATTGTGAAAAATCGAGAAACGCGGCTGTCATCACGGCGCAGACCGTATGGCTGCCAACATCTTCTCGCCCAGTATTGCAGCAGCCGTCCCGATGAAACCCTGTCATGGGCCGCATCGAGCAGATTTCGAGCGGCTCGCCGAGCACATTATGCGCGCTCAACTGGCGCTCGGCTCCACTATCCCTGTTATCCCGCAACATTGTTGTCCCCCAGCACCACAGCCCCCTCAAGGCGCTGCGAAAAAGCTGCACCTCGCGATGATGCTCTGCACAAAGGGTGAGAGTAGTGTCAGCCCTTACCGAAGGTAGGAATTGGAACACCCAATATATGGGTGGACCGCTTTCTACGCTTCGCTGTTCGCTTCCGTTTGGGTTTCTTCGCCTTTCGCTTTTTGGCCATGTGATTGCCCCTGATGTCATTCAGCCAAGCTCAGAGTACAGCCAACAGACAAAGGGGACCAGTGCGATCAGGGTCACGGAATGAAAGTATTGCGGTGCTATTTTGTACCCGGACAAATTTCACAGCTCTATCGATATATCAGACCTACTCCGACGCCATGCCCTTCTCGGCCAATTCCTTTTTCGCTTTCTCGTTCTTGGCCAGGTGCATCAGGCCCATGCCACGCAGCACATTGGGCGCCTTAGTGAACTGGATATTGTCGTACCCGACGATCTCGACTCGATTGCCCCAAGGGTCCCTAAAGTCAAGGAAGGGACCATCAAGTGGGCTAACGCCAGCTGCCTCGAGTGCTTTGCGGGCTGCTTCCTTATCGTCAACGACGAGACCAAAGTGGCGACCATCGTCTGCGGGCTGCCTGCGACCCTTCTGAAGCGCGATAAACTGGTCCCCTAGGTCGATGAAGGCCATGGAGTCACTTTTGCCGCGCAGTTCAAACCTGAAGAGACGACCGTAGAACGCCAGCGCCTCATCGATATCCCCCACCTCCAGTGCGACGTGGTTGAAGCCAACGACGCGCGGTCTTGAGAATTCAGCCATCAGAACCTCCTCTGTCAGTCTGCGATTAGGTGGATAAGACCCCCTCAGGACGCAATCGTGAACTGCCGGCAGCGCGCTCCCAAGGTTCAGAGATTCTCGGGCTGACAGCGCTAATCCTCGGTTTTCTAGGCTAGGCGCGACGGTCGAGAGAATGCGCCTCGAAGGAAGGTGGCGGCGGACGCAGTCCGAGTCGAACCCGTCTCCATTCCCAAATTCCCTGCTAACAGGGAAAAGGAAAAGAACAGGGAATTTTTCAATTTTAGGCCAAGTCGCCGCTCAGGGGGCCCGATACACGCAATGATTTCGCGGACTTAGAGCGAAATTCCCTACTCACCGGAACAGGGAATTTTTGCAAAGGAACAGGGAATTTGAACGCAAGAACAGGGAATTTGAACCCGGGTATAGTCCAGATCGATTTCCGGACAAGGTTTTCGGAAGGGACAGTGAGCAAGTGGAGCTGGGATTAACAATTTGTTAACCATGTCCAGCTGATATCGACCGCGCTGGGGCCAGCACGGAGCATCGATGTCACCTTCTCCGGTAATAGCCCGTCGCCGAATACGCCGCCCGCCACGCCGATTCCGCGGGCGCAACCGAACGCCGAAACGTGCAGCCATCTCTACCGTAGCCATGATGGCTATACGCGCTCGCATGCCGGCCATCAGGTACGCCCTGGTAGTCACGGCAGCGTGGTTGATCGCAACCGGTACCTATTTCGCGTTTCGCGATGACGTCCTCACCCGCCTGATCAGCGTACAAACGGAGCTGCAAAGCGTCTTTGAAGACCGTATTGCTCAATTGCGCGCGCAGGTCGACCGCATTATGAGTCAAAAGCTTCTCGACCAGGAGCAGGTCGAACAGCGGGTCAACGCGCTGCTGCAGCGGCAGGCGCATATTTTACTGTCACTCGACACGGTCGAGCAAAAGCAAGCCGCTACACTTACCGATCTCGAGGAGCGTATCGACACGCGAGCGCGTCAGATGCACAGCGTGCTGACCGAACTCGGAATTAACGTCGGCCGCGCAGCGGCCGAAGGAGCAACTGGCGGGCCGTTTGTTCCGGTCATGCCATCGCAATCGACCGCTAGCGCTTTCGAAGCTCAACTCTATCGCATCAATGTGGGCCGCGCGCAGATCGACCGCTACCGCCACACGCTGGTCGCACTCCCAGTACGCAAACCTTTAATCGGTGAAATACATATGACTTCGCCATTCGGCATGCGAATGCACCCATTGTTAGGCCGTCTCGCGATTCATACTGGCATCGATCTGCGTGGCGATTTCGGCGTGCCGGTGAGAGCAACGGCGCCTGGCAAGGTGACTATCGCGGGCCGACAAGGTGGCTACGGCAATATGGTCGAGATCAGTCATGGCAACGGGCTCGCAACCCGCTTTGGCCATTTGTCCGAGATCAGCGTGAAAATCGGCCAGGTCGTACGTATTGGCGAAATGGTCGGCAGGATTGGATCGACCGGCCGTTCGACCGGTCCGCACCTGCATTATGAGACACGGGTCAACGGCGAAGCCGCCGATCCGCAGAAATTTCTGCATGCCGGGTTAACGTTAGGTGACAGTCTAGACGCGACGGCATTGCCCGTCGAAAGCCATGCAAAAAAGTCGGCGGCATTCGCGGTTCAGTTGGCGAATTTCGATTCGCGATAATCCCGGATGCTGCCGGTGCATTGGCTCGACCCGAAAAGCGAAGTGTTCCATTCCCCGGAACTCGCATGCTAGCGAGGACTGCCCATTTTTGTTGTAGCGATTCGCCAAATATAAGCGCACACTGATCGCATCACCGGCAGAGAAAAATCATAACGAAACCTTTGGGCACCCGGGTGGCTGAGAGACACCAATCGCGCTCCCGCCTGCAAACAGGAGGAGGAGCGCAATGCCCCGTCCACATCGTTTCGATCCATCGTCCTGCGTGCACAGTCGGAGCTCCCTTTTCAAAATTGGCCTTTGAAATTGCGCGGGAATTTCGGGTATTTTAGTCGATTTTCGGACGAGAGACCTCCATCCGACAAAGTTGCCGGAATCCGTAAGGACGTCCCTGCCTCGGCACCAAATCTTGCTAAATGCCTGGGACGAGGTCGGTCTGACGGACGGCTATCGAGACCAAAATGGTGCAGGTCGAATGACGGTGCGATTTCCGGATTGGGCCGGCCTCGACGTCACGGAGCGTGCGCAGCTTTCGGCTCACGCTACAGAATTCGCGCGCGCCCTCGATTTGCGGCTGAAAGCATTCGTCGCGTTCGAAAATACCGCGATGGCGCCAGTACCCGGTGCTCTCGGCGGAATACCTTACGCGGCAAAGGACATGTTCGTTTCTAAGACCCGCATTCCATATGGCGGGCTTGCCCAGCCGTTGTCAATGAAGTGGTCGCAACGAGCGGAGGTGTTCAATCTGCTTGATCGCGCCGGCGCTCGCCGCATCGGCTACACGGCGATGACCGAGCTCGCGTATGAACCCTCGGGCTACAACGCGGTGCATGGTGCGGTCAGAAATCCCTGGAATTTCGACTTCATTACCGGCGGTTCGTCAGCTGGCTCGGCGGCTGCTGTCGCATGCGGGTCTGTTGTCTTTGCGCTCGGGTCGGATACTGGCGGTTCATTGCGCGTTCCAGCGCATTGCTGCGGCGTTACCGCATGGAAGCCGACCTATGGCGCCGTACCGCTTGTGGGTGCGATGCCCCTCTCCCCGACCCTGGACACGATCGGCATTCTCGCACGCAGCGCCTCGGACCTCGAAGGTCCCGCGCGCATCCTCTTCGCACGCGAGACCGAGCCCGTTCGGAAAGTCGCCGTCATCGAGGACGTCATCAGTCTCGCCGAAGCGTCGATTGCAAAAGCTTGCCGCGCCGCCATCGACGTGATCGCCGGTGGCGGAGTCCAGGTCGACCGCACCGATGGAATTGCGTTCATCGAAGCACTGGACCCGCACGTCTTGACTATCATGCAGGCGGAAGCCGCGCGAGCGCATCGGACGCTCATGGATTCCGGAACGCTCGATGCCACATTGACGAAGCGCCTGCGCAAGGGACTTGCGATCGACGACGTCACGCTGGCGGCAAGTGTCTCGGAGCGGCCGAAGCTCGCAGTCGATTTTGTCGCTCGCGTATTTCACGATGCCGAAGCCATTGTCCTGCCCATCCTGACGACGAGGACGCCGGCCGCTGCGGAATGCGATCCGCGCGCGCCCGGCTTCAAGCCGAAAACGCTCTACGAGCTCAGCCGCTGGACGCGTTTCGCCAACGTGCTGGGATTTCCCGCCGTCGCGATTCCGATCGGATTTGATGATCGCTCCATGCCTGTTGCGCTTCAGCTCGTCGGCAAGCCGGGGTCGGATCACGCACTGATCGCGCTGGCCGCAGCCGTGCAAAATCACAGCGAGTGGCATGCGCATATTCCCGCCGCAGTGCGTGACCAGGTGATATCGTTATATAAGGGACCGCTGGCATGACCGCTGAACAGTTAAAGGCGCTAGCGCATCTGAGCGTGCTAGACATTTCGCGCGTTCGCGCCGGGCCGACGTGCTGCCACATCCTTGGAGACTTCGGCGCCGACATCATCAAGATCGAAGCGCCTGTGGGCGTTGACCCCAACGAGGGCCTAAGCGGGGCGCGCCACGGCTATGACATGCTCAACCTCCACCGCAACAAGCGGTCGCTCACACTCAATCTCAAAGAGCGCGCTGGCCACGAGATCTTCATGCGGCTGGTCAAGGATGCGGACGTGGTGGTCGAGAATTTCCGTCCCGACGTCAAAGAGCGCATGGGCATCACGTATGACGCACTCAACGCCGTGAACCCGCGCATCATTTTGGCGTCGATTTCCGGTTTCGGGCAGAGCGGGCCCTATCGCACGCGCGCCGGGTTCGACCAGATCGCGCAGGGCATGGGAGGATTGATGTGGGTCACCGGGATGCCAGGCTCGGGGCCGATGCGGGCGGGCATCGCGGTGGCCGACAGCTCGGCCTGAGTCTATGCCGCAACTGGCATCCTGATTGCGCTTGCCGAGCGCGAGCGCTCCGGCAGCGGCCAGTGCGTGCAAACATCGCTGCTGGAAGCGCAGATCGCAATGATGGACTTTCAGGCAGCGCGCTATCTCGTCGACGGCGTCGTGCCCGGCCAGGCTGGCAACGATCATCCTATTCCACCCCAATGGGCGTATTTGAATCCTCCGATGGTTTCATCAACAACGGCGTCGGAGGTGACGGTCAGTGGCGGGCGCTCTGCGTAGCGTTGGACCGTCCCGATCTCGGCTGCACGGCAGAATATGCCACCGGCTACCTGCGGCTCCGCAACCGGCCGAAGTTGACCGCCCTGCTCACCGAAATACTCAAGACCAAGAGCTCAGCACAATGGCTCGAGCGCCTCGAACAGCAAGGCGTGCCGGCCGGGCCCATCTACAAAGTCGATGAGATTTTCGCCGATCCGCAGGTGAGGCACCTGGGAATAGCAGTGCCACTGCATCATCCAAAGCGGTGCGACATCCGCGTAGTCGGCCAACCCATAACCCTGTCGCGAACGCCAGCGCGCGTGGTCGCGACGTTGCCCGAATCAGGCACCCATACCGACGAGACTTTGCGCGGGATTGGATATAGCGCGGCGGAAATCAAAGATTTTCGAGCGAGAAAAATCGTCTAAGGCGCGCATGGCTGACGACGTTACATTAGTGACGGGCGCAAGCGGCTTTCTCGGCAAGGCCGTGATGAAGCTGCTTGCCGAAAGCTCTCACCGCGCAATCGGCCTCGATCCGCGCCGATCAGTCACGACACAGGTGATCGACGACCTTTCGGATCGGGCAAGACTCAAGGATCTGCTCGCCGCCGAAAAAATAACGCATGTCATCCACGCGGCCGGCGTCTCCGGGCCGATGGTGCTTGCGGAAAACCCCGTCGAAGTCATCGCGATCAACGTGCTTGGCAGCCTCAATTTGCTTTACGCCTCGATGGATGCCGAGGTCAGAACTTTTATCTATTGCTCATCGGCTGCGGCGCTTGGCAGTTTTTATGAAATTGAGCCGGTCGATGAAAATTACCCGCTGCGCCCGAACAGCACCTACAGCGCCTCGAAGGCCGCGATGGAGATGGTGCTGCGCGGACTTTGGCGCAAAATTCCCCTCGACCTCTGCTCGTTGCGGTTCACCGTGATCTATGGGCCGGGACGGGAAAACGACATTCACGGTCGAGGAAATCGTCGGTGCCGCACTCGCGGGCAAAGCAGCGCGCATACTGCCGATGACCGACTGGCCATATATCTACGTTGACGATGCCGCGCGCGCCGTCGTGCAGGCCTGCTTTTCCAAAACCCGGAAGCAACTCAGCTATTTCATCGCGCATCCCGAGAAGGTGACCCCCGACGACCTCGCCGTCGCCGCCGCTGCGGCCGGCAAGCCCGTACGTCTCGAGATCGACAACAGCAAGCTAAGAGCAGCGCGTGGGCCGGTCAATACCGAGCCGGCCGCGCGCGAATTTGGATTTCGCGCGCAAGTCGGTCGCCGCGAAGGTGTTCGCCGCCTGATCGAGGCCGCACAATAGCGATGCAGGTTGCCGATCCCACGCATCGTCGTCATAGTCGCTCGCCTGTATTATTGCGGGGGTGTAAGAATGGACCTGAAACTTGCCGGCAAAACGGCCCTGCTCACCGGCGGCTCCAAGGGGATCGGCCGGGCTGCCGCCGAAATTCTTGCCGGCGAAGGCTGCAATGTCATTATCGTCTCGCGTAGCAATGACGCGCTTGCCGCGGCCAAATCGGCCATCGTGCAGAAGACGAATGTCCGCGTCGACACCGTTGCCGCCGACCTTTCCGACAGCACCAATATCGATCGGCTCGCGCGCAACTATCCCGACATCGACATCCTGGTGAACAATGCCGGCGCCATTCCCGGCGGCACGTTGCTCAATGTCGACGAGGCAACCTGGCGCAAGGCCTGGGACCTCAAGGTCTTCGGCTACGTCAATATGTGCCGCGCCTTCTATCCGCTGATGCAGAAGCGCAAGCGCGGCGTGATCATCAATGTCGTGGGCAACGCGGCCGACACCCACGACCCTGAATATATCTGTGGAGTTGCAGGCAATGCCGCACTTGCCGCATTCACCCAGTCGCTCGGCAGCGTCAGCGCAAAGGACGGCATCCGCGTCGTCGCAATAAGTCCCGGTCCGGTGGCGACCGAACGCCTGGTCGGTCTCATGAAAAAGAAGGCACTCGACCGCACCGGCAGCGCGGACAACTGGAAGGACTTGTTCAAGCCATTGCCATTCGGCCGCGGTGCCACCGCCGAGGAAATCGGCGCGGTCGTCGCATTCATCGCTTCCGACCGTTCGGGCTACACCAGCGGGTCCGTCGTCACAATCGACGCCGGACTGTCCGCCCGCGCCCAAGCTTTCTGAGCGGGGAATTCATGCCACATCTCAAGAGTGACGACGGAGTGAGCCTCTATTACGAGGAGACCGGCAAAGGCATACCCATCGTATTTATTCATGAATTCGCCGGTGACTATCGCTCGTGGGAGCAGCAGGTTCGCCACTTCTCTAAATATTACCGCTGCATCACGTTCAATGCTCGGGGATATCCCCCTTCGGATGTGCCCAATGACCCGGAGCGCTATTCACAGGATCGCGCGCGCGACGACATCCGCTCGGTGCTCGATGCGCTGAAGATCGACAAGGCTCATATCGTCGGGCTTTCGATGGGTGGGTTTGCCGCACTTCACTTCGGCTTCACATACCCCGACCGTTGTCGCTCAATCGTGGTCGCGGGCTGCGGCTATGGTGCAGCACCCGGTGAGCGCACGAAATTTGCCGAGGAAGCGGAAGCCTCGGCCAAGCGCTTCGAAGAGCTGACGATGAAAAAGGCAGCCGAAGCCTACGCGCTCGGCCCCACACGCGTGCAGCACCAGAACAAGGACCCGCGCGGCTGGCGTGAGTTCGCAAACCTGCTCGCCCAGCACTCAACCGAAGGCGCTGCGCTGACGATGCGCGGCGTGCAGAAACGGCGGCCGTCGTTATTCGATTTGGTCGACAATATGAAAACGATCAGGGTGCCGACGCTGATCATGACGGGCGACGAGGACTGGCCGTGCCTCGAGCCGGGGATTCTCATGAAGAAGAATATTCCGACCGCCGCACTGGTTGTGATGGGAAACTCCGGCCACAACATTAATCTCGAGGAGCCGGCCTTGTTCAACATGCATCTGTCTGACCTGTTTCAGGCAGCAGATGCCGGTGCCTGGCCGAAGCGCGATCCGCGGGCGATGGCGGGGACGATTCTCGGGCGCTGATGAACCTGCTACGTCGCGTTGTAACCGCCGTCGACCAGTAGATCGGTGCCGGTCATGAAGCTCGACGCATCACTCGCGAGAAAGACGGCGGCCTGGGCTATTTCCTCTGGCTGACCAAGCCGCTGCAGCAGATGTTTCGGCCCCGCCGTCCGCCGGGCGGTCTCCATGTCGCCGAAGCGCTTGACGAGGCGATCGGTCTCGACCGCGCCCGGCGACAGCGTGTTCACCCGGACGTTCTGCGCCGCATGGTCGGTCGCCATGGCCTTGGCAAGCTGGATCAGCGCGCCCTTGCTGGCGCAATAGGCCGCGCGGCGCGGTCCTGCGACGCTGCCGAGCTGCGAGGCGATGTGAATGATACTGCCGCCACCCGCCTTGATCATCGCGGGCAGGATCGCGCGACTCATCAGGAAGGCGCCGCCGACATTTACGGCGAACACTTTGTTCCATTCGGCGAGACTGAGCTCCATGACCGAGCCGTTCGGATCGTGACCGGCTGCGCCGTTCACCAGGATATGGACGGCGGGAAACCTGGCGAGGATCGTGCTAGCGGCCGTCTCGACATCGGATTCATTGCTGACATCGCAGCCGACGGCGATTGCCGCCCGACCAATGGTGGCGGCCGTTGCTTCGGCAGCCGCCCTGTCCAGATCCAAACATGCAACGCTTGCGCCGACCTCTGCGAATGCGAGCGCGATAGCGCGCGCGATCCCGTTACCAGCGCCAGTGACGACAGACGATTTGCCTGCGAGTGAATATTTGCCGGCGAGCGTCATCGGCATTTCTATGAAACCGCAGGAGTTGCGATACGGCCAAGGTAGGCCTCCTGCACGCGCGGATTAAGCTTGAGCTCCGCGCAGGTGCCGCTCGCGATCACGGAGCCCGTCTGCAGGACGTAGCCGCGGCTCGCGGCTTCGAACGCATAACGTGCGTTCTGCTCCACCAAGAGCACGCTCGTGCCGGCCGCGTTGATGGCCCGGATCTTCTGAAAGATGTCCTGAACGACCATCGGCGCCAGGCCGAGCGACGGCTCATCCAGACAGAGCAATTGCGGCTCCGACATTATGGCGCGGCCGAGCACCAGCATCTGCTGCTCTCCCCCGCTCAGCGTTCCCGCATTCTGGCTACTGCGCTCGGAGAGCCGCGGAAACATGGCGAAGACGCCGTCCATGCGCTGACGGATTTTTGCGGCGTCGTTGCGGACGTTGAAGCCGCCGAGCTCGAGATTTTCGCGGACGGTCAGGAACGGAAAGACGTGGCGGCCCTCAGGCACGAGCGCGATGCCGAGCTTGCTGCGCTCGTAGGACGGTGTCGACGTAACGTCCCGGCCAGAAAACGTGATCGTGCCCCGCCTCGGCGGCAGAAGGCCAGCGATTGCGCGAAGGGTCGTGGATTTTCCTGCGCCATTGGCGCCGATCAGCGCGACGATTTCGCCGCGATCGAGTCGCAAGGAAATGTCCCGGCAGACCGCCACCTGCCCATAGGCGAGCTCTAGCCTTTCGATCACCAGAAGAGCGCTCACAGCAATTCTCCACCGAGATAAGCCGCGATGACGGCAGGATTCTTCTGCACCTCAGCCGGTGCCCCCTCGAACAGACGCCGGCCGTAGTCCATGACCATGATCCGGTCGGCAACGTTCATGACCAGATCCATATTGTGCTCGACGAGGATGATCGTCATGCCGCCGTTGCACAACGAGCGGATGCGATCGAGCAAACCGTCAACTTCCGCGGCGTTCAGACCTGCCGCCGGCTCGTCGATCAGCAGGAGCAGCGGCTTGGTTGCAAGCGCGCGCGCGAGCTCGAGCATGCGCTGCTCGCCGTACGAAAGAGATCCGGCCACCACATGCAGACGCGCCGACATGCCGACGAAATCCAACAGCTGCGCAGCCTGCTCGCGACAACGCCGTTGGTCGTCTGCGAACACGGCGCCGTGCACCACGTATTGCCACGCCGGGATGCGGTGGTGGATGTGAAATCCCGCTATCACGTTGTCGAGGACGCTGAGCTGCTTGAACAGGCGAATTTTCTGGAAGGTCCGGGCGATCCCGAGACGCACGCGCCGGTGCGCCGGCATAACCGAAAGGTCGGTCCCTTTGAACGAAAGCGAACCTGAATTGGGCTGATAAACGCCGCTGATCAAATTGAGCAGCGTCGATTTCCCGGCGCCGTTCGGACCGATGATCGCGAAAATCGAACCGCTAGGAACATCAAACGATATGTCCGACACCGCTTTTACGCCGCCGAAATTCTTGTGCAGGTTCTGCGCCTGCAGGAGCGGCGCCGCCGTTGCGGCGGTTACGGCTGGTACGGCTGCGCTCATGCGAAGCGATCCAGGCCGAGCTTCTCGCGCACGACGCGGGCCGCCTGCGCCAGACCTCCCGGCATAAACAGGACGACAAAGGTGAGCGCTGCGCCATAGACGACGAGGCGTAAGTCGCCGAACCCGCGCAGGATTTCCGGCAGGATGGTCAGGAGAATCGCGCCGAAGACCGGCCCGATCAACGTACCCATCCCACCGACGATCACCATGGCCAGGATATTGAATGCTTCGGATACGAAAAATGCATCCGGGACCAGGGTGCCGACAAAGCTCGCGTAGAAACAGCCGGCGGCGCCTGCAACTGCCGAACCGACCCCGAATGCGAAGACCTTCCATGCGGCACCATTGATGCCAAGGGACGCGGCGGAAACCTCATCCTCGCGGATTGCCGTGAGCGCCTCCCCGATCGGGGACCGCACAAGCTGGCTCAGAAGGATGTAGGACAGGAATGCGAAGCCCGCGACCAGGTAGAAAAACGCCGCGAGATTGCGAAAGTCGGCAATAACCGTTCCAGCAACGACGAGCGCAGGCGGCGGTGAAATGCCGTAGATGCCGAGCGGCCCCTGCGTCAGGCTGATCCAGTTCAACAGGATCTGATGAACGATGACGGCGAAACCGAGCGATGCAATCGCAAGATAGTGGCCACGCAGGCGTACCGCGAACAGCGAGAGAAAAATTCCGGCAACGCCGGCGAACGCAACCCCTGCAATGAACGCGAACCAGAACGGAATCCCGAGCTTGACGATCAGCAGCGTCGAAACATAGGCGCCCAGCCCATAAAATGCGGAATGGCCAAGGTTGAGTTGCCCGGTATAGCCGAGAATGAAGTCGAGGCCGATCGCGAGCAGCACGTTGATTGCGCAAACCGTAAGGTTTGTGCGCCAATAGGTGTCATTGAAGACGTGCGGCAGAGCAATGATAACGACGACCGCAAGCAGATATCCCAACCAACGGGCCCGCAGCGCCGTACGCTGACCCGGCAATTGCCGCGCGAGCGCCGGATCAGACATTTTCTTCGCGTCTTTCCGAAATGAGCCCAGTCGGCCTGATTGCCAGCATCAGCAGGAGAAGCGCAAAAACGACGATGTCAATCAGGCCCGGGTCGAGGAATTGCGTCGTGTAGCTTTCGATCAAGCCGACGATAAGGCCGGCCAGAATGGTCCCTTCGACATTGCCAAACCCGCCGATGATGACGATCGCAAAAGCCTTCACGATGACGGATGTGCCAGCGAATGGCGTGAGTACGAGCACCGGCGCCAGCATCGCGCCTCCCATGCCGGCCAGCGCGGACGCGATCACGAATGTCAGCATGATCAGCTGACTAGGGTTGATCCCCATCAGGCCTGCGGTCTCGCGATCCTGCGACACGGCGCGCAGCGCCTTGCCGAGAAATGTGAACTTCATGAAGGCATAGAGCAGCGCGATTGTCAGCGTCGAGACGACGATAATGATTACGTTCTGCCAGGACACGAAGATGCCCGCAAAACGCAGAACCTGGCTGCTGTACTGTGTTTCGAATGCATAAGGAATCGGCCCGAACCAGGCGAGCATCAGGTTTTGCATCATCACCGAAACACCGATCGTGGCGATGAGCGGCAGAAGCTCATTACCCTTGTGCCGCAAGGGCGCGAAAATCAACACGTTGATGAGCCATCCCAGCGCGGCGCCGACCACAAACGCGACGCCGATGCTGAGAATGTAGCCGCCGCCCACCAGGTGCATGAAAAAATAGGCGGCGAAGGCCCCGAGCGTGACAAAGTCGGCGTGCGCAAAATTGATCTGCACGAGCACGCCGTAGATCAGCGTCAGGCCTAGCGCCACCAGAACATAGAGACTTCCGAGAACGACGCCGTTGATCGCCTGTTGCAGGACGATCGTTGTTGTCATTGCCGGATCAGTTCCACTTCAGGCTTGCCCACGACATGTCAGGCTTCGTTTCCATGTAATGGATGGTGTCCATCTTGATATTCTGGTTGGTCTTGTCGAACTCCACGCTGCCGGTGACACCTGAGTAGCTCTTGGTCGCGGCAAGCCCGTCACGGATCGATTGCGCGTCCTTTCCGCCGCGCTTTACCACATCGGCGATCAGCATGATCTGGTCGTAAGCGTGCGCGTTGAGGTGCGTCGGATCCGCGTTGTATTTGGCCTTGAAGGCCGCCGCGAAATCCTTCGCCACGTCACGGGTGTCAGTGGGGTCGAACTGCACGATGCGGATGTACCCTAGAGCGGCTTTGCCAGCTTTCTGCTCGAAGCCGAAGGGCAGCCAAATTGTGCCGATCTGAATGGCGTTGCCGCCGCCACCCTTGGTTACCCCGGCCTGCGCCAGAGCCTGCGTGATCTTGAGGCCTTGACCTTCAAGCGTGTAGGTCGGAATCACGTCGACCTTGCCGAGACCTGCCACACGCGTGGCAATCGCCGTGAAGTCATTGACGTCACGACCGAAGCCGATCTCCTCGAGGACCTTTCCGCCGAGCTTTGTGAAGTTCTCCTTGAATACCTGCGCATTGCCGATGCCGGCATTGGTGTTCTCGAACAACAAGACCGCGGTCTGTGCATTCATACGCTTATGCGCATTCTCCGCGAGATTGACGCCCTGCATCACCTCGTTCGGCATGATCCGGAACGTCCACGGGTTGCCGGGCTCGGTCACCTTAATCGATGACGAACCAGCATTGAGCAGCGGCACTTTCGCCTGCTCGACGATGGGCATCACTGCGAGCGTCGCGTCCGAGCATTCCTCGCCAATGATGACGTCGGGCTTGAACTGCTCGATCAGGCGTTTGGCAGCCTGCGTGGCAGGAAGCGGGCCACAGCTTGAATCTTCATATTGAACGACGAATTTGTTGCCGTTGACGCCCGTCTTGTTGAGCTGCTCGAGCGCAAGCTCAACACCCTGCTTGTCCTGCGCACCGAAGTAAGAGCCCGGTCCCGACATGGGAAACAGCGCGCCGATCTTGATCGTTTTGTCTTGCGCGTGTGCGGCTGGGCCGACCGCGAATAGACTGATCACGACTGTGCTGAGAAAGAGAGCACGAAATGGCATCTTCATTGTCGTTATCCTCCCCGTAGCAATTGCCGTTGACTGAGAAGCCTAGCAATGATCGGCTAGATCGGTAAAGCGAGCTTGCCGTGTACTATGGGTGGCAAAGATCGGCCTTTATGGACGGGTTTAAAAAAAACGGACCTAAGCCACATTTCAGACTCTTAGCTACGCGACTGCCACGTCGGTCGCGCAGTCAAATATCGAACCGGTCTCCACTCGCTGTATTGACTAGAGACTTTTGGCAAAAATTCCGAATTTTGAATCAAATTCGAGGACACCAGAGACTGGTCGACGCGCAAAAGGCCCCGCACGTGCGGGCCTTTCTGACGCTTGCGTAAGCTAAGCGCTTCGATACGCGGAGCGATTTGGGTCAGATAATCAGGGCCTAACCCAATTCATCAAAAGCAGGGGCGGCATCAACGAATGTGCCGCCCAGTGGTCTGATCGCCTTAGGTGAAGGCTAACCATTGAAACCCGCATTGAAATTCGTGCTCATAGCGGAACGTGCCAACCCATTCACCGAATGTCCGTTATTGGGGGTAAAGCGGACATCGCACGGACTTGTCGGAATGTCGCCTTGATCGGTGAACGTGGCAAGCACGATCAAACCAAGCGCGTTGCCGGGTGGATCAACCGCCCCACGGCATAACCCGTTGCCGTGAGTTGATAGCGGTAGCGGTTGTGCAGATCGATTGTGATCCAGTTGTTCGCGACCGCCTTGTTCATCCCGCGCTGGAAATCGCCGTCGCGTACGTCGAAAAAATTGTTGCGCTGAAGTGTGCCGCTCGCCGGTATACGGTGGCGCATGAAAATGCCGAGAATTTGACGGCTAACTTCCTCGTCGGAGGCGACC
>JBARNC010000060.1:0-6926 GCA_049802775.1 Pseudolabrys sp. | reverse complement strand
CGCGAAAATGGGGCCGTCCCTATCTGACCAGGGAATTCTTCTCGCTGGTCGGCGAGAAGATGCGTGACCAAATTCTGCTCGTGATGGCGCGCCGCGCCGGGCGCTGGATTGCCGGCGCCATTAATTTCATCGGCGCTGATACGCTCTATGGCCGCAACTGGGGCGCAACCGAACATCATCCGTTTTTGCATTTTGAGATTTGTTACTATCAGGCAATCGCGTACGCGATTGCAACCGGGCTGAAGCGGGTCGAGGCTGGTGCGCAAGGTGAGCACAAGCTCGCGCGCGGCTACCTGCCGCACACCACCTATTCGGCCCATTTCATCGCAAATCCGGCCTTGCGGCGCGCGGTTGCCGACTATCTGGCGCGCGAGCGCGTCTATGTACAGGCTACAGCCGAGGAACTTGCAGCAGCGGCGCCATTCCGCAAAGATTTGGTCGAACAGGAATGATCGGGGGAGCCGATGCCGAATTACGATCCGAATAATATTTTTGCCAAGATCCTGCGCGGCGAGCTGCCCTGCTACAAAGTCTACGAGGATGACAAGGTACTTGCCTTTCTCGACATCATGCCGCGCTCACCGGGCCATACGCTGGTGCTACCGAAAGCGCCGGCCCGCAATATCCTCGATATCGGCGGCGACGACCTCTCACACCTGATTACGGCTGCGCAAAAAGTCGCCAAAGCAGCGATCAAGGCATTTTCGGCCGACGGTATCACCATCCAACAATTCAACGAAGGCGCCGGTGGCCAGGTGGTATTCCACCTGCATCTCCACGTCATTCCGCGCAAGGCCGGCGTTGCCATGAAGCCGCCGGCAAGCGACAAGGAAAAGCCGGACGTGCTGGCCGAGAACGCCAAGAAACTCGCCGCCGCCATCGCGACCGGTTAGTGCACGACTAGCCATCCGCCCAGCAGCAACGTGGCCTCTCCGGCCAGCACGCCGGCAAAGGCTGACCGCTTCACCGTGAGATAAACGAGGAAGCCACATGCTGCCGCGCTCACCCGCACGCCGAGCGGAATACCGGCAAGCGCGCCGCTTGAAAATACTATCAGCTTGGCAATAACGCCTGCGAGTATCGCGGTGGCGACCGCGCGTGACCACACCACGATTTCAGAATCTTCATTGAGCCCGCGCGCCAGCACTAGGCCCAACACGCGCCAAACTTCATTGGGAAGATATCCGACCAGGATCAGCGCCAGATAAGGTGCGAGGTCGGCCCAAATGGCATTCATGCTGCCGTAGCCTCGCGCAGACGATGAACGACATAGGCGAGCGTGCCGCCGCCGATCCCGGTCCACATCAGATCGAGTTGGACATGGGTGGCGGTCAGGATTGTTCCAAGTAACAGACCTAATGCCAGCGCCAGTTTGTCCATCATCGCTTTCGCATTGCGCGCAGTCGACAACAGGAACGACATCGGCGTAAGAAACAGCAGCGCGCCGGCAAGCAGCGGCGGCAATTCGGCTGCCAGATAATAGCCGACGAAGCCGAAACTTGCCGCCGTGCTCATGTAGCCGACCGACAACCCATTGCAGAACGCGATGCGGCGCTCGCGAGGCACCCCCGGCAACAGCCGGATTGATTCCACCCACATGCTGACGGAGGTGAAATGCGCCGGCAGCAACAGATCGCGCAGCCGCGTGCTCTCCCCGCGCAGCAACGGGAGCAACGCGACGACCATCGGAAACAGCCGGATTGCACTTAGGCTGACGGCGAGTGCCGGTTCTATGAGCGCCGAGCCAGCGCCAAGCGCGGAGATCAGGATAACCTGCGCCGGCGCGGCCCAGACCAGCACAGTGGATAGCGCCAACCACCATGACGAAAAGCCGAAGTCATGGGCCAGCGCGCCCATGCCAACGTAGGTGCCCGCCAGCACCAGGAAAAACACCGACGTAAGTGCTGATTTTACCCCGCCGAAAAAGGCGGCGGTAGAAGATTCAAATGTCGCAGGCGCCGGCATGGGTGCCGCACACCTGTCTCATAGCGCTGGCGCATCCGCAACTGTATGCGCATGCGCGGTCCGCAAACTGCGAAGGCCGGGCATAAAGCCCGGCCTGTCTATCGTTCAACGCAATCTAGACCTTCGCCAGCGGCACTTTCGGCACTGAGCCGCGCTTGGGCTTGGGCCGCGGCGAAGCGCGGCGCTTTGCTTTCGGACGCACCGCCGGCAACTTCTCCGGCTTCGGCGTAACCGGGCCGTCAAGGAACTGGAAGCCGAGCTTGTCACGGCCCTGCTCATCCTTGTCGACAATCACGCGTACATGCCCACCTGCCTTCAAGTGGCCAAACAGCACTTCGTCGGCCAGCGGCTTCTTGATGTGCTCCTGAATTACGCGCGCCATAGGGCGTGCGCCCATCAATTCGTCGTAACCATTGGCGATCAGCCAGCGGCTCGCCTCGTCCGAAAGCTCGATCGTAACGTTGCGGTCGCCAAGCTGGGCCTCAAGCTGGAGCACAAATTTCTCGACGACCTTCGCGATCACGTCCTGCGAGAGATGCGCGAAAGTGATGGTGGCGTCGAGGCGGTTGCGGAATTCCGGCGCGAACATCTTGCTGATCGCTTCCTGGTCATCACCCTCGCGCTTGGTGCGGGTGAAGCCATAGGCCTGCTTGGCGAGTTCGGAGGCGCCCGCATTGGTCGTCATAATCAGGATGACGTTGCGGAAATCGACCTGCTTGCCATTGTGATCAGTCAGCTTGCCGTGGTCCATAACCTGCAGCAGCACATTGAACAGGTCCGGATGCGCCTTCTCGATCTCGTCAAGCAGCAGCACGCAATGCGGATGCTGATCGACGCCATCGGTAAGCAACCCGCCCTGATCGAAGCCGACATAGCCAGGAGGCGCGCCGATCAAGCGCGACACGGTATGCCGCTCCATGTATTCCGACATGTCGAAGCGGATCAGCTCGACGCCGAGTGAGGCGGCTAGCTGCTTGGCCACTTCGGTCTTGCCGACGCCGGTCGGTCCGGAGAACAGGTAACAACCGATCGGTTTTTCCGGCTCGCGCAGCCCGGCGCGCGCCAGCTTGATCGAAGCCGAGAGCGCATCGATCGCCTTGTCTTGGCCGTAGACCACCGTCTTCAAGGTTTGCTCAAGATGCTGCAGCACCTGGGCATCGTCCTTGGACACGGTCTTCGGCGGAATCCTCGCCATGGTCGAGATTGTGGTCTCGATTTCCTTGATGCCGATCGTCTTCTTGCGGCGGCTTTCCGGCAGCAGCATCTGCGCCGCGCCGGACTCATCGATCACATCGATGGCCTTGTCGGGAAGCTTGCGGTCGTGGATGTAACGCGACGACAATTCAACGGCCGCCTTAATGGCCTCACTCGTGTATTTGAGCTTGTGGTATTCCTCGAAATAAGGCTTCAGGCCTTTCAGAATCTCGATCGCATCCGGCACTGATGGCTCGTTAACGTCGATCTTCTGGAAGCGGCGCACCAGCGCACGGTCCTTCTCGAAGTACTGGCGATATTCCTTGTAGGTCGTCGAGCCGATGCAGCGGATCGTGCCGGAGGCGAGCGCGGGCTTGAGCAGATTCGATGCATCCATCGCGCCGCCCGATGTAGCGCCAGCGCCGATCACGGTGTGAATCTCGTCAATGAACATAATCGCGCCGGGGTAGGCCTCGATCTCTTTGATGACTTGCTTAAGGCGCTCTTCAAAATCGCCGCGATAGCGCGTGCCGGCGAGCAGCGTGCCCATATCAAGCGCGAATACCGTTGCACCCTTGAGCACGTCTGGCACTTCGCCATGAATGATCCGGCGCGCGAGCCCTTCCGCGATCGCGGTCTTGCCGACGCCAGCTTCTCCGACGAACAGTGGATTATTTTTCTGCCGGCGGCACAGAACCTGAATCGTCCTGTTGATCTCGGCGTCACGGCCGATCAACGGATCGATCTTGCCGTCCTTGGCCTTCTTGTTGAGATTAATGCAGTAGGCTTCGAGCGCGTCGCCCTTTTTCTTTGGCTCGTCACCGCCCTTGGTATCGGCTTCTTCCTCAACGCCGCGCACCGGGCGCGACTCCGAAAGGCCCGGCCGTTTGGCGATGCCATGGCTGATGTAATTGACGGCATCGTAACGGGTCATGTCCTGCTCTTGCAGGAAATAGGCGGCATGGCTTTCGCGCTCGGCGAAGATCGCCACCAGCACATTGGCGCCGGTGACCTCCTCGCGGCCCGACGACTGCACGTGGATCACCGCGCGCTGGATCACGCGCTGGAACCCCGCGGTGGGCTTTGAGTCCTCGGCGCCGTCGGTGATCAGGTTCTCTAATTCGGATTCGAGATAGGCGGTGAGGCTGCGCCGCAACTTGTCCAAATCGACATTGCAAGCGCGCATCACCGCAGAGGCATCCTGATCGTCGATCAGCGCCAGCAGTAAATGCTCAAGCGTTGCGTATTCGTGGTGTCGTTCGTTGGCGATCGCAAGCGCACGGTGAAGCGACTGTTCGAGGCCGCGAGAGAAAGTCGGCATCAAGTTTTCCAGTTCATTTGTATGGCACGCCCCCGACTCACTTTTTCTCCATTACGCATTGCAAAGGATGCTGATGTTTGCGCGCAAAGTCCATGACTTGCGTCACCTTGGTCTCCGCTACCTCGTAGGTATAAACGCCACATTCGCCGATCCCGTGGTGATGCACATGCAACATAATTCTTGTGGCAGCTTCATGATCCTTACCGAAGAACCGCTCCAGCACGTGCACAACGAACTCCATTGGCGTGTAGTCGTCGTTGAGAATGAGCACCCGGTACATGTTTGGCCGCTTGGTTTGCGGCTTGGTCTTGGTGATGACAGCGGTGCCCGGCCCACCCTCGTTCCGGCGCTTGCGATCGTCATCGGCCATCCGCGGCACGGCGCCACCCGGTATGGCGGTGCGGGCTGGACGGGTCTTGCTGGCTCGAGGCGTCATGGCTAGGCCGAGGCAAATAACTTTCCTGGAGGTTGCACCATGGCCGCGCCGGCACGTGGCCAAGCACCATCATAGAGACCCGGGCACGGCTATTCCAAGTCGCCAATTCGCTTAAGGCTGCCCCGTTCCGGGACAAAGAGCAAAACTTCCGCGACTTTAGGCGCGCAAATCCAGATAATTATTGCTTAAACGATCGCAACCGGTTTGCCGGCAAAATTGAGGCGAGTTTCCCCCAAATTCGCGGGAAATGTTGTTTACCCTGATGCAACCAAAAAGCCCGGCCAAATTGAGCCGGGCTTTACGCTTACGCGACGTTACACAACGAACCGACGCGAGTTACTTCGCCTTCGCCATCAAAGTTTCGAATGGCTTGTAGGTCTCCTTGGCCAGATCGGCATAGAGCTCGCCGATCTTGGAGGCCTTGGCCACAAAACCCTCATAGGCGGTCTTGGCGTATTCAGTCTGCACCTCGATCGCCTTGTCGAGCGACTTGACGCCGAAAAGCTTCTCAAGGGCGGCAGTGCCGTCCTCGAACGTCTTCTTCGAATAATCCGCAACCTCAACCGCGATCGCCTGGGTGCCCTTTGATAGCGCGCCCATCGCTTTTAGCGTGACATCGACGTTGTCTTTGCTGACCTGCTGCAGGTCCTCGAAATTCTTGACCATTTGATCCTCTCCCGGCCCGCAAAGCGGTACCACTCTGAACTGTGATCCCGGCCTCTCCGGGACTGAGAAATACCTTATACTGCACTGCACAATAAAGTCAAGCAAATTATTGCGGTGCGAAAAGTTCTTAAAAAACAGTGGATTGCCTTAACAATTTGTAAACCGCATTCTCCTACGGTCGTAACTTGTCGCACTGCGGACGCGCTACAAAACGGCCACGATGGCGGCCTAAGGGACCGTTATCGGAAACAGGGGTTGGGGAGAGCGAATGGTGCGTGGGGGGGTTTTTGGCCATCGCGCCTTGCGCTGCGGCATCATCGGCTTGGTGGCCCTTAGCGCCATCGCGGCTCTCACGGACAATGCGGACGCCCGCCGCGGACGCCGGCCTCGCGCAGAGGCTGGCGAAAGCTACCAACCCGTCTATTCCTCGATTGTGGTGGACGCCAATTCCGGCGCCGTGATGCAGGCAAGCAACGCCGACAGTCTGCGCCATCCCGCTTCGCTCACCAAGATAATGACCCTTTACCTGCTGTTTGAGCGGCTGGAGCATGGCAAGCTAAAGCTCACAACCGAGCTGCCAGTGTCGGCTCGTGCCGCCGCACAAGCCCCATCCAAGCTCGACCTCAAACCGGGGGAGACGATCCGCGTCGAGACCGCAATCCGCGCCATCGTCACCAAGTCGGCCAACGACGTGGCCGTCATCGTGGCCGAAGCACTCGGGGGCGATGAACCCAGCTTTGCGAACTTGATGACCGAAAAGGCGCGCGCGCTCGGTATGACGCAAACTGTTTACAGAAACGCGTCAGGTCTGCCCGAGCCCCAACAAGTCACCACCGCGCGCGATCAGGCTATTCTCGGCCGCGCCATTCAGGATCGCTTCCCGAATTACTACCACTATTTCGCGACGCGGACGTTCGATTTCCGCGGCAAATCGATCCGAAACCACAATCATCTGCTTGGCACCATTGACGGCGTGGACGGCATCAAGACCGGTTATATTCGCGACTCCGGATTCAACATCGTTACGTCCGTTCGCCGCGCCAATCGTCATGTCGTGGCAGTCGTATTCGGCGGCCGCACTGCTGATGCGCGCGACGCTCGGGTACGAAGCCTGATCGACAACAACATCAATATTGCCGCGGTCAAACGGACCGCCCCCCTCGTCGTCGAGGGATGGGAAACCGCACAAGCCCGTAAGGACGGCAAGGACACCAAGGATAAGGATGATGAGCGCACCAGTTCGGCGCCGGTTCGTGTTGCCTCAGCAGCGCCGGCCGCACCGGCTGCGCCCTCGGCAATCTATGCGCCACTGCCCGGTTCGACCGACCCGATCAAGCCGAATGC
>JBARNC010000059.1:0-6357 GCA_049802775.1 Pseudolabrys sp. | reverse complement strand
GGTGCCGGAGGTTTTCAGGCAATGATTGTTGGCGTCGCGCCACCATTCGCTCTGATTGTAGAAGATGCAGCGCGTGTCGAGGCAGAGATTGCCGCCGACCGTGCCCATGTTGCGGTGGGTCGGTCCGGCAATGTGGGCAGCGGCCTGCGCTAGCACCGGATAGAACTTCACCACGCCGGGATGTTCGGCGAGTTCGCTCAGGCGGACCGACGCGCCTGCTTCCAGGCTTTTCTCGTCCGCCCTGATCGCATGCAGCTCCTGCACGCGATTCATGTCGATGAGCACCGGTGGTGCGACAATGCCGCGCCGGATGTTCACCACGAGATCAGTGCCGCCGCCGAGCGGCATGCTTTTTGGATTCGCCGCACGCGCGGCAATCGCCTCCTCGAGCGTCGCCGGATTGAGTACGCGGAATTCCGGGAGGGCGTCCATCACGGAATCCCCGTCCAACAAACCCGCTCATTCCCGCGCAAGCGGGCATCCAGCGCAAGAATTCTGGGTCCCTGCTTGCACGGGGACAAGCGGAGACTGACGTGCGCGCCGCGAACACAAGCCTGCTCCCTCCCGCCTTGTGGGGGAGGGTTGGGGTGAGGGGCCTGCGGCGCAAAGATTGCGCGAACTCGCATCACCGCGCGCCCCCGTTTTTCTTCGGTGCTTTTTCGAGCGCCCGCCGCCGCTTCTCGATGGCCTCGAACACCCGGTCGGGCGTCACCGGCAGGTCGTTGAAGCGGATGCCGATGGCGTCGGCGACGGCATTGGTCAGCGCCGGCAGGAACGCGGCGAGCGAACCTTCGCCCGCCTCCTTGGCGCCGAACGGC
Organism: Pseudolabrys sp.; assembly: GCA_049802775.1. Lineage (GTDB taxonomy): Bacteria > Pseudomonadota > Alphaproteobacteria > Rhizobiales > Xanthobacteraceae > Pseudolabrys. Next base: position 5,539 of record JBARNC010000059.1, on the reverse strand, counting down.
CCATGCGGATCGTTGCTCTCGATAATCCCGACTTGAATCGGCGGTGAATCCTGGATGGTCGGCACGCGGTAATCGAGCATGTTGGCGGTGAGCATCAGGCCGTCGAAGTAGGCGGCTTCCTCGCTCATGGCCTGGCCCATGCCCATCCAGACGGAGCCCTGCACCTGGCCTTCTACCGCCAGGCGGTTGAGCGCCTTGCCGCAGTCATGCGCAACCCAGACCTTGTCGACCGTGACAACGCCGGTCTCCTCATCGACGCTGACTTCGACCACCTGCGCCGAATAGCTGTAGCCCATGGTGCCGCCGATTGCGGCGCCGCGATATTTTTTGCCGCCGTGTGATTCCGGAAGGGTCGAATAATTGCCGGTGACCGTGATGGTGCCCGTGTCCTTCAGCGCCTCAGTCACGACCTCATCGAACGTTGCGCCCTTGTCCTGCGCGCCCGCGCGATAGACGTCACCCAAGGCTTCGATGTCCTCCGGCCTTGCCTCCAGCTTGCGGGCGGCAGCGTTGACCAGCACGCTCTTGAGATTGCGCGCGGCATCGAGTGCGGCATTGCCGACCATGAAGGTGACACGCGACGAGTATGAGCCGTTGTCCTTCGGCACGACCTCGCTGTCGCCGGTGACAACGCGCACGCGCGCAAGATCGAGGCCGAGCACTTCGGCAACGGTCTGCGCAAGGATCGTGGTCGAGCCCTGTCCGATATCGGCGGCCCCGGAAAGCACCACGATTGAGCCGTCGAAATCGAGCTTGATCTTGACAGTGGCGTGCGGCTCGCCGGTCCAATTCACCGGCTTGGAAGCGCCCGAGATGTAATGCGAGCAGGCCATGCCAAATCCTTTAAGAACTTGGCCCTTTCGCACGCCGTTGCCCTTGCCGAGTTTGCCCTTGTGCTTCTTCCAGCCGCTTTCCTTCTCCACCCAATCTAGACACTCTGGCAAACCGTAGCTGTTTACCATCAGGTCGTTGTCGGTGAAGGTTGGCGCTTTCAGGAAATTCGCACGCCGCACCGTGAAAGGATCGAGCCCGAGCTCGGCCGCCATCTCGTCGATCAGGCTCTCGAAGGCGAAGCGGATGTCGACCGTGCCGTGGCCGCGGAAGGCGCCGCAGGGCGGCGTGTTGGTGAGCACGCGCCTGCCGAGATATTTCACGTTATGCAGGTCGTAGATCGCATAGAGCATCGAGCCGGAATAGAGAATCGTGACGATGCCGTAGCCGGAATGCGCGCCGCCGCGCTGGTCGCAGTCGCATTCGACCGCGGTGATGCGGCCGTCCTTGCGCATGCCGATCTTGAGCCTGATGTCGGTTTCCGGGCGCCCGCGATGGGTGATGAAGGTCTCTTCGCGCGTCGTCACCATGCGTACGGTGGCGTTGGCCTTGCGCGCCAAGAGCGCCGCGATCAGCTCGATGTTGAGCGCCTCGGTGCGGCAGCCGAAACCGCCGCCGACATGCGGCTTGATCACGCGGATACGCGACATCTCCATATCGAGGACCTGGGACAGCATCAGATGCACGTAGTAGGGGACTTGCGTGGACGCGTGCACCGTCATGCGGTCGCGCACCGCGTCATATTCGGCGACGGCCGCGTGCATCTCCATCTGGTTCTGGCAGACTTCGGCGCAGTTATAGGTGCCCTCGCGCACGAGATCGGCTTCGGCGAAGCCCTGCGCGGTCGAGCCGAGCTCGAACAGCACGTCGCGCTCGATATTGCCGGCCTTGTTCTCATGCAGCTGCACGGCATCCGGCGCAAGGGCGTCCTTCGATGTGTAGTAAGCCGGCAGCTCCTTCACCTTGAGCCTGATACAGCGGATCGCTGCACGCGCGGCAGTATCGTCGAAGGCGGCAACCGCGGCCACGGGCTCGCCGCGATAACGCACCTTGTCGCGCGCCAGCGGATGCTCGCTGCGGGCGATCGGGAGCACGCCGAAGGTCTTGTCGCAGTCGGCGCCGGTGACGATCGCGATCACGCCGGGGACGTTGAGGGCCTCCGACACATCGACGCTGACGATCTCGCCGTGCGAGTAGGGGCTGCGATAGATGCGCCCGGCGAGCTGGCCCGCGCCGAGAATGTCCGCGGTGTACTTAGCGCGGCCGGACACTTTCTCCGGGCCGTCGATCATCGGCACGTAGGTGCCGATATTGCGCGCGGGGACGGCTTTGTTCATGGGGCGACGCCCTGTTTGTGGAGTGCCGCGGCAAACTTCACCGCCTCGATGATTTTCACATAGCCGGTGCAGCGACAGATATTGCTACCGAGTGCTTCCAGGATTTCCGCGTCGCTGGGATTTGGATTTTTCCTCAGCAACCCGGCCGAGGCCATGATGAAGCCCGGCGTGCAGTAGCCGCACTGCGAGCCGAGTTTCTCGTGGAAGCCACGCTGCACCGCAGAGAGCTGTCCGTCCTCGCCAAGCGACTCGATGGTGTCGACGCGCTTGCCCTGCACAGTCGCCGCGAGCGTCAAACAGGATAATATCGGCTTGTCGTCGATCAGCACCGTGCAGGCGCCGCATTCGCCACCATCGCACCCGGTCTTTGTGCCGGTGAGCCAGATCTTTTCGCGCAGGTAATCGAGCAACAAAATGTTGTCGGCGACCGCATCGGCGCGGTCACGGCCATTGAGCCTGCATTCAAGCAGACGAGCCAAGCGTTTCGTTCCCTCAAGCGCGCATCAACTGCGCGCTTTGTCATTATTGTTGTACGAGGGCCGATATTAGCGTTGCGCCACGCCAGGCTGAAGGGTTTCCACAGACCAATTCGCGGGAATGGCTGGAACGATTACGCTGCCCCAAACTTCGCGATCACGTCGCCTGGGATCGCAGCGCCGCCGAACTTTTCGGGGGCATTCTTGCTGCGGGCAGCCCATACCCGGGTTTCGCCGCCCTCGACCGCCAATTCGCCTCCGACCGAGAGGCGATGCTCAACGTCGAAGCTGGACCGGCGGAACTCGCTGACCCGTGAGGTCATGTCAACGACGTCGCCGAATTTTATGGGTTTAAGGAAATTGGCGCGCACATCGACCAGTGGAATTCCCATAATACCGAAGGCAGTTACGAGCTCGTGTGGCCTTACCCCGAGTGCCGCCTCGAACAATTGCCAGGTGCTGGTATCGAATATCTCGAAGAAACGGCTGTTGAATACGATCCCGGCTGGATCACACTGGCCCCATTCGATGGTCAATTGCCTTTGGAAAGTGAAAGACGCCACGCAATTGCTCCAGTCATTGCGACGCGCCGCCTTATAACGGTCGAAGGCGGCGGCGTAAACGCGCGTGAGCTACACCTTCGGCTACCTGCACGCTGTGCGCTATTTCTCCGCTGTTGTTCAAGGCGAGCGTAGCGAGGCCCGGGACCCATATTCCGCAGCATCTCGATATTCTGCGGCGTATGGATCCCCGCCTTCGCGGGGACGATGTAAGGTTCTGACTAACCCATTTTACGCCGAGCGTTGCTTTTGCGATTCGGCTTGCGCGGGTCGGGCCATTCCACGACATTTTGCGACAGTAACTCGACGTGCGATGAGCGGCGGCGGTTGCGCAGTGCGTGCTTCGGCGCAATTGGCAGATGCGGCGAGGTGTCGAGATCGACCAGCAGCCAGTCGAGGTCTTCTGGCGCGACGACCCAACTGCGCGGCGCATAGCGCGCGAGCGAGAACGGCTTCGAAAACGACAGCATCGATTTCTTTCCGCCTGGCAGACAATACTCGTGCGCGTACGTCATCGCCAGCTCGCGCGCGCTCGCATAGATCGGATCGCGCCAGCGCAGGATTGCGTGGTTGGTCTTACTAATTGCGCCCCATAGCCCCCGCTCCTGGAACAATGTGATGATATGATCCTGGTCGCTCGGCAGCGCGCGGATGTCCATCAACAGTGGACGCTTGCCGTGATAGGCGAGTGCGGCGGCGGCGAAGATTGCGCCTTCAGCGCAATGCGCCATGCGCGCATTAAACACGCGGCGCGGTGACATGGCGGTGTCGCCCTCGAGGCTGAAATTGACTGGCAGCCTGTCGAGGAAATCCTGAATCTTTTGCGGCGAGTCGAGACGCGCGAACAACTGATGCTCGCGAGGTGTCAGCAGCGCATGCAGCCTGCGGCGATAGGTGGACATCAGAGGGCGGATGGTTGCGGCGTGCGCGTCATCTTCCGTGTTTTGCATACGTTAGTGCGGGATTCGAGCGTTACCGGCGTTCTCCACAATGGGAGGCTTGAAAGAAAATGTTGCGCGTCCGGGCGCCAAAGGAAGCAAATTTCTTCTTATTTTCGGGCACTTATTGCGCCTGCGTAGAATAGTCTCCTATTTAGCAGCTCATGCCATTGGCATGGGAGCTGACGGATGACCGACTTTCCTCACGAACGCCGGAGCGTTCTACAGCCAAGCGCGCTCGATAACTGCGCGGTAGCGATCGCAACCGCGCTGGTCGTTCTCATTCTCCTCGGCGTTCTGCCGCACCTTCCCTCGTAAGGAGCTATTCTTCCATGAGTACCACGACCTGGCCCGGCGCAACGCCCCGTCGCGCCGACAACGTCGAACTCGCACCGCGTATCAGCGAAGATTGGCTGTCGCTAATCATCGGGCTTTTCATCTTCGTGCTCGCGTTGGCTGGCATCGCCAATATCGATCTACTTGGTTGGGTTGTAACCACGTCAGTGTGGAGTGACGCGGGGAAGGCTCTTGATACGGTTTCGAAGTCCTATTCTTCGCTCGGCGGGTTCGGCGCGCTGGTCGCGACCTACGTAGCGCTTCTCCTGGTATTGAGCGCGGCGGCGGTGGCGCTAAAGAGTGACATCAAGAAGTTTGTCCTCGCGTTCACAGCGGTGTTCTGGATTGCCTACGCGAGCTGGGTGGCCGGTAATTTTGCGAACTTCGCGGCAGTAACGCCAGCTGAACTGCAGAAGTTTGGTATTAGCTGGTCGCTCAAGCTGACTAATGAAGGCGCCTACATTTTTGCGCTGATCGCCGGCCTTTTGATCGCCAACGTTTTTCCGCGGTTCGCCGAGGCAATCAAGGACGCGGTGCGGCCTGAGCTCTACATCAAGATTGCGATCGTCATTCTTGGTGGCTTTTTCGCCGTTACCGCCGCCGGCAAACTGTCGTTGGCGAGTTCGTTGCTGCTACGTGGCGTCGCAGCAATCATCGAAGCCTATCTGATCTACTGGGCGGTCGTTTATTTCGTCGCGCGCAAATGGTTCGGTTTTAACCGGGAATGGGCAGCGCCACTGGCCTCGGGCATTTCGATCTGCGGCGTGTCGGCAGCAATCGCCACCGGTGGCGCCATCCGTGCTCGGCCGATGATTCCAGTACTGGTGTCTTCGCTGGTTGTCGTATTCGCGGTGGTCGAGGTCTTGGTACTGCCATTTCTGGCCCAGACCTTCCTCTCGCACGAGCCACTGGTGGCGGGTGCCTGGATGGGCCTTGCTATCAAAACTGACGGCGCAGCGGTCGCCGGCGGTGCTATTACCGAATCATTGATTCTCGCGCAAAATACCGCGGAAGGTATCAAGTATCAGTCTGGTTGGATCCTGGGCACGGCGGCCACGATC
>JBARNC010000058.1:0-6158 GCA_049802775.1 Pseudolabrys sp. | reverse complement strand
TCAAGCAGGGCAAGAAGATTGGTGACACGACCTACAAGGTGCATCTGGACGGCTACGACCAGACGGACATGATCACCGGAAAGGGTCCGTCAAACCGGCACGAAATCTGGTACTTTGGAGAAAGCGAACTTGGTGCCGTGCGTATTGATGACTACAAATATCGTTTCATCGATCAACCCGGCGGTTGGTTGGGTGAAAAAACCAAGCCGGACGTGCCCTACCTGATCAACCTGCGCCTCGATCCATTCGAGCGCACGGGCTGGCCCGACAGCGGAACCAAGATCGGAGCGCAGCAGTACTTCGATTGGTTCAAGTACGAATTCTGGCGCTTCGTATTTATCCAAGACCAGGTTGAGAAGCTCGCAATGACTGCGGTGGAGTTCCCGCCGATGCAGAAGGGTGCGAGCTTCAACCTCGATGCCGTGAAAGCGAAGATCCAGGCAGCCAGGGCGGCAATGAGTAAGTAGTCACGCCCAGGCTTTGATTGATCGTTATGGCGGGCGGCTTGCAAGTACAAGTCGCCCGCCAGTGCATGCGTAGGAGCGAATATGAAAACAAAGGCTTCATACAAAAAAATATTACCTGGACTTTGCATTGGTTTCGCGATGCTGCTCAGCCACGCCCCGCCATCTACGGGCCAACAAATTCCTGTTACGGCCATCGACATCGCGCTCGAGCCAGACGCAACGATGGTGCAGCATGCCAAAGCCAACAATGCCCGCCTGCTCAGGGTCTATCCGAAAGGATTTGCCCTGGATGCAACGCACCAACCGCACATCACGTTGCTGCAGCAGTTTGTCCGCACGGCCAACCTCGACAAAATCTATGCCGCGGCCGACAAGGCTCTGGCGAAGGAAAAGCCGACGAACTGGAAATTGAAGGCGTTCAAGTACTACTACATCTCTGATCCGCCGATTGGTATCGCGGGCATTGTCATCGAACCAACAGAAGATCTGATCAGGCTACAGCAAGAACTGCTCGACGCGGTTGCGCCTTTCACGGTGAAAACCGGGACTGCCGCAGCGTTCGTGACCACTGAGGAAGGCCACGACATCCAAGAGGGCTTGATCAACTATGTGGCCAATTTTGTGCAGATCGCATCCGGTAAGAAATTCAATCCGCACGTCACGACCGGTGTCGCCACCGAAGCCTACCTGAAGGAGATGCTCCTAGAACCGTTCGAGGCATTCACGTTCTCGCCGGCGTCCGCATCGGTCTATCAACTTGGCACCTTTGGTACGGCCCGCAAGGAACTCAAGGCTTTGGTGCTCAAGCCCTAAAGTTCATCGCCATGCCATTCATGATGTGATTTGTTGAGAGGTACCAACCCATGTCGTCGAATCCGCTCTCCTCTGGCGTCAGCCGCCGCACTCTCCTCTCCGCTCTAGCATTTCTTTCGGCATTGCCAGAAACGCTCTTGCCTGCGGATGCACAGACTGCGGCGGGTGATCCACTTCCGTCCTGGAACGAAGGCGTCGCGAAGCGGGCGATTGTCAATTTCGTGACTGCGGTTGCCCGAGACGGATCCCCGGATTTCGTTCCGGTTCCGCAACGCATTGCGACATTCGACAATGACGGGACGCTGTGGTGCGAGCACCCCATGTATGTCCAACTGGCCTTCGCGCTCGATCGCGTGAAGGCCATGGCGCCCATGCATCCGGAATGGAAAGACAGGCAGCCTTTCAAGGCGGTGCTGGACGGCGACATGAAGACGCTGGCCGAATCCGGCGAGCGCGGTTTGGTGGAAATGGTCACGGTGACGCATGCCGGCATGACCAGCAATGAATTTTCGAAGATCGTCACCGACTGGCTCGCCACCGCGCGCCATCCGCGCTTCAACCGGCCATATACCGAGCTGGTCTACCAGCCGATGCTCGAATTGCTCGCGTATCTGCGTACCAACGGCTTCAAGACTTTCATTGTCTCTGGCGGCGGCGTCGAGTTCATGCGGCCCTGGACCGAGCGGGTCTATGGAGTTCCACCCGAACAGGTGCTGGGCTCGTCAATCAAGACAAGATTCGAGATGCGCGACGGCAGGCCTGAGCTGTTCCGCCTGCCGGAGATTAATTTCATAGATGACAAAGCGGGCAAGCCGATCGGCATCAATGAATTCATCGGCCGCCGTCCGATCGCCGCATTCGGCAATTCCGACGGCGATCTCGAAATGCTCCAATGGACCACGATGAGCGGTGGCGTACGGCTTGGCCTGATCGTCCACCACACCGACGCCGAGCGAGAATATGCCTATGACCGCAACACCGAGTTTGGAAAGCTCGACCAGGCTCTGGATGCCGCGGCCGTGAATAACTGGACGGTGGTCAGCGTGAAGGATGACTGGAAGCGCATTTTTGCTTTTAATTAGCGCTGCAGCCTTTCTCTCAATATAACAATCCTCGTGGACGGCCGGACATCATGCTGGCCGGGGCATCTCCAAAGGACCATTCGCTTGGCACGATCCCGGCGCCCCCTGCCCCGTTCAGAACCCCAGCCTGCGCCCGACGACACACAAACGGGCACGCACGCAGCGACGCGAAGACTCCGCTCCAAAAAGGCGATCTTCATTATCGCCACTTCCGTCGCAATGCTTGTGTGCTTTGGCGTCATAGCGTGGCCATTTCTATTGGGCGGTGTCTACCAGCTGGCATCAATTGACCAAACGGAACCTTCGGGCCAAGCGACATTCGTCGGCAGCGAAACCTGCGCTGGCTGTCATCGGACGGAGGCCGACCTTTGGCGTGGCTCCCAGCACAAGCAGGCCATGGATCACGCGACCGAAAAATCCGTGCTCGGCGATTTCAACGATACGACCTTCAACTATTACAGTGTGCGCTCGCGCTTTTTCCGCAAGGACGGAAATTTTTTTGTCGAAACCGATGGACCGGACGGTAAGCTGGCCACCTTCCAGGTAAAGTACACCTTCGGCGTCGACCCTCTCCAGCAATACCTGATCGAATTTCCCGATGGCCGGATACAGGCACTCTCAGTCGCATGGGACAGCCGGCCGAAGGACAAGGGTGGGCAGCGCTGGTTCCATCTCTATCCAGACGAGAATATTCGGCACGACGATGTCCTGCACTGGACCAAGCTCAATCAGAACTGGAATTTCATGTGCGCGGAATGCCACTCGACCGGGCTTCGCAAGAACTACGACGCGGCAAACGATCGCTACGCGACCACTTGGTCGGAGATCAGCGTCGGCTGCGAGGCCTGTCACGGACAAGGCTCCAAGCACGTTTCCTGGGCGCGCGCGCAGCAAAACTGGTGGCCATTCAACCGGCGCGAGGACCGCAGCAAGGGCTTGCTTGCGCGCTTCGATGAGCGCCAAGGCGTCGGTTGGTCGCACGATCCGCGTAGCGGAAAGCTGCAGCGCAATCTTCCGACGAATCTTATGCGCACCGAGGTCGAAATGTGCGGCCGGTGTCACGCGCGCCGCAGCGAGATTTCCGAGGATTGGCTGCCCGGACGATGGCTATTGGACACACACGCCATCGCCTCTCCGATTGGAAGAAGTGTCTATTGGCCCGACGGACAAATTCGCGATGTCGAGGAACCCTACAATTACGTTCCCTTCAAGCAGAGCAAAATGTTCGCAGCCGGTGTGACATGCAGCGACTGCCATAATCCGCACAGCGGCAAGCAAAACCTCGCCGGCAACGGCGTTTGCCTCCAGTGCCACACCTTGGAGACCTATGCGAGCGCAAAGCACAGCCATCATGAGCAAGCCAACGCCGAGCCGAATTGCATTTCTTGCCATATGCCCGCGCGAACCTACATGGTGGTCGATCCTCGGCACGATCACAGCATGCGCATTCCGCGGCCGGATTTATCGGTGAAGCTCGGCACGCCAAATGCCTGCAATTATTGTCACACCGACAAGTCGGTTCAATGGGCGGCGGACGCGGTGGAGCGCTGGTTCGGGCCCGATCGCAAGGGCGTCCAGACTTATGCCGACGCCTTCCACGCGGCCTGGGGCGATCGCGCTGGCGCTGAAAAACTCCTCGCGTCCGTAGCCGCCGATGGAAATATGCCCAATGTCGCCCGCGCGAGCGCGCTGGCGGAGCTCGCTCCCCATGTTTCGCAGGCGAATGCCGACCTCGCGCGCCGAAGCCTTTCCGACCCCGATCCGATGGTGCGGATCGGTGCGATGGACATGCTTGCGAACGTTCCGGCCGCGCAGATCTGGCCGTTGGTGGCGCCCCTCCTTTCGGATCCTGTGCGTGGCGTTCGTACGCACGCTGCCTCTCTTCTCGCCGCGGTCCCAACCGAACGCCAGCCGCCGGCCGACCGTGAACGCTTCGAGAGTGCCGCGGCCGAGCTTGTCGCCGCTCTTCGACTCAATGCCGATCGACCGGAGGATCGGTCCAGCCTCGCGAATTTCTACGCGCGGCGCGGTCTCACTGCAGAGGCTGAGACCGAATACAAGACCGCGCTGCGGCTCAGCCCGCAATATACACTTGCGGCCATCAATCTCGCCGATCTTTACCGGCAACTCGGTCGCGATAGTGATGGAGAAACCACATTACGTGCCGCGATCGCCGTATCACCCCAGGATGCGGGGTTGCACCACGCGCTGGGCCTGACACTCAGCCGCATGAAGCGCTCCGACGAAGCGCTGGGCGAATTTGGGCGCGCTGCCGAATTTGAACCGGACCGCGCGCGATACGCTTATGTTTACGCCGTCGCGCTGCATTCCGCCGGGCGTAGCGACGAGGCAATGACCGTTCTTAAAAAGAGTTTAGTGGCGCATCCCGGCGATCGCGACACACTGTTGGCGCTCATCAGTTTTACTCGCGATAGCGGGGACATTAGCAGTGCGCTCGCATACGCCAATCAGCTCGCCCAATTCACTCCGGATGATCCAAACCTGAAAGCACTCATCGAAGATCTTAGACAACGCTCAACCAACAAGCCCGATCCGCAATAAAGATCCCCGGGCATTGCCAGAATCTTTGCACTTGAATGTTTGAGCGCGAGTTCGACGCACCGGAAGAATAATGTGGATGATTCGAACGGTGAGCTTTAAGCGACAACTAATTTGAAATTCACCAAGTAAATCAGTTGCCTACTATGAGGCACCCAAACTCTTAACAAACTCTTTCGCTGCGATCGCTGGACGCTTGGCGGCGGCGCAAGTTACGTCGGTCAACGTGACGCAGGCGTGGCATAGTGGCTAGCAAGCGAATCGCCGCGACCCTATCTGAAGGCTTCAATGGCCAAGACAGCGACAAAGAAAAAATCCGCAAAACAGCCCGACTTATTCGACACCCGTGCGGTAAAATTGTCAGCCCGCAAAGCGCCAAAAGCGTCAGCGCGCACCAAAACCAGCGCGCGCGCGAAACCTGCCGCACGCGGTTCGAGCGCGGAGGCCGGCTACACCGCCAAGCATATCGAGGTGCTGGAAGGCCTTGAGCCGGTACGCCGCCGCCCGGGCATGTATATCGGCGGCACAGACGAAAAGGCGCTGCACCACCTGTTCGCTGAAGTGATCGACAACGCCATGGATGAGGCGCTGGCCGGCCACGCCGACTGGATTGAAGTCGAGATGGAGGCGAACGGATTCGTCAGCGTGACCGATAATGGCCGCGGTATTCCTATCGACCCGCATCCGAAATTCAAGAACAAGTCGGCGCTCGAAGTGATCATGTGCATGCTGCACGCCGGCGGCAAATTCGACTCGAAAGTCTACGAGACTTCCGGCGGACTTCACGGCGTCGGCGTCTCGGTCGCCAATGCGCTATCCGAGCGCATGGAAGTCGAGGTCGCGCGTGAACAGCAGCTTTACCGGATGGCATTCGAGCGCGGGAAGCCGAAAGGCAAGCTGGAAAAAGCCGGCCGCGCGCCGAACCGACGCGGCACGCGTGTGCGTTTCAGGCCCGACCCACAAATTTTCGGGCCCAAGGCGGCGTTCAAGCCCGAGCGCGTCTTCAAGATGGCGCGCTCCAAAGCCTACCTGTATGGCGGCGTCGAGATTCGCTGGCACTGCGACGCGGCGTTGCTCAAGGGCATTGAGGACGTACCCGAGAAAGCCACGTTCCATTTCGCGGATGGGCTGAAAGACTACCTCGCCTCTAATCTGACTGGCGCGACGCTGGTGCATCCCGACATCTTCACCGGGTCGGCTGGCAAGACCGGACGCCACGGCGCGGTCGAATGGGCCG
>JBARNC010000057.1:0-2113 GCA_049802775.1 Pseudolabrys sp. | reverse complement strand
CGGCCGAATCCGGCCACAATCAAGCGCTGGCTGCGGCGTTGGACAAACGTGCGCCATCGCGAGGCGGCCGAGCGCACCCTGCTCACTGCAATTGCAGCCGGTGTCTCGCCGGCTGTGCTCGGCGACGCCGTGCTCACGGCTGAGACCGAGCGGGCGTTGGCCGACACCGGACACTCGCTCGACTTCATCAACAAGGCATTCGAGTGCCTCGACCTGATCGGCTGGGAGCACGCGGCGGCTCTGCTGCCGACTGTCGTCGGTCAGATGGTGGCGGCCCGTGGCGCCGAGGAATCGACAGCCTGGCGCCAGCCCATTGATCTTGTTGCGCTGTGTGAGGAAGCAGCCAGCCAACTGCCAGAACTGTTCGCTGTCGGCCGCGGCGCGCATGGCTGGTCGGACCACGCGGCGCTCGCCCGAGAATTGCTCGGTGACGATCCGGCCAGGATCGTTGATGCGCTCAAGGCGGCGATCCGCGCGGGCGCCGCTCCTGCCGACATTAGTCGATCACTCGCTTATGGGGCGGCGCTCCGGGTGGCGCGCTTCGGCAATGCCAACGAGCATGCGGACTGGGAGACGGCGCACCACGTCTTCACCTATGCCAACGCGGTCGACCAGATGCTCAAGCGGATCGGGACCGCCAACACCGACGGTCACGTCACGGCCGTGCGCGGCGTCCTACACGGAGCGATGGCGCTCTACCTTGCTCGCTATCTCAATGTGCCGCCGGCCCGCATCCCGGGCGAGGGCGGCGAGCAACTCGACGACCTGCCCGCCGATGCAGATGCGATCCGCGCCGCCTTGCTCGATGCCTTCGATCGGCAGCGACAGGTTGATCTCGCGGCAAGGCTAGTGGCACGGCATCTCACGCTCGGCCATTCGCCGCAGGCGCTGATAGCCACGCTTGCGCGCGCGGTTTTGCGCGAAGATGCAGGCTTTCATGCCTATCAGATGCTGGAGGCAGGAGTCCGGCAGTTCACTGTATGGGGCAATACCGACGAGGGCCGACACATCCTCATTGCGGTCGCCCGCTATCTCGCCGCCCATTCACCGACCGAACGCGCGGCGCTGCAGACGGCCGACATCGCTCGACGCTTGATGCGGGGTGGCGAGCTGCATCAGGAAGCTGGGGTGTCGTGACGACGCCCGCCGAAGCGGGTGTGATGGAGTAGAGCTTCGGGAAGAGGCTCAGAACATGTGCTTTAGCGGGAACTGATGTCCCCTTTGGGTTAAAAGCAGACATGACGTGTCCAATGGTCCGCTTTACCCCCGAAAGCGAACATTGGTTAGCGGCTAAGGAATGCCCACTTTGTACCAAGAGTGGACATAATCATGCGGCTTGTTCGATCCGCGTATCGATTTCGCTGCGCAGCATCCCGAAATCGATAGGTTTCGTGAAAAGCGCCTCGGCGCCGTTTTCCAGCGCCTTGCGCTTGGTGTCTGCATCGCCATAGGCAGTGATCATTATAACCGGAACATCTGGCCGCGCAGCCCTCGCCTTGGGCACCAGTTCGAGCCCACTCATGCCGGGCATGTTGATGTCGGACAGGATCAGAATGAGTGACACGCCCGCCGCATCGGCGATGCGCTGGAGCGCCATGTCGCCGGATTGGGCAAATTCCATCGCGAAGCGGCGGGCGCGCAGATCATGACGAAACTGCTGGCGGAACAGCAGCTCGACATCAGGCTCATCGTCAACCACCAGAATTAGGAGGGTCACGCTCAGCTCCGGTTTTTCTTCTATCATCCGCGCCCTCTGAAATAACCTGCTTGAACAGGAAAGATAAGTGACGCGCTTCACATCCGAACGTTCGTGGCCAACATTATCGTCAACAACACAGGCAATCGCGGCGCCAACGATAACGCCGTCCACTAAGGGCCTTCATTCAGGCCTGAGGATCACGCCCGTCCGATTTCACGCTACGCAACCGACTTGAGTTGCAGACCAAGGCCTGTATTGTGCTCAAGGAGCGATCGTCTGCGACATCAGCTCGCTCAGATCGCACGGGCGATTTAGGCATCTGCTGGCCGGATCTGGACGCAGTTGCTGAGAGAGCTTTTTGATGTGCGCATCTACGGCACCGTCGAGCAGCTGCCCCACATAGGCGGCGATCCG
>JBARNC010000056.1:0-9920 GCA_049802775.1 Pseudolabrys sp. | reverse complement strand
CCTCTTCGCCAGCTGCGGCAGTGGCGTCGGCCGCGGCCGGCTTCTTGCCCTGCTGCTCGGCTTCGGCGTCCTCGAGCGAAACGAATTCGGCATCCGCGGTCTCCGGCACGATGGGCTCAGTTGGCGCCACCGGCGCTGGCCGTACCGCGGCTGCCGGTTCGGGCCGCGCGCGCGGAGGCGCTGGCGCGGCGATCGGTACAACTTTGCCTGTATAAGGTGAAATTACCGGCGTCTTGTTGAGATCGTAAAACTTACGACCGGTATCGGGACAGACGCGCTTGGTGCCAAGATCGGGTTTCGCCACAGTCGAGGTTCCTCGGGGCAGGGTCGTTTAAATCGGTGCTTCACTTGGCTAGTTGCAAGGCCCCTGTCAATAGCGCAAGCGCGCTTGGCGATGCCAAAAGCGGCGGGATGACGGCGCGCACGGCTGCGTGGTAGGACGGCGCAGAATTTAAGGATACCGCCCGGTGAACCCTGCAGAATTAATGCCGCTAACTGCCCGTCGTAGCGGGCCCCTGCAGGGCCGCGTCCGGGTACCGGGCGATAAGTCGATCTCCCACCGCGCCCTGATCCTGGGGGCCCTTACAGTTGGCGAAACCACCATCTCCGGGCTGCTGGAAGGTGAGGACGTCTTGCATACGGCCGACGCCATGCGGGCGCTGGGCGCTCGTGTAGAGCGTGCCGGTGATCATGGCTGGCGCGTTCATGGTGTCGGCGTCGGCGGGTTCGCACAGCCAGCCGGCACGCTCGATTTTGGCAACTCAGGCACCGGCTGTCGACTGGTGATCGGCGCAGTTGCGGGTGCGCCGGTGACGGCTACGTTTGACGGCGATGAATCCTTGCGCAGGCGGCCCATGCGCCGTGTGCTCGATCCACTGGAGAAGATGGGCGCGCGCGTCGTTCAAGTCGCCGATGGTGGACGATTGCCGCTGAGGGTGCATGGCGCAGCTGACCCAATTCCAATCGTTTACGAACCGCCGGTGCCGTCAGCGCAACTCAAATCGGCAGTGCTGCTCGCTGGGCTCGCTACGCCGGGTGAGACAACTGTGATCGAAGGAGAGGCGACGCGCGATCACACCGAACGATTGCTGAAGCATTTCGGCGCGAAGGTCAGCAGCAAGCCGCACGGCGACCATGGCCGTCGAATTGTCCTGCAGGGTCAACCTGAACTCGAGCCGGCAAATGTGCTGGTGCCGGCGGATCCTTCGTCGGCGGCATTTCCTCTGATCGCGGCGCTGATCGTGCCGGGGTCCGAACTGATCCTCGAGGCGGTGATGACCAATCCACTGCGTACCGGCTTGCTGACCACGTTGCGCGAGATGGGTGCCAACATCGAAGCGTTGGAAAAGCGCGACGATGCCGGAGAGGAACTCGCCGATCTACGCGTGGGCACGTCTGCGCTCAAGGGCGTGGACGTACCACCCGAGCGCGCGCCATCGATGATCGACGAGTATCCCATTCTGGCAGTCGCTGCGGCCTTCGCGGAAGGGATTACGAGGATGCGCGGCTTGAAAGAGTTGCGCGTGAAGGAATCCGACCGGCTGGCGGCGACCACTGATATGTTGCGCGCCAACGGTGTCGCAGTCGAAATTGAAGGAGACGATCTGATCGTTCAAGGCAAGGGCCGCCCGGCCGGTGGCGGCGAGGTGACAACACACATGGATCACCGTATCGCCATGGCTGCATTGGTGATGGGTTTCGGCGCCGACAATCCGGTGCGCATAGACGATAGTGCTTTCATTGGGACCAGCTTTCCGGGCTTCGTCGATTTGCTTCGTTCGATCGGCGCGGACCTGACATGATCATCGCTATCGATGGACCGGCAGCGTCGGGCAAAGGAACGCTCGGCAAGCGACTTGCCGCGCACTATGGCTTATGCCATCTCGACACCGGCCTGATCTATCGCGCCGTTGCCAAGGCGCTCATTGATGCGGGGCGAAGTCCGAACGACGTCGGGGCTGCGGCTGCCGCCGCCAAGGCGCTCGACCCTTCGCGCTTCGACGAAGCCGCGCTCAAAGTCCACAGCATTAGTGAGGCCGCTTCGATCGTTTCTGCGATTCCTGAAGTCCGCGCGGCGCTGGTCGCGTTCCAGCGCGAGTTCGCTGCCAAGCCCCCGGGGGCGGTGCTCGACGGTCGCGATATTGGCACCGTCATATGCCCCAATGCCGACGTTAAGGTTTACGTCACTGCGACGCCTGAGGCCCGCGCCCGTCGCCGCGCCGCCGAATACAAGGCGCAAGGCCGGGATATCGACGAAGATGCGGTGTTGGCCGATATCCGCAAGAGGGACGAACGCGACCAAAACCGCGCCGCCGCGCCCCTAAAACAAGCGCGGGACGCGCACTTGCTCGATACCACGCATTTGGATATAGACGCGGCCATCCGGGCCGCCATCGACATCGTCGAGGCCACCCGAGCGGGCCGAGGGCGCGGTTGACCGCCCCTCGTGCTGGAGGACAAAGCCCCGCTCGAGCCTTTGCGTAAAGCGCGCCTGATCGAACCATCGTTCCGAAAGCACGGTTTTTAGCGCCGGTCATCCGGGATTCCGGGGGTCGCCGTTGGTCTGCGGGATCTTCGGCCCGCGCATTTGGAACGCCATTCAAACCCGCCGGCGCACCGCAAAACAGGAGACTTCATGGCCACCGCTACTGCACCCTCGCGTGAAGACTTCGCCAAGTTGCTCGATGAAACCTTTGGCGGCGGAAACCTTCAAGAAGGTTCTGTCATCAAGGGCAAAGTTGTCGGCCTCGAAAAGGAATTTGCCGTCATCGACGTCGGTCTGAAAACGGAAGGACGCGTGGCCCTACGTGAATTCACCGGGCCCGGACGGCAGGCCGCTCTCAAGGTCGGTGACGAGGTCGAAGTCTATCTCGAGCGCGTCGAGAATGCGCTCGGTGAGGCGGTGCTGTCGCGCGACAAGGCGCGGCGCGAAGAAAGCTGGGGGAAGCTGGAAAAGGCTTTCAACAGTAGCGAAAAGGTCCAGGGCGTCATCTTCAACCAGGTCAAAGGCGGCTTCACCGTCGATCTCGACGGCGCCGTGGCGTTCCTGCCACGATCGCAAGTCGATATCCGTCCGATCCGCGATGTCACCCCGCTGATGAACGTGCCGCAGCAGTTCCAGATCCTGAAAATGGATCGCCGTCGCGGCAACATCGTGGTTTCGCGCCGTACCGTGCTTGAAGAGACGCGCGCCGAGCAGCGCCAGGAGCTGGTGCAGAACCTCGAGGAAGGTCAGGTTATCGACGGCGTCGTGAAGAACATTACCGATTATGGTGCATTCGTCGATCTCGGCGGCATCGACGGATTGTTGCACGTTACCGATATCGCCTGGCGGCGCGTTAATCACCCCACCGAGGTGCTCAATATCGGCCAGCAGGTGAAGGTCAAGATTATCAAGATCAACCACGAGACGCACCGTATCTCGCTCGGCATGAAGCAATTGCTCGATGATCCCTGGCAGGGAATCGAGGGCAAGTATCCGGTGGAAGCCCGCTTCAAGGGGCGCGTCACCAACATCACTGACTACGGCGCCTTTGTGGAGCTTGAGCCCGGCATCGAGGGCCTGATCCACGTGTCAGAAATGTCATGGACCAAGAAAAATGTTCATCCAGGCAAGATCGTATCGACCTCGCAGGAAGTAGAAGTGCAAGTCCTCGAAGTTGATCCGGTGAAGCGCCGCATTTCCCTCGGCCTCAAACAGACCATGCGTAACCCATGGGAAGTGTTTGTGGAGAAACACCCGCCCGGCTCCACAGTCGAAGGCGAAGTCAAGAACAAGACCGAGTTCGGCCTGTTCCTCGGCCTCGACGGCGATGTGGATGGAATGGTCCATCTGTCCGATCTCGACTGGAAGCGCCCGGGTGAGCAGGTCATCGAGGAATACAAGAAGGGCGACATGGTCAAGGCGCAGGTTCTGGATGTCGATGTCGAGAAGGAACGCATTTCGCTCGGCGTCAAACAGCTCGCAGGCGATCCGATGGAGTCCGCCGGCGACCTCAAGAAAGGTTCAGTGGTGACGGGCGAAGTGACTGAAGTGAAGGAGTCCGGCATCGATGTAAAGATCGTCGGTACCGAGCTCAGCGCATTCATTAAGCGTGCGGATCTTGCGCGGGAGCGCGGCGAGCAACGTCCTGAGCGTTTTTCGGTCGGCCAAAAAGTGGATGCCCGCGTCACTCAGTTCGATCGCAAGACCCACAAAGTTGGCGTTTCTATCAAGGCGCTGGAAGTCGCTGAGGAGAAAGAGGCGATTGCCCAATATGGCACCGCCGATTCGGGTGCCTCGCTTGGGGATATCCTGGGTGCTGCGCTCAAGCAGCGGGCTGGCGACAAACCCGAAGCGGAAACGGAAAAGGTCGAGGAGTAGGCGGCTGAGAGCTTTCGCCATGGAATACGTTGCCCCGGGGCCTCGCCCCGAGGCTTCCTTTTGACTTGATCTTGTCAAGGTCTGTCTCATGACCGAGCAAAACTGGGCGTTGATCGGTTCAATTCACCTACGATTTGACTGAAGGAGCGAAGCCATGTCGCTCGATGCCGATGCCATCGTCGATCGCCGCCGTATGCGGCGCAAGCTTACGTTTTGGCGCGTTAGCGCGCTGGTGATCGCCGTGCTTGCGATCCTTGGCACAGCACTGGTGCTCGTGCCCGGGAGCCGCTTTATGCCGCCGGGCGCCTATATCGCCCGCATTAAGATTCAAGGCTTGATCCGTGGCAATCAGGATCGCATAGAGGCGCTCGCCCGGCTCGGGCGCTCGCGCGCGCGTGCTGTGATCGTACACATTGATAGTCCTGGTGGCACCACCGCCGGCTCAGAGCAGCTCTACGATGCTTTGCGCGAATTGCAGGGCAAGAAGTCGATGGTCGTAGTTGTCGATGGACTTGCCGCGTCCGGCGCCTATATCGCCGCGCTCTCAGCCGAGCACATCGTGGCGCAGGAAACCTCGTTGGTTGGTTCGATCGGGGTACTGTTTCAGTATCCAAACTTCACAGATGTACTGAAGACCATCGGCATCAAGGTGGAAGAGGTGAAATCTTCGCCGCTGAAGGCGGCGCCCAACGGTTTCGAACCGACCAGCCCGCAAGCGCGCGAGGCGATCGAAGCGATCGTGCTTGACTCATATGCCTGGTTCAAAGGGCTGGTGAAGGATCGTCGCAATATGGATGACGGTCTACTTGCGCAGGTGTCGGACGGACGCGTTTTCACCGGCCGTCAGGCGGTCGGCCTCAAACTGGTCGATGGCCTCGGTAATGAGAAGAGCGCGCTGGCGTGGCTGGAGAAGGAAAAGAAGGTGCCGGCCAACACGACGGTGCGCGATTATTCGCTGCAACCGCGGTTCAGCGAGCTTTCTTTCTTGCACCTAGCCGCCTGGACCTTTGAGGCGGTGGGGTTGAACGTCATTGCGCACCGCATCGAGGAATGGGGTGCAGTGCAGGCAGTGGAGCGACTCAATCTTGACGGTCTCTTGGCGCTTTGGCACCCTCCATCATCCAATTGACTGGGTAGGGCGGCGTCGATGATCAAGTCAGAACTGGTCCAGCGCATTGCGGCCCAGAATCCCCACCTCTATCAGCGCGACGTCGAGAATATCGTCAACGCGATCCTCGGCGAGATCACCAGTGCGATGGCGAAGGGCGACCGCGTCGAACTGCGCGGATTTGGTGCCTTTTCAGTCAAGCACAGGCCGGCCCGCACCGGCCGGAATCCACGCACCGGCGCACATGTTGCCGTCGACCAGAAGTCGGTGCCATTCTTCAAGACCGGAAAGGAAATGCGCGAACGGCTCAACAAACCCGGCGCGGTCTAGGGCTTCTGGTTTCTACAACTGTCGGAATGCTAAGGTCATGGCCGGTTTCGTCCCGGCCATCACTTTTTGGACAGAGGGCGCCAACGGTGCTCCGTAGAATCGTCTCGACGCTGATCGTCGTTCCGCTGGCGGTGATCCTGATCGCCTTCGCGGTGGCCAACCGGCAGTCGGTGACGGTTTCGTTCGATCCGTTCTCCTCGACAAGCCCAGCTTATGCAGCGACCTTGCCGCTGTTTGCTCTCATCTTTGCGCTCCTCATTCTTGGCGTGCTGATCGGAGGCGCTGCCGCTTGGATCGGCCAGACCAAGTGGAGACGGACCGCCCGCAAGCTCGATAGCGAGGTCCAAGTTCTGCACCAGGAGCTGGATGCCGTCTGCCGGCGCTTTGCTTCCGAGCCGCCGCCGGCGGTGCGGGAGGCCGCTCCATACACGGTCATTCCGCCGCCAATTCCTTAACTCAGCCCCGCGGTTCCGCTTTGCGGCCAAATGGAGAAGGCGCTAGAACGCGCCTCACAATGCCTCTGTCGATCAAAATTTGCGGCCTCAAGACCCCACAAGCGCTTGATGTGGCGCTCGATTTCGGGGCCGATCTGGTTGGTTTCGTGTTTTTTCCGCCGAGCCCACGCCATCTCGGGTTGGAGGCCGCCCGCACGCTCGGGCAGCGGGTGCAGGGCCGCGCCGGCAAGGTCGCGCTCACGGTCGATGCCAATGACGACACGTTGCTCGACATCGTTGCAGCACTCAAACCGGACATGCTGCAATTTCACGGCAGCGAAACCCCGGAGCGGGTCGTCGCGGTGCGCACGCGGTTTGGCTTGCCGGTCATGAAGGCTTTGCCGATTGCGGAGCGGAAAGACCTATCCCCAATCCGCCAGTATGCGCAGGTTGTAGACCAGTTGATCTTTGACGCGCGCGCACCCAAGGATGCGACCAGGCCGGGCGGCTTGGGCAGGGCGTTCGACTGGATGCTCCTCGAGGACGTCAATGCCGGCATCCCTTTCATGCTTTCTGGTGGGCTTGATGCCGACAATGTAGCGGAAGCGCTGCACATTACCCGAGCGCCGGGCGTGGACGTATCCTCCGGCGTTGAACGCGCGCCAGGAGAAAAGGACCCGGACAAAATCCGCGCTTTCATCCGCGCTGCGCGGTTGGCCGAGGCTGAGCTCTTTTCATCGCCTCTCCAGCTTGGCGAGGCGTCGATCGTGCGCTCGGTCAAGTAAGGGCCACTTGGATGACCTTGCAGCGGCCCAATTCATTCCGTAATGGTCCCGACGAGCGCGGACATTTCGGTATTTATGGCGGCCGCTTTGTCGCCGAGACGCTGATGCCGCTTATCCTTGAGCTCGAGAGGGCTTATGCCAAGGCCAAGGCCGATCCCGCATTCCAGAAAGAAATGGATGGCCATCTCGCGACTTATGTTGGAAGGCCGTCGCCCCTTTATTTCGCGGAACGGCTTACGCAACATTGTGGCGGCGGCAAAATCTATTTCAAGCGCGAAGAGCTCAACCACACCGGTGCACACAAGGTGAACAATGTGCTCGGCCAGATCATGCTAGCCCTGCGCATGGGTAAGACACGTATTATTGCTGAGACCGGCGCGGGGATGCACGGTGTTGCCACCGCCACGCTGTGCGCCAAGTTTGGCTTGCCCTGCATCGTGTATATGGGTGCGGTCGACGTCGAACGGCAAAAGCCGAATGTGTTGCGCATGGAAATTCTCGGTGCGGAAGTGCGCGCGGTTGAGTCTGGCGCGCGCACGCTCAAAGACGCCATGAACGAGGCGCTGCGCGACTGGGTGACCAATGTTAGCGATACGTTCTACTGCATCGGCACTGTCGCGGGGCCGCATCCTTACCCGGCAATGGTGCGCGATTTCCAGTCGATCATCGGGCGCGAAACGCGTGAGCAGATGCAGGCCGCCGAAGGCCGGCTTCCCGATTCGCTGATCGCCTGCATCGGTGGCGGCTCCAATGCCATGGGCCTATTCCATCCATTTCTCGATGAGCGCTCGATCGAGATCTACGGCGTGGAAGCAGCCGGTCATGGACTAAAGAGCGGCAAGCACGCTGCCTCGATTGCTGGCGGCCGGCCGGGCGTGCTGCATGGCAACCGGACTTATTTGTTGATGGATGACGATGGTCAGATCGAAGAGGCGCACTCGATTTCCGCTGGTCTCGATTACCCTGGCATTGGTCCAGAGCACGCTTGGCTCAACGACTTGGGCCGCGTGAAATTTCTGTCGGCGACTGATGGCGAAGCGGTCGCGGCGTTTCAATTGTGCAGCAAACTGGAAGGCATCATCCCGGCCTTGGAGTCGGCGCATGCCTTGGCAAAAGTGCCGGAAATTGCTGCAAAAAAACCGAAAGATCATCTGATAGTGGTCAATCTTTCCGGCCGCGGCGACAAGGACCTGACGTCGGTCGAAGCCTTTCTTGGAAGCAAAAATCGATGAACACCCGCATCGAACGCCGCTTCGCCGCTCTGAAGAAGGAGGGCCGCGCCGCGCTGGTGACTTTCACCATGGCGGGAGATCCCGATTACGAGACGTCACTCGCCATCGCCAAGGCATTGCCGAAGGCTGGAGCGGACGTCATCGAACTCGGTATGCCATTTACCGACCCGATGGCCGACGGCCCTGCGATCCAGGCCGCCGGGTTGCGCGCACTTAAATCCGGTCAGCGCATGACCAAGACGCTGACGCTGGTGCGCGAACTCCGCAAAGAAGATGACGAAACGCCCATCGTGCTGATGGGCTACTACAATCCGATCTACATTTATGGCAGCGACCACTTCCTCGCCGATGCCAAAGCGGCGGGAGTCGACGGCCTCATCGTTGTAGACTTGCCGCCCGAGGAGGACGAAGAGCTTTGCCTGCCGGCTTTGAAAGCGGGGCTTAACTTTATCCGGCTGGCAACGCCTACAACCGACGATAGGCGTCTGCCCACGGTGCTTACTAATACCTCAGGGTTTGTCTATTACGTCTCTGTAACGGGCATAACGGGCGCTGCTGCGCCGAATACCACCAAGGCGACTGCGGCAGTTGCGCGTATCAAGCGCCACACGAGGCTTCCCGTTGCGGTCGGGTTCGGAGTGAGGACGGCCGAACAGGCCTGCGCCATCGCGGAAGGTGCCGATGGCGTGGTGGTCGGATCCGCACTAATCGACGCATTGCGCCAAAGCCTCGATAAGAATGGGAGAGCCGGCCCTGGATCCGTAAAGGCGGTGACCAATCTGGTATCCGCGTTGGCACAAGGTGTGCGTTCCGCCCATCGTATGGTGGCGGAGTGAACATTCGGCCGAGCCAGCGGTTATAATTTCGCCGAATCGGTCCTGTATAGTCGAACCATGAATTGGATCTCCAACGTCGTCCGGCCGAAGATTCGCAGCTTCCTGCGCCGCGAGACGCCGGAAAACCTCTGGATCAAATGTCCGGAGACCGGGCAACTCGTCTTTTACAAAGACGTCGAGGCCAATCAGTTCGTCATCCCTAGCTCCAACTATCACATGCGCATCAGCGCGCCGATGCGGCTGAAGGCCATGTTCGACGGCGGCGAATTCGAAGATATCGCCTTGCCCGAAGTGCCGATCGATCCGCTGAAGTTTCGCGATGAGCGCCGTTATGCCGACCGGCTGAAGGATGCGCGCACCAAGACCGGATTGCAGGATGCAGTAAAGCTCGGCATCGGACGGCTTGAAGGCCAGATGGTCACGATCGCCGTTCAGGATTTCGACTTCATGGGCGGTTCGCTCGGCATGGCGGCTGGCGAGGCAGTGATTGCCGGTCTGGAAACCGCCGTGCGCCGGCAGACGCCGTTCATTATATTTGCGGCCTCCGGTGGCGCACGCATGCAGGAAGGTATCCTTTCGCTCATGCAGCTCCCGCGCACGACAGTCGGAGTGCAGATGCTCCACGAAGCGCGCAAGCCCTACATCGTTGTGCTTACCAACCCCACCACCGGCGGCGCCACTGCCTCTTACGCGATGCTTGGTGATGTGCAGATCGCCGAGCCCGGGGCATTGATCGGTTTTGCTGGCCCGCGTGTGATCGAGCAAACCATCCGTGAAAAATTACCAGAGGGCTTCCAGCGCGCCGAATATCTCGCCGAGCACGGTATGGTGG
>JBARNC010000055.1:0-3061 GCA_049802775.1 Pseudolabrys sp. | reverse complement strand
AAAGCGGCAGGCGCATTCTTCGGCCTGCCGCGTGAGGTACGCACACGCCACAACAAACCGGCGATATAAGAGAAACGCCCGCCAAATGCGAGGGCTGTTCTCCCATCGCAGGAAGCGCTAGACAATTTGAAAATGGGGAGTGCCGTAGAGCTGGGCGACAGAAGCAATGTCAGAGTTCGCTTTAAACGTCGCTTTAGTGATTTTTGTCGCGAAACTTATTGATCCATTTGCGGCCTTGCCTGCACTAGTCGCAGGGTATTTCTGCCGGACTTGGTGGCAAGTCGTCATTTCCGCAGCGGCAATTGGAATAATCGTCGAAATGATCCTGGTATTATTTGAAGAAACGCCCGGAATTCACCAAGGACGACTCTTGATGGGTGTCTTGGCCGCAGGCGTGTGGTCCAACCTAGCTTTTGCTTTCAAAACTTGGCGCGTTAAGCGTGCTCGCAAGATTGGGGAATCCTAATTCGAAACTTAGCCGCCTGCGTCTGCACATCTTGCCACAATGGTGCGGCCTAATCTGGCGGCAGCGCCGACATACAGCCGGTGAAATTCCACGGCGCTCGTACTTGTCCGCTTTACCCAGGGAATGTCCGCACGTTCACCTCATTGTTAATTTGTCGTACATCAAAAGGCGGATTGAACGCATCGTCAATAGTCAGTACCGACGATCAAGCTTTCAAGAATCGGATTATTGGGGTCGAGGTCTGGTTTCAAAACTGAAGTGAAAACAACGAACAAATGATGATTCATAGCTCGGATCAATTCAGGCAACCATTTTGCATCGTTTGGTGGGAACTGTGTGTTTTGGCCCCGTTCCCGATAATTTCTTCAGGAGCGTTCGCATTCAGCCAATCGAAGACCAAGACCGGGTGGACCGCGAGCGCCGGCGTCGAAGGCGCTCTCGCGGGTAACTGGACTTGGAAGGTTGAGTATCTCTACCTCGATTTGGGATCGGAGAGTGGGAGCGTGGCGGATAATTTCGGTGGCACTGTCAGCTGGAATACCAAGTTCACCGACAATATCGTTCGCGCCGGCTTGAACTACAGGTTCGGTGGTCCCTATTAGACATTGAAGTCTCTGATCGTGTAAGCCCCGGGCAATGCCCCGGGGTTTTTCTTTTGGTGAGAGCCGAACTCCTGAATGTCCGCTGTAGTACAACTGACCGGCCCGATACCTTTATAACGACTCATACAATTCCGATCAGATCGCTTCCTTGAGTTCCTTGGTGGCGCGGAAGGCAACCTTTTTGCTCGCCTTGATCTGAATCGGCTCACCAGTCGCAGGATTGCGGCCCATGCGGGCAGCACGATTGCGCACTTGCAGAATTCCAAGCCCGGCGATCTTCACGCGCTCCCCCTTCTTCAGGTGCTTGGTGATCATGCCGACGAGCTCTTCCATCATTTCCAGGCTCTGCTTCTTGCTGAATTGGTGCTGCTCCGCCAGCGCATAGGCCAAGTGCTTGGTGGTGACGGTTGGGCCCGTAGCCTTGGGTGGCACTGCTATGTTCATGGGCGTTTGCTCCTTGTGCGAGCTAACAGCCCTATAAGATTCGGGGGTTTTCGGCAAAGTCCAAAGAAACGCCCCGGAGATCACCGAGGCGCTTCTCGTCGGTCTCCAGGGGCGTTGTTG
The DNA here is from genome assembly GCA_049802775.1 of Pseudolabrys sp. Classification (GTDB taxonomy): domain Bacteria; phylum Pseudomonadota; class Alphaproteobacteria; order Rhizobiales; family Xanthobacteraceae; genus Pseudolabrys. The sequence goes on along the minus strand of JBARNC010000055.1, from coordinate 1,429 downwards.
CCGCCTCTGCAAATCAACAGGCAGCTCGCCGACCTCAGCCCAAGTTTAGTCGTGGTTGTCCCCGAAGTGAAACCTGTGGCTTCCTATCGAGTAATAGCGTGCCGATACCCCCCGCGAGAACGGCGGATTTGATGCCTAGTGCAGAGGTTCAGAACGTCCCGTTCAACGACGAACATCACCCAATTGAAGCGAATAAACAAAAGGCGCAGTGTCTTTATGGCAAACGTCGGTGGGCTTCCGATGCTGATGAAATACCTCAGTGCGTTCGCCGCTACGGTTTGGAATGGCACAATAGTTTTGTTCTGGGGCTCCGCGCGCATCGTGTTCGCTGGCGTTGTTGCTTACGGCGTTTACCTCGTAGTCCAACAGTTCGGCTTTAGCGAAAAAGCGGCGTTCGCATCGGCGGCATTCGCCTGGTTGTCCTGCTGGCCGGCATTCTCATGGGCTCAGGGGCGACGACGTCACCAAGTTCAAGGCAATGATCGCAAAGGACGAGAGCGGCCACTCGCGGATCCTCTCCGATAGGACGACGGATGCCTGCCACAGAAACTGATAGAATTCCTCGCACGGCCCTCATGGAAAAGGACGAACAGACCTTTAAGTGGCTGCGGAAAAGCCGTGCGGCTCAAAGGATCCAGGAAAAAGACGACACAAAAGTAAACCTGCATCCGCCGCACCCGACCGTTAACTAGGTCACGCCCATATCGGCTTTATGACCCAAAGAGTGGAAAGTAAAAAATAACCCCAAGGGCGAAGTGCCATCGGGGTTAGTTAGTAGAGAGCCATACTGGATACCCATTAGGGAGGAGATATCCAGGCGAAAATAATAGACCTCAAAACCATCGAGCCATCTTTGATATGGATCAAGCCTCTTGCATCAGCGGTGGGGGTATTTCTTTTGGATTGAGATGATTAAGCTGATGCTTGATGCCGAAGCGAGTTGAACGAATAGCCTACTGGTGAGAATCTAACACTTGGTGCCCACGTCTGACGGCGCGGATAATTTTGTCAGGATCAGCGGTCCAAGTGAAGGGCTTCGGTTTGGTATTGTGTTCGACTACGAAGCGATTGATGGCGGCCTGCAAGTCGACGACCGATAGGAAGACGCCGCATTTTAATCGTCGCTTCTTCAGCTTGGCGAAGAAACCCTCGACGGCGTTGAGCCATGATGCCGAGGTTGGGGGTGAACCGACGTCAACAGGCACGCGAGGAACTGCGCCGTGTAGTCGGCTACAGCGTGTCAGACGAAATCACAAAACTCGAAAAGCTAAAGAAATCCGGCTCGATAACCGACGACGAGTACAAGCGTCTTCGCGCCAAGCTCGTCTAGCGGAGGGCACGGCGCGGATAAGCGGTTGCGATGTCCGCTATTGGCACTTAGCGGACATGGGATGATGCGCCGCAAATGTCCGCTTTCGCGGGTAAAGCG
>JBARNC010000054.1:0-32887 GCA_049802775.1 Pseudolabrys sp. | reverse complement strand
ATTGATGAACCGTTCCGGGCTTGTCCGTAAAGTTGGGGTCGATCCGGGCGCAGATGCCAGACCCGAATCGACGCGGTCGATGGCCGGATCAATTTCGTCAATTGACGCAATAGCTTGTGCGCGATCTGCCATTTAAAAAGCCTAAAACGCAAGAGCCGTAGCCGATAATAGTGGCCGCTGAATGACAGTTCGCACCTTAGCGGCCCATTGCGTCAAGCCTCGCATATCTGCGTTAAGGAGTACGAAACAGTTCGGCGGCGAGCGCCCGCGTTACTGGGCGATGCCGGCGCATTGCTTCGTCGTCGAGTCTCTGGAGAGCAGCGTGGGCAGCCGCGAATGAGCGCTCAATCCGGTTCACGAGATAACTCACCAAAGGCTCGTCAAGCGCCAACTGGCGATCGGCTGCGAGCTTGACCAGAAGCGACCGTAAGAGTGCATCGTCGGGTGGCATGAGCATGACTGCCGGTACTGCTCGCAATCGCGAAGCAAGATCGCGAATTGTGACCGGAAAGCCTGCCATCGCCAAACGTCCTGTAAAGAGAACGTACGCGCCTTCTTCGCGCGCAAGATTCATGAGATGAAACAGCGCGTGTTCATCGAGATCGGCGGCTTCCAGATCCTCGACGACCAGGGCGCCGGTCGCAAGCGCTGCGGGCGCATCGGTGATGGACAATAGCTTCGCCGACAATACGCGCGCACCTGCGGCCTCTGCCCAGATCGTGGCAAGATGGCTTTTACCCGAACCTTCGGGGCCGATGAGAGCGACAATCCGGTCCGGCCAGTCAGGCCAACGCTCGACCAAAGCGAGCGCCGCAATGTTTGACGGGCCGCTTAGAAAGTCCTCGCGCGCAAAACTGACGGAGTGATCGAGCGCAAGCGCGAGCTGCCGCGGGGCGAAGGAACCGTTCATGCCGTCAATCCGAGCTCGCGCCGGTGTAAAACGAACTTTGAAGGTAGCGACGCAGCGCAAAACGCAACAGCACGCCTATCGTGGCAGCGAGCGGCACAGCAACCAAAAGCCCGACAAAGCCAAACAGATACCCGAAGGCGAGTAGTGCGATGATCAGCCAAACCGGATGCAGTCCCACGCTCTCGCCAACCAATTTCGGCGAAAGCACATAGCCTTCGAGGAATTGGCCGACGAGAAAGATGCCGAGCACAATCAGAATCGATCCGTAGGCTGGCCAGAATTGCGCCACCGCCAGAACAAGTCCGGTCATCGAGCCGACGTAAGGGATGAAGGTAATGAGGCCAGAAATAAGGCCGATCAGCAGCCCGAAATTGAGGCCGGTCAGCGTCAGTGCCAGTGCGTAGAATGAACCGAGGATCAGACACACCCCAGTTTGTCCGCGCACGAAACCTGAAATCGCCGCGTCGATCTCCTGCGCCAGTGCCCGCACGGTGCCACGCTGCTGAAGTGGGACCCAATTATCAACAGTACGAATCATCCGATGCCAATCGTAAATGAGGTAGAATGCAACGACCGGCGTTACCACGATCAGTGAAAACACCGATACCAACGCGCGCCCGCCCGACCAAAGCGAGTGCAGAAACGCGGTTAGCCAGCCGACACCTTGTGTCACGAGATCGCCGATCGACTTGTCGGCATTGAAGCCCGCACCCAATAGCTTTTGGACCCAAGGGCGACTCGGATCGCTTAATAGCGCCTGCAACCTTGTCACGTAGCCGGGTACGCTATCGATGAATGACGACAGTTGAGCACCGAGAATGGGCACCACCAGCAGAATGAGATAGATTAGTGTAAGCACTACCACCGTTATGATCAGCAATGCGGCTGCCAGCCGATTGACGCCGAGGCGCTCGAGGCGATCCGTGAGAGGCGTGAACAAATAGGCAATCGCAAAGCCCGCAATAAACGGCAGCAGAATTTCGCTGAGCAGCCAAAATGCCAGTGAGAATAAAAATAGCGCCGCCAGCCAGAACGTGAACTGGCGGTGGAATACGTCGCTGTCGACGGCTAAGGCGCGCTGCAAACGTGGTGCGGTTCGCTGGCTCACGATTTCGCGGCCGCGGAATTCATGTGGCGCACCCACTCGGCCACATAGGCAGCGACAGACAACAATGTCAAAGCAGCGACAAGCCCCATGAGCACCAGCGTAAGCGTCGGTAGCTCATAGTCGAAGCCAAGAGTGCCAAGCACTAGGCACGCGAATACGATCTGCGCCACTGTATTGAGCTTGGACACAAGCAGCGGCTTGACCTTAAGCGGGCTACCGATCAACCAGGACAACATGAACGCACCGACGATCATGATATCGCGCGACACCACCAAGATGACGAGCCAACGCGGGATATCCCCGTTGATCCCAAGGGTCAGGTAGATCGAGACGATCAGCGCCTTATCGGCGAGCGGATCGAGATAGGCACCAAGTTCGGTGGTCATGGCGAAGCGCTTGGCCAGGAAGCCGTCGACCGCGTCGCTCACGCCGGCCGCCACAAACAGCACGAAGGCGATCCACATGGTACCGGGCGTGGAGATCGCCCAGACCACGACCGGCACCAGCAGAATGCGGCCCAGCGTAATAAGATTTGGAATACTCAAGACAATCCCGACTCGCGGAAGCGGTCCAGCCCCAAGCGCCGGAAACACGCCAATTCCGTCGCTGGAGTATAACCGCGCCCGGACCATTGCGCGACTTGCGATTCCAACGTACGACCCCGGCGCGGACGAGGACCCATGATGGCAGAAAAACGGCGCGGTCTCACTTACGCGCAAGCCGGTGTTGATATCGATGCTGGCAACAGAATGGTGGAGTTGATCAAGCCACTGGTACGTGTCACCGCGCGCCCCGGTGCAGATGCCGAAATTGGCGGCTTTGGCGGGTTGTTCGACCTAAAGCGGATAGGCTACCACGACCCGATTCTCGTCGCGGCAACTGACGGCGTCGGCACCAAGCTGAAAGTCGCGGTCGAAATCGGCCGTCACAATACGATCGGCATTGATTTGGTCGCGATGAGCGTGAACGACCTTGTGGTGCAAGGCGCTGAACCGCTTTTTTTCCTCGATTACTACGCCTGCGGGAGGCTGGAACCGGAGATCGGCGCAGCTGTGGTCGCGGGCATTAGTGTCGGTTGCCGCGAGGCTGGATGCGCGTTAATCGGAGGCGAAACCGCCGAAATGCCGGGTGTGTACCAAGGCGACGACTGCGACCTCGCCGGCTTCGCGGTCGGCGCGGTAGAGCGCGATGCACTCCTGCCGCGCGCCGATATTGCGGAAGGTGACGTTATTATCGGGCTTGCATCGTCCGGCGTGCATTCCAATGGCTATTCGCTCGTGCGCAGGGTTGTCGAAAAAACGGGGCTGTTATGGACCGCACCCGCGCCGTTCGTAGCCGACCAAAGCCTCGGCGAAGTAATCCTTGCGCCCACCCGCATCTATGTGAAGGCGTGCCTTGCCGCGATCCGGGAAACCAAGGCGGTGAAAGGTCTTGCACATATCACCGGTGGCGGATTTCCCGACAACATCCCGCGCGTCTTACCCAAAGGGTTCGGCGCGCGCATCGACCTCGCACGTGTGCCAGTGCCGCCAGTGTTTCAATGGCTCGCGAGCGAAGGCGGCATTGTGCAGAATGAAATGCTACGAACCTTCAACTGCGGTATTGGAATGATCGTTGTCGTATCATCCAAAGACGCCGACGCAGTCGCGAACGCTTTTACCCGCGCGGGTGAGACAGCCGTGACACTAGGCAGCGTGATCAAAGCGTCAAACGATGCGCGCGTCACTTATAACGGCGAACTCAATCTCGGGTGAAGCATGAGTCGCAAACGTGTTGCCGTGCTCATCTCCGGTCGCGGCTCCAACATGGTGGCGCTGATCGAGGCCGCAAAGGATAAGAGCTACCCCGCTGAAGTCGTGCTGGTTCTTTCCAATCGGCCAGACGCCGGCGGATTACTAGTTGCCCGCGCCGCCGGAATCGCTACCGAGGTCGTCGATCATACAGCATTCGGCAAGGATCGGACAGGATTCGAGCGCGCGTTGCAGGCAGTGCTCGAAAAGCATCATATTGATTTAGTTTGTCTTGCCGGGTTCATGCGACTGCTCACCGCCAGCTTCGTCGGGAAATGGCAGGGCCGCATCCTCAATATCCATCCCGCCCTGCTGCCGGCCTTCAAGGGCCTCGACACCCACAAACGCGCGCTTGAAACGGGAGCGAAGGTTCACGGCGCCACCGTACATTTCGTCGTGCCGGAAATGGATTCAGGGCCTATCATTGCGCAAGGCGCCGTCTCCGTGCAGCCCGGCGACACCGAAGAGACGCTTGCCGTGCGCGTACTCAAGGTCGAGCACCGTATCTATCCGCTGGCACTCAAACTCGTAGCAGAAGGCCGGCTTCGCATAGAAAAGGGCTGCTGCCTGATCGACGGCTTGCCGGTACCAGATTCCAACTCGCTGGTCCCATCGTCCTGAATTTCCTCACACTTCATCGTCAATGCGCCCGAGAGCGCCGGTGTTGTACATATTGGCAAGCCACCAAATTGAGTGGCCACATAAAGTATGGAGAAACGCCATGAACGGTCCCTCATTTGGCGCATTGTTTTCTTTGGAATTGCTTTGCATGGAGGTGGGCCTTACTCGCTCGATCGCATCATCGGTAAGGAGCTCTAAATTTTGAGCGGCCTCCCCGGCTACACCGTCTTCCGGGCCCAAAACGAATATCACTCTTCGCACTCACAAGGGATGCCGAACTATGTCGGATAGTGTTCATCTCGTCGCGCGCGCTTTAACATCGGTAGTCTTTATTGTTTTCGGATTTCTACAGTTCACAAATATCGATGCGTACACCGCCAATCCGGCGATCGTGAGATTTGCGAGCCTGACCGGCGGAGTGATCGCACCGGTCGTAGTCGCCTATCTGGTCGCAGCCATTGACCTGTTTGGCGGACTACTCATGCTCGTCGGCTATCAAACCCGATGGGCCGCTATAATCCTGATCGTGTTTGTCGTTCTCACACTGATCTTCGCGCATCCGTACTGGACTTTCGATGGACCATCGCGCGCGGCTAATCAGGTGCAGTTCTACAAGAATCTCGCCATCATCGGCGCTCTGCTCTTTCTCATTGTTCTTGGACCCGGGCGCTATTCACTGGACAAGGGCTTGGCAAGGAGTTGACCGGCGGTCGCGTGCTAAGCAACAATCGCGCATAAAATTTTGAACTGGGGGACACTATGCTAAAGGGATCGTCACATCCGCTGCTTTCTCATGCCGATAGCATAGCGACCGGCATGACTGACGCGTTACTGCTTGTGGGTCGCGTGCTTGTTGCAAGCGTGTTTCTAATGACAGTGTGGGGTGGATCTCCGAACGTCGGGTATCTGACATCGATCAATTTTGTGAATCCGGGCATCATGAGCCCGCTCGCCATCACGATTGAGTGGATCATCGTTATCTCGCTGGTTCTCGGCCTTGGCATGCGTTACGGCGCATTACTTGGGCTCGCATTCGTAATAATTGCGACGGTGGCCGCACATCGTTGGTGGGGTTACCCGCAGGCCGCGCAACTCGTGCAGTATATATTCCTGACCAAGAACCTTGCGATTGCCGGCGGCCTTATTGTGTTGTTCGTAACTGGCGGCGGCCGCTTCAGCGTCGACGAGAAATTGAAGAACTAGCTTCGAAACACAATCACGACGCGAGCCGCTTGATCCACACCTTGCAGTCATGGAATGCCGCGCCCCCGTAAGGCGCGATCGGGTCGGCGCCAGTGACCGTATTGATGCCGCAGCCATCAACATAGGCTGAATTGGGCCAGATCGATTCCGCGATCAGCACTCCGCGCCGTACGCCCACAAAAAGTTTTGCGTGCAGGCGCACCTCGCCGCGCTTGTTCCCAAGCACCACATAGTCGCCATTTCCGATCCCGTAAGAGTGTGCGTCGTCGGGATGGATCATGACGCTCGGCCGGTGCTCTTGCGTGAGTGACGTCGGAGTCTCGTTGAACGTTGAATTGAGAAATCCGCGCGCCGGTGAGGTAGCGAGCCGGAATGGATGCTCGGCGTCCGACTGCTCGATCGACGTCCAGTGGTCCGGCAGCCGCGGCAATTCGTCGACGGGTCCGCTCTTGTACGGACTGCGGAACGGCACATTCGGCCAATCTGGCTTGAACCGAAACTTCCCGTCTGGCCAGGGAAACCCATCCAAATAATGCGATTGCCGGAATGAAGGCTGACAATCGAGCCAGCGGTTGGCCTCCAGCTCGGCGAGCGTACCCCGTTTTGAGATCCGCAGCATCTGGTCAATCAGCTCGCGCGAACTCATTCCGAAACCGCGGTGCTCGGCGCCGAGGCGCTTGGCGAGCGCGCAAATCACCTCATGATTGTTCCGGCATTCACCCGGCGGCTCAACCAGCTTGGGCCCGAGAATGAGATACTGATGACCCCCGCCACGATAAATATCATCGTGCTCAAGAAAGGTGGTCGCCGGCAGGACCACATCCGCCATCTGTGCCGTCTCAGTCATGAATTGCTCATGCACACAGACAAACAGATCCTCGCGCGCAAAGCCCCGCTTGACTTTGTTCTGGTCCGGCGCAACGGACAGCGGATTGGTGTTCTGAATGATGAGCGCGTGAACAGGGCCGCCGCCTTGCAATACTTCGCGCTCGCCCGTCAAAATTGCGCCGATGCGCGACTGGTCGAGCATGCGCACCGACCGGTCCCAGACATCGAGTCCTTCGATCAATGTCTTGTTGAGCTGGAATATATCGGCGCTGATGTGGAAGGCGCCGCCGCCTTCATATTGCCAAGCCCCCGTGACAGCCGGGATACAACTTGCCGCATGCATGTTGGCTGCACCGTTGCGCGAACGCGAGAAGCCATAGCCGAGCCGGAAGAAGGCGCGCCTGTGCTCGCCGATCAGACGCGCAAATTCCTCGATGGTCTCAACCGGCGTTCCCGTGATCGCCGAGGCCCATCCAGGATCGCGCGAGCGCAGATGCATCTCGAGTTCACGCGGCGCATCCGAGTAGTGATTCAAGTAGTCCCAATCGGCCTTGCCGTCACGGAAGAGGCAATGCATCACTGCACAGGCCAGTGCGCCATCGGTCCCAGGCTTCAGCAGTACCGGTAAATCCGCGTGCTCCATCGTCTCATTCATATAGATGTCGACCGCTGCAATCTTGGCGCCGCGCTGTTTCCGCGCGTGAACGGCATGGGTCATGACATTGACCTGCGTGTTCACCGCATTGGTGCCCCAGATCACCACTAGGTCTGATTTAGCCATTTCGCGCGGGTCGACACCGGCGATACGTCCAACCCCGGCGGCAAAGCCTGCATAGGCGGGATTGACGCAGATGGTCGAATGGAAGCCGGAATATTTCTTGACGTGCCGAAGGCGATTAATGCCATCGCGCATTACCAGGCCCATAGTGCCGGCGTAGTAATAGGGCCATACGCTTTCGGCGCCGTGGCGCTGCTCGGCCTGAAGAAATTTTTCAACCACGAGATCGAGCGCATCATCCCACGATATTCGCTCGAATTCGGTAGAGCCCTTTGGGCCCGTGCGATGTAATGGATGCAATAGACGCTGCGCGTGATGCTCCCGCTCGGCGTAACGTGCAACCTTGGCGCAGATCACGCCCGCGGTGTAATCGTTATCCTTCGCGCCGTGCACACGCCCGATGGTGCGTTCGTCGAGAAGCTCGACCTCCAGCGCGCAGGTCGACGGGCAATCATGCGGGCACGCGGAATACCCGATCCGTTTGGCAGGCGCGAGGCGGATAGTTTGATTCATCGCGCTCCCGTTATATCCGATCGGACTAGGATTCGCTCTCAACCGGGATCTTGGAACGCCGCCAGAGGCCGCCTACCACCAGCACCAGCACCGCCCCAACCGCGGCGGACGCGATCTCGACCCGCTGCGCGATGACCGCACCGTATTGACTGGTGAGATAGCCGGCGACCACCGGATCGGTAGCGATCACCTCGCCAACAATCCAGCCGAGGAGCGCGGCACCAGCCCAAACCAGGATCGGAAAGCGATCAAGTAACGACATGATCAAAGCGGCGCCTGCGACGATCAACGGAATACTGATGGCAAGCCCGATCACCAGCAGTGCCATGTTGCCGCCCGCGGCCGCCGCGATCGCGATCACGTTGTCCAGGCTCATAATGATGTCGGCAATGGCCACGATGCGCACGGCGCGCCAGAGATGCTCGGCCGCCTCGGCTTCGCCCTCGTCCGGATCGTCCGGCACCAGCAATTTGGCTGCAATATAAAACAACGCCAGCCCGCCGACGATCTTCAGGTAAGGCAGCGTCATCAACGATGCGACCACACCGGTGAAGATGATACGAAGGCCAACAGCAACGCCGGCGCCGAGGATCATGCCCCAGATCCGCTGCCCGTGCGGCAGTCCGCGACAGGCCATCGCGATCACGACTGCGTTGTCGCCGGACAGCAGGATGTTGATCCACATAATTTTGGCGAGTGCGACCCAGAACTCGGTGTGGCCTATGTCGCTCCAGCCGGTGCTGATAATCGCCCGCCAACCGGCCGGATCCATTATCTGTGACATCGAACCCACGTTGCATTCCCTCCCATTTCCGCGTTCGAGTCTCGCGGCTTGTCTGGCCGGCATGTAACGGAATGCCGCCGGGTGCTCCCGCTTTTTCAGCGCGGCGCTCAGCCGACGATTTCGTTCTCGGAAAAGAACTGCGCAATTTCCCGCACCGCGGTCTCTGGTGCATCCGAGCCGTGGACGGAGTTCTCTCCTATCGATTTGGCGTGCATCTTGCGGATCGTCCCGGCGGCGGCCTTGGCTGGGTCGGTCGCGCCCATAACCTCGCGATATTTCGCGATAGCGTTATCGCCTTCCAGGACCTGCACTACCACAGGCCCGGACGTCATGAAGTCGACGAGCTCGCCGAAGAACGGCCGTTCGCGGTGGATGGCGTAGAATTTTTCTGCCTGCTCGCGGGAAATGCGCACGCGCCTTTGCGCGACGATGCGTAGACCTGCCTTCTCTATAATGGCATTAATGGCGCCCGTCAGATTGCGCTCGGTCGCATCTGGTTTGAGTATCGAAAAAGTGCGCTCGACCGCCATCGGGTCTTCCTTGGCTGAGACTAATTGGCGAGTTTACGGAGTTTCATTAGAGAAGTCTGGCCGCGCGGCTTATACCGGTGGGCCTTTCAGGCGGCAAGATCAGCCCCTTAAGGTGCCGGATTATATCGTAGGAGTGCAGCATGCTGGCCCGCTGTCGGATGTTCGCCGGCTACAATGCCTGGTGCAACCAGCGCCTTTATGACGCGGCCGCGCTGGTGTCGGATGCCGATTATCGCGCCAACCGCGGCGCCTTCTTTAAATCGCTGCATGGTACCCTCAATCATCTGCTGGTCGGCGACCGCATTTGGATGCGGCGCTTCACCGGTCAAGGCGAAGCCCCGCCGAGCCTCGATGCAATCCTCTACGACGATTTCACACAGCTACGCGTGGCGCGGCGCGCTGACGACGAACGCATCAGCCATTACATTGGGACTTTGAGCGCGGATGATCTCGCCAAAACGATCCGCTATCGCACCTTCGTCAACCCGCAGGATATCGAGCAGGTGCTCGCGCCCGCGCTCGACCATTTTTTCAACCACCAGACTCACCACCGCGGCCAAGCTCATGCATTGCTAAGCGCCATTATCGGCAATGACCAGACGCCTAGCTTCGACCTTATCATCTATCAGCGGGAAACCGGCCAAGGCGGGCTACACAAGATCAGTTGAAGCTTGCGATCAAGGGGTTGCTTCGCACCGCGCTGTCCGCCAAAAGGCGCGGCATGCTCATCATCGACAATCTTACTGCGCGCATTGCCGGCCGCATCCTGTTGGAAGGTGCGCCTCCGCGCGCATTCCAACCGGCGCGCGGGTTGGCCTGGTCGGCCGCAATGGTACAGGTAAGACCACGCTTTTCGGCGTCATCGCCGGAGATATCTCGGCCAAACAAGGCCACGTCGAGATCCCGCCGCGCTGGCGCATCGGAAGGCTGGCGCAGGAAGCGCCAAACGGACCGGAAAGCCTGCTCGAGGTAGTACTGAAGGCGCATCCTGAGCGGACCACATTGTTGGCGGAAGCGAAAACAGCGCAGGATCCGCACCGCATTGCCGAAATCCAGACTCGGCTCGCCGACATCGGTGCGCATGCAGCCCCTGCCCGCGCGGCATCGATCCTCGCCGGCCTGGGCTTCTCGGCCGCTGACCAGCAGCGACCTTGTGCGGAATTCTCGGGCGGCTGGCGCATGCGCGTGGCGCTCGCCGCAACGCTGTTCGCGGAACCCGATCTGCTGTTGCTCGACGAACCGACTAGCTATCTCGATCTTGAAGGCACACTCTGGTTACAAGATCATTTGGCGCGCTATCCTTCGACCCTGATCGTTATCAGCCATGACCGCGATTTGCTCGACAATGCGGTCGGTCACATCTTGTCGCTGGAAGCGCGCAAACTCGTGTTCTATCGCGGCGGCTATTCGGCCCTCGAGCGCCAGCGTAGCGAACGACTCGTGCTCAATCAAAAAATGATCAAGAAGCAGGATGCGCAGCGCAAGCATTTACAGGCCTTCGTCGATCGCTTTCGCGCCAAGGCCAGCAAGGCGCGGCAGGCGCAATCGCGTCTGAAGATGCTGGCAAAATTACAACCGATCACCTTCGCTGGTGCTGGATGAGGTCGCCGCCGATTATCGCCACCGACGACGTCGATGTCGGCTACGAGCCTGGTCGACCAGTGCTGTCCGGCCTGTCACTGCGAATCGATAACGACGATCGCATCGCACTGCTTGGCGCCAACGGCAATGGTAAGTCCACGCTGGTCAGGCTGCTGACTGGAAGGCTTGCGCCGGGGCACGGTATGGTCACCCGTGCATCCAATCTCAAGGTCGCTTACTTCGCCCAGCATCAGCTCGATGAGCTTGAGCCGAATGCGAGCCCCTACGATCACGTGCGCCGGCTGGTGCCCGACGAGCCGGAGGCGAAAGTGCGCGCGCGCGTTGGAGCTATCGGATTCTCGGGACTCGCCGGCAATACGAAAGTAGAAAAACTGTCCGGCGGCGAAGAGGCGCGGCTGCTGCTCGGGCTCGCCACCTTCAGTGCGCCGCATCTCGTGATTCTTGACGAGCCGACCAACCATCTCGACGTCGATGGCCGTGCGGCGCTGATCGACGCAATCAACGACTATTCCGGCGCTGTGATCCTGGTCTCGCATGACCGCTATCTGCTGGAAGCTTGCGCCGACCGGCTGTGGCTGGTGCAGAACGGGACGGTGAAGCCGTTCGACGGCGATCTCGAAGATTATCGGCGCCGGGTGCTCAGCGATTCCGGAACTGATGCTCAGCCCGCGGTTAAGGCTGCGCCGCGCCTCGACCCTGCCGGCGTAAACCTTTACTGCACGTAGTCACGCTGGAGTTTTTGGCTGGCTGTTTTTGGCGGCGGGCTCTTTTTTGGCGTCTTCTTCGGCGCCGCCTTTGCCGGCTTCTGCTGTTCGGGCGCACGCTCAACGACGTTCAGGCGGCCACCGGTAAAACTGTAGATGCCAGGCCACGGTCCGCCCAGATAAGTGAGTACAACCTTACGCTCACCTTTCTCGCCAGCGCTGATGGCGACGTTGCTCGGAGTGCCTGCGCGCTGGACGATCTGACATTCGGTCATATCAAGAGCAAGGCCGCCCGCCACTGGTGGCGGACCGGACGCCGGCTCCAACCTTTGCAGGCCCGAATTAGGCGTAGCGGACGCGGACGTAGCAGCTGGCATTGGCCCGCCAGCAAGATCGCCGGCGACCGAACCAACCGCGCGATCCGCGGGCACCGCCTGTTCAGTCGCGGCTGGTGATGGCTCGGCCGGTTGGGCTGCGCAGCGCCCGTCAGCACTCACCATATCCTTCGCCCCGACCGGCCCTTGCGGGCCGAGACTGATACCTTTGCTGGCCGTGGGCCGTGCCCAGTCTGGCTTGGCCAACAGTTCAACAGGCTTGGAAAACCAACCGCCGTCGTTCTGGTCTTCAAATACGCGCGCCGCGCCCGTGCAGCCGCCCACGCCCAGCGCGGCGGCGCAAGCAAGCGCGATGCTGAAACGTGCAAAATGGGCAGAATTGCGCAACAAGAGGGCTGGTCCCAACCGATTTATCAGCTTGTCCCTAAAACATATTTTGCGTCATCACCGTGGCAGCGGGCAAGCCTCTGGTCGTTCAAAGGGTTGCCGCCGAGATCGGCCATTGGCCGGTGGTGCATTGGCCGAGTCACTTTGCGCTAAACCTAGACGGTCAAGGCTGCGTCCGGTGTAGACCGTGACGCAGTCCCATTCATGTTCACGCCTTCTTGGTCCAACGCCCCAGCTCGTCTGCTTGCCAGTATGTCGCTTCGAGGCCCTTTTCTTTGACCGCAGACCAGTGAGTGCGCGCGGTCGCCACCGCTTCCTCGTCGTTGCCATCAAATAAAAGCACGATGCGCTGATAACTCAGTGGATCGGCCGGCATTGGCGCACCGTCAATCAGGAAGCGCACGGTGGCTCCGTTCGGGTTGTCCTCGGTGAGAGTGAACAGAACCGGCTGCAGAGCTGCCTCCGGTTCACGCCAGGTCCCGTGCGGCAGAAATCCGTCGTCGCGGTAAGTCCACAAGTGCGCATCGAGTGCCTCGATACGCTCTTCAGATGATCCCTGCACCACCACCTTCCACCCTCGCGTGAGCGATTTTTCCAACAGGGGCGGCAACACACCTTCGAGCTTTTGGCCTTGCAAATGGTAGAAGAGAATCTCGGTCATCGCGCATTCGCCATTCAGACTATTTTTCGTAATAGTCTGCCACAAGCCGATCCAGAAGCCGCACACCCCACCCCGAACCCCAGCTCTTGTTGATGTCGGTCGGGCGCGAGTCAAAGCCGGTACCAGCAATATCGAGATGCGCCCACGGCGTCTTGTCATCAATAAAGCGCTTGATGAACTGGGCAGCGGTAATGGCTCCGCCCCATCGGCTACCGCCAGTGTTTTTCATATCGGCAAATTTGGAATCGATCATCTTGTCGTATTCGGGCGCGAGTGGCATGCGCCAGACCAATTCGCCGGTTTCAATGCCAGCCTTGATCAGACGATCGGCGAGTTGGTCGTTGTTCGAAAACATACCTGCGTATTCCTGCCCAAGCGCGACGATGATGGCGCCGGTGAGTGTGGCCAGATCCACCATAAATTTCGGCTTGAAACGCTGCGCCGCGTACCAGATCACGTCGGCAAGCACGAGCCGGCCTTCGGCGTCCGTGTTGATGATCTCAATGGTCTGTCCGGACATCGATTTGACGATGTCACCCGGCCGTTGCGCGTTCCCATCCGGCATGTTCTCGACCAGACCGACGATGCCAACTGCGTTCACATGCGCCTTTCGTGCCGCGAGCGCGTACATCAGCCCGACCACACAAGCGGCACCGGCCATATCGCCCTTCATGTCTTCCATGCTCGCGGCGGGCTTGATCGAAATTCCGCCAGTGTCGAAGCACACGCCTTTACCGATGAAGGCAACCGGTGCCTCGCCGGCCTTGCCGCCATTCCAGCGCATCACGACTACCCGGCTCTCGCGCGTTGAGCCCTGGCCGACGCCGAGCAGTGCGTTCATGCCGAGCTTCTTCATAGCCTTGAGATCGAGCACTTCAACCGCAACACGGAGCTTCTTCAATGCACTCGCGCGACGTGCGAATTCCTTCGGAAACAGCACATTGGCCGGCTCATTGACGAGATCGCGCGCCAATAACACACCGTCGGAAATCGCTGAACGTGGATCGTAGGCCTTGCGCGCGGCCGCGACATTGCTGACTGCGATCGTTACGTTGCGCTTCGCCGGCGGCTTCTCGTCGTCCTTGCGTTTGGTCTTGTAGCGATCGAACGCGTAAGCGCGCAGACGCGCGCCTTGCGCGAGATCGGCAGCCTGCTCGGACTTCATGGCGCCGCCCGGCAGTTCGGCGAACACAGTGGCATCGGTTGCGGCGTTCGGCAGTTTGCCCATTGCGAGACCGCCGAGTTTGGGGAAATCCTTCGGCTTGAGCTCGGCAGTCTTGCCGACGCCAATGACGACGAGCCGGGCGGCCTTGAGCCCTTCGGGGACAAGCAACTCCAACACCGCGTTCTTCTTGCCGGTAAAGCGTTCTGCCTTTGCTGCCCGCGCCACCAAGCCCGCGGCTGACCCGAGGGCCCTTCGGGTGGCCGGACCAAGCTTCAGGTCCACGTCGCTGAACACCACGAGAACGCCCTTGGCAGGGGGAGTAAAGGGGCCAAAGCCAAGCTTTAGGGCGTCGGTCATCGATAAATGGTCCTTTATCCTGGTAGGCCGGCGGGCGGGAGGTGGCTGCGCCCCATATGGCGCGCCCTCAAGCTCCCTGCAAAGCCCCAACGGCCGGAATTCGGCCTTTTCCCATGGGTATTGGCGCTTCGGCCATTTAAACCGCCGCTATTTCGACGGTATTTTGATGCCAGAATGTGGCTCCTGGAAAGCTTGGGAACCGGTGTTGTCACCTGGCCACACGTTTACATTTGTTGTGCATGTTCAACGGCTTTGCCTTTGCTCGGCCATTTTGTAGGGCGATTAAGATAGATCTGACGGGGGTTGAGTTTTAGGCTGACACGCTTCGCGTCCGGCGGGGAAGCCGAACGCGGGGTCCGGTTTGTGCCGGATCAGGGGACGGTGCCGCGGATGGGGTCTATCAGCCGATATATCTTCCGCACCACCTTGGGTGCTTTTCTGGTCGTGCTGGTCAGTCTGACCGCCGTGATCTGGGTCACGCAGGCGCTGCGCGACATCGACATCATAACCAACCAGGGCCAGACCATTCTGGTCTTCGTCGGGATCACCGGCCTGATCATACCCCTGCTCGTCCTCGTCATCGCGCCGATTGCGCTGCTGATCGCGGTCGCGCACGTGCTCAACAAAATGTCCAACGATTCCGAAATCATCGTGATGAACGCGGCCGGTATGCCGCCATGGATTTTGTTTCGCGCTTTTATGGCGGCGGCAATTGTCGTTTCTTTGCTCGTGAGCGCAACCAGCGCCTATTTTGCGCCCAAGGGCTTGCGCATGCTGCGCGACTGGCTGACCGAAGTGCGCGCCAACGTGGTGAGCACTATCGTGCAGCCTGGCCGCTTCACGGGTATCGAAAGCGGCGTCACCATCCATATTCGCGAACGGCGCCCAAATGGGCAGCTTGCCGGAATTTTCGTTGATGACCGGCGCAATCCGAATGAACGCATCACCGTAATCTCGGAGATCGGCGAACTGCTGGATAACAGCAGCGGCACCTACCTCGTTCTTCAAAAAGGCATCGTACAAAGGCATGAGGTCGGCCCGCACGACCCGACCATGGTGGTATTCGATCGCTATGCGTTCGATCTCTCGCAGTTCGCAGGCGGTGCTCAGTCTGTAAAATATTCGATCCGCGAACGCTATCTCTGGCAGCTGCTGTTTCCCGATCCGAAGGATCAGTTCTATATCGAGCAGCCTGACCAGTTCCGCGCCGAACTGCACGACCGGCTGATAGCGCCATTCTATCCGCTCGCCGTTGTGGTTATTGCTTATGCCTATCTCGGGGCGCCGCGCACCACCCGCCAAAGCCGCACGCTGTCGATGCTTGGCGCCATCGGCGGCGTCGGTCTGCTGCGACTGATTGGTTTTACTTCCACTGTGTTCGGTGTCTCCGTTCCCTGGATGCTGTCGCTGCAATATCTGGCTCTGGCAGTCGTATTCGCCCTCGGTTTTTACGTCATTCGCCGTGGCCTGATTCTGGAACCACCTGCTTTCATCAACGACTGGCTCGCCGCGCTCACTGAGCGCATTAGCCAGCGCTTCGCCGCACCATGATGTGACGCTATGCCGATCTTCATTGGGACACTGGCGCGATATTTCGGACTGCGTTTTCTGAACGCGGTGCTGGTGGTGTTTGGCGGGATATTCGTGCTGGTCGCGCTGATCGATTATATCGAGCTGACGCGCCGCGCCGGTGATATTCCGAACGTGTCGGCGGCGCTGGTTGCGAAGACCTCACTTTACCGAGTGCCACAGGTGGTCGAACGCATTCTGCCGTTCTGCATATTGATCGGCGCAATGTCGTGCTACCTCAACCTGTCGCGACGCCTGGAGCTGGTAGTCGCCCGGTCCGCCGGTTTGTCGGCTTGGCAATTCGTTGCGCCGGCACTTGTGGTGGCATTCGCGCTCGGTATCGTGGCCACGACTGTATACAATCCGATTTCCGCCGTGCTCCAGGAACGTTCCAAGCGCTTTGAGGCCGAACTATTTGGTACAAACGCGCCCAGCAGAAGAGGTGGCAGCTTTTGGGTAAGCCAGCGCACCGACGACGGTCAGACGATCATCAACGCCGCCGGCAGCCGCGACCAGGGGATAAACCTCAACGGCGTTTCGATCTTCAACTTCGATGTCGAGGGCCATTTCAAACAGCGCATCGAGGCCCGCGCCGCAGTATTGGAACCCGGCGCCTGGCGACTGCGCGACGCCCGTATCTACGCCTTGGGCATGTTGCCGGTCGACCATGCGGAATACCGCCTTAAGACCAGCCTCACTCCGGAGCAAGTACGCGAAAGTTTTGCCACACCAGAAACCGTCCCGTTCTGGGAACTTCCCCAGTATATCCAGATCGCCGAGCACGCCGGTCTGGTTGCGGCAGGCTATAGATTGCAGTTTCAGAAGCTTCTGGCGCGCCCGTTTTTGCTGGCTGCTATGGTTCTCCTTGCCGCTGCCGTTAGTCTACGTTTCTTCCGCTTTGGCGGTGTGCAAAAGATGGTTTTAAGTGGCGTGGCGGCTGGGTTTCTGCTTTACGTTTTATCGAAAGTGACTGAGGATTTCAGTAAGGCCGAGCTGATGCACCCGGTGGCAGCGGCTTGGTTGCCCGTGCTTGTCGGCGGCGTGACGGGCTTTAGTGCGTTATTGTACCAGGAGGACGGGTGATGGCGGGGCTAATTAGCACTCGTCCATCAGCGCCGCGGCCGTATTGCCGTGGCCTCGCAACAATTGCCGCCGTCCTCAGCCTATTGGCTTGCGGCGGATTAATCGCGTCCGTGCCCGCCCCTGCGCAGGTATTGCAATTCCCGCAACGCCCACCACCCCCGGGAAAATCCAAGATTGCCCTCGAGCGTGAAAAATCCGGGCAAAAACAGATGCTCGTTCAGGCGAACGAGATCGACTACGACTATGCCAACAACCGTGTCGCCGCAGTAGGCAACGTCCAAATCTACTATGGCGACTCCACGCTAGAGGCCGACCGGGTCATCTACGATCAGAAAACCAAGCGTCTGCACGCCGAAGGCAATGTCCGACTGACTGAACTGGACGGCAAGGTCACCTACGGCGAGATCATGGACCTGTCGGACGACTATCGCGACGGCTTCGTCGATTCACTGCGACTCGATGCGCCGGACCAGACCCGCATGGCCGCCACACGCGCCGAACGGTCGAGCGGCAATTTCACCGTCTTCCACAATGGCGTCTACACCGCGTGCGCTCCGTGCAAGGACGACCCAAAGAAGCCACCGCTCTGGCAGGTGAAGGCCGCGCGCATCATTCACGATCAGGGCGAGAAGATGATTTATTTCGAGGACGCCCGCCTCGAGTTCTTCGGTAAGCCACTCGCGTGGTTGCCCTACTTCTCGGCGCCCGACCCGACCGTCAAGCGCAAGACCGGCTATCTGGTCCCGTCGATCTCATCGAGTTCGGTCTACGGCGCTGGGGTCTATGTGCCCTACTACTGGGCACTCGCGCCCGACTACGACGCGACCTTTGCGCCGTTGATCACCACCAAGCAGGGGCCACTGCTAGAGGGCGAATTCCGCCAGCGGCTGATGAATGGCGCCTATTCGATCCGCGCCGCCGGCATTTACCAGCTCGACAAAAATTACTTTATCGGCAGCAACGGCACCACGACACCTGGCTACCGCGATTGGCGAGGTAGCTTGGAAAGTTCGGGCTTGTTCGCGCTCAACAAGCAGTGGGTGTGGGGTTGGGACGGGACTCTGCTGTCGGACAAGACGTTCCTGCAGGATTACAACCCGCGTCTTTCGAAATACCACAGTATGGATCCGATCCAGAATCCGATCGGGCTCAACGACGCGGCGGTTTCACAGCTCTACCTTGCGGGCAAGGGCAATCGCAGCTATTTTGACGCGCGCGCCATCTACTACCTCGGCCTTTCGACCTCGGACACGCAAAGCCAGATTCCGGCCATCCATCCGGTGATTGATTATAACTACGTCTTCGATCGTCCGATTCTCGGCGGCGAACTTGGCTATCAACTTAACTTCACCAGCCTGACGCGCAATCAAGCCGACTTCGATCCGATCACCCAGAGCGCGCTCGATAACGGCAGCTGCACGCAAACCGCCAATCCTGCGATCAAGACAACCGCCAACTGCCTGCTGCGCGGCGTTCCTGGCACCTACAGCCGTTTCTCGGCGGAGACACAATGGCGGCGTAGTATCACCGATCCGTTCGGTCAGGTATTCACTCCCTTTGCTTCGGTGCGCGTCGATGCCAGCTCCATGCAGATCAATAACGATCCTGGCGTATCTAATTTCATCAACACCGGCGACACTGACTTGGTGCGCGCCATGCCGACCGTAGGCCTTGAGTACCGCTATCCGTTCATCAACGTACAGTCATGGGGCACGCAGACGATAGAACCGATCGCACAGGTGATCGTGCGGCCAAACGAGCAGCAGATCGGACGCTGGCCAACCGAGGATGCGCAAACCTTGATGTTTGACGACAGCAATTTGTTCCGCGTCGACAAATACTCCGGCTGGGATCGCGTCGAAGGTGGCGGCCGCGCCAACTACGGCATGCAATACACGACGCAGTTCAACCAGGGCGGATTCGTCAGCGCGCTGTTTGGGCAATCCTACAGCATGTTCGGACAAAACTCGTTCGCACTCGGCGGCACCACCAATACCGGTCTTGACAGTGGCCTAGACACCACCATGTCCGACTATGTGGCGCGGCTGTCGTACCAGCCAAACAGCATCTACAAGTTTACGTCGCGCTTCCGTTTCGCCAACGACACCTTCGACGTGCAGCGCTTCGAGTTGGAAGCCAGTGCCAACTTCGACCGGTGGAACGGCAGCCTGCTCTACGGCGACTATGCCGCCCAGCCGTTATTGGGCATCCTCGACCGCCAACAAGGCATATTGGGAACCGGGCAGGTCAAGATCGACGCCAATTGGGTTCTGCTCGGGGGGGCACGTTACGACATCGTTGCCGGAAAATTTGACCAGACCCGCGTTGGATTTGGCTACGTCGATGATTGCCTCATCCTGGGCCTTAACTACTTTACAAACTACACCTACAGCGGAAATGTTCAGGCCAATCACACGATCACGCTGCAGCTGACCCTGCGCACGCTGGGCGGCACGTCGGTAAGCCAGGGGGTCGGTACGGCCGCGACCTCACCGCCGCCGAGATTTTAGAGACATTGGAAATTGGGATGGAGAGTATAGGAGTGAGAGGCCGAGCGTTCAGCCGGTGTTTCGCAAGCGCCCTAGTCGCCTTAGCTATCGCCGTGCCCGCAACGGCGCGCGCGCAAGTGGTGGTCATTGCAAACGGCTCACCAATCACAGAATACGATATCCAGCAGCGCATGAAGCTCGAGGTCACCTCTACCCAAAAAAGTCCGGAACGCGAGAAAATCATCAACGACCTGATCGACGACCGCCTCAAAATCGCGCGCGCCAAGGTCTACGGGCTTGAGGTTGACGCCGCCGAGATCAATAATGCCTTCGAAAGCATGGCTACACGGCAACACATCACGTCGGCTCAATTTGCCCAAGTCCTAGAACGCGCCGGCATTTCTCCGAATACCATCAAGGCACGCATTCGCGCCGAGCTGACATGGCAGCAGCTTATCCGCGGTAAATATAACTCTTCACTTCAGGTCGGCGAGAGCGATATCGCCAATGCGCTTAAGGAACGCAACGAAAACGAGGCTGCGGCGGTTGGTTATGTGTATACGCTTTACCCGGTGGTGGTTGTTGTCACGCGTGGTTCGAGCGAGTCTACGCTGTCGGCCAAGCGCAGCGAAGCGGAAAACCTGCGTGGTCGGTTCGTCTCCTGCAACGAGGGCCTGGCCATGGCGCGCGGATTGCGTGATGTGGCGGTGCGCGATCCAATCACCAGAAACTCAGCCGACCTAACACCACAGCTGCGGGATTTGCTCGGCAATATTCAGATCGGCCGCTTGACTCCGCCTGAAATGACGGCGCAAGGGCTCCAGATGTTCGCTGTTTGCGCCAAGAAAGAGACCACGACGGAATCCCCCCTCAAGCGCGAAACGCGCGAGCAAATTTTCGCCAAGCGCTTTGAGGCCGAATCCAAAAAATATCTGGACGAGATCCGCAGATCGGCGATGATCGAATACAAGAACAAATGAGCGAGCCGGCCGTCCTCCCTTTGGCTTTGACGCTGGGCGAGCCAGCTGGCATCGGCCCCGATTTGACGATTCAACTGTGGCGGCGTCGCATTGAGCTCCGGCTACCGACTTTCTATCTCATCGCTGATCCGGAATTCATCAAACGGCGTGCTCATCTGCTTGGCGTGGATGTTGCTTTGAGCGTGGCAACGCCGGCACAAGCATACGAAACCTTTGGGCGTGCCCTGCCGATTACGCCTCTAGATACGCCCACAACGGCCGAGCCTGGCAAACCCGATGCTTCGAGCGCTCCAGCCGCGATTGCCTCAATACGCCGCGCGGTCACAGATGTGATGGCGGGCCGTGCCGCCGCCATCGTTACCAATCCCGTAGCCAAGAACGTGCTCTATCGTTCTGGCTTTGCCGAGCCAGGCCATACAGAATTCCTCGCCAAGCTTGTGCAAGAAGCGACGGGCAAGGCCATGAGACCGGTGATGATGCTGTGGTCGCCCGAACTTGCTGTGGTGCCAGTCACCATCCATTTGCCATTCAAGGATGTAGTTACACAACTCACGTCCGAGCTGGTGGTGGAGACCGGACGCATCGTCGCGCACGACCTCACCACACGCTTCGGCATTACGCGTCCGCGTATCGCGGTCGCCGGCCTCAACCCGCATGCAGGTGAAGAAGGAGCTCTTGGCGAAGAGGATGGGGCAATAGTGGGACCGGCAGTCAACCGGCTACAGGCAGAGGGCATAGACGCAGTGGGGCCGTTACCGGCCGACACTCTGTTCCATGAGCGGGCGCGCGCCACCTACCACGTTGCACTCTGTATGTATCACGACCAGGCGCTGATCCCGATCAAGACGCTCGCCTTCGACCATGCAGTGAACGTGACGCTCGGCCTCCCGTTCGTGCGCACCTCGCCTGACCACGGCACCGCGTTTGATATCGCGGGAAAGGGCACCGCCGATCCATCGAGCCTGGTAGCGGCGCTCACGCTCGCTGCACGCCTCTCGGCGACCGCACCCACGCTTGTACCTGCAAAATAATGGCGCAGATTGATGACCTGCCGCCGCTGCGCGAGGTCATACGCCGGCACGGTCTTACGCCGAAGAAATCCCTTGGCCAGAATTTCCTATTCGATCTCAATCTGACGGCGCGCATTGCGCGCGCGGCCGAGCCGCTTGAAAACATTACAGTGGTGGAAGTCGGCCCCGGCCCGGGCGGACTTACACGCGCGCTGCTGGCGCTTGGCGCCCGCCGCATCGTCGCCATTGAACGCGATCAACGTGCAATCGCCGCGCTTGAAGAAATCGCTGCGCGCTACCCTGGGCGGCTCGCGATTATCGCAGGCGACGCGCTGAGCGTCGATCCGCGCGAGCAACTCGGGCTAGAACGTGCCCGCGTGGTAGCGAACCTGCCGTACAACATTGCCACCGCTCTGCTGATCCGTTGGCTTACGATCGGGCCCTGGCCGCCATGGTATGACTCGTTGCTGCTGATGTTTCAACGTGAAGTCGCCGAACGCATTGTCGCCGCGCCGGGGAGCAAGTCCTACGGGCGCTTGTCGGTGCTTGCCGGTTGGCGCACAGAGGCAAAACTTCTGTTCGATGTGGCACGGTCGGCGTTCGTGCCTCCGCCAAGGGTAACGTCGTCGGTGGTGAGGCTGACGCCGCGGCGGGTACCGCTCGCCTGCGACTCGGCAGCACTTCAGCGCGTGACTGAGGCCGCTTTCGGACAGCGCCGCAAGATGCTGCGGCAAAGTCTAAAGACCTTGGGCCTAGATGCAGCGGCGTTACTCGCCGATTCAGGCATCGAACCAACCGCCCGAGCCGAGGAAATTCCGGTCGAGGGCTTCGTCACGCTGGCGAATATTTTCTCTGGGCAAGCGAAAAACCGCGTGTGATACGTTCCAGATGATGCAACTGCACCGCCAATCCTTGACCGGGTACGGTACGCCCTTGTGCGAGACCGTCGTGGAGGTGCCACGACCTCAAGGGTCCGAAGTGCTGGTGCGAATTGACCGGTGCGGCGTCTGCCATTCCGATCTGCACATGCAGGATGGCTACTTCCTGCTCGGCGACGGCAAGAAGCTCGATGTGCGCGCAGGTCGCACGCTGCCTTTTACACTCGGGCACGAGATCGCCGGAGTGATCGAGAGCATGGGACCAGATACCGATGTAAAATCCGGCGACAAGGTCGCGGTCTATCCCTGGATCGGTTGCGGGCAATGCGCTGCATGCAGATTTGGTGATGAGAATATTTGCACCGCTCCGCGTCATGTTGGGATTACCGTCGACGGTGGCTTTGCCACACATGTGTTGGTGCCACATCCGCGTTACCTGATCGACTACGTGCCACTGTCGCCGGGCTATGCCGGCGCGTTGATGTGCTCTGGGCTCACGGCTTACGCGGCGCTCAAACGCCTTGCCAGCCGTGCGGCGCGCGCACCCCTTTTGTTGATCGGCGTCGGTGGGGTCGGACTGATGGGTCTTGCGCTTACGCGTGCCATGTATGGCACTGCGCCATTTGTCGCCGATATCGATCCCAAAAAACGCGAGGCGGCGCTCGCAGCCGGTGCGGCGGAGGCCTTCGATCCCGCCGATCCAAACGCCCGCAAGGCGCTGCTCAAGGCGAGCGGCGGTATTTACGCCGCCTGCGATTTTGCAGGTTCCGACGCCTCGCTGAATTTTGCTACCGGCGTACTGGCCAAAGGCGGCAAGGTGGTAGTCACTGGCCTGATCGGCGGCGCCTATTCAACCGCGGTCGCCATGTTTCCGCTCAAGGCCATGACAATTGAAGGCACCACGACCGGAACGCTTCAGGAAGCGCGTGAGTTGATCGATCTGGTACGCACCAAAAATATCAGCCCGCCGCCAATCACCGAACGGCCGCTTAATCAGGCATCAAAGACGCTCGACGACCTACGTGCGGGACTCATTATCGGGCGCGTAGTTCTTACCGCTTAGAGTTTCGCCTGAAGGCCACGCACGAAGTCGTACAGCCCGGGCTGGCGTTCGCGCTTAAGCCGTTCGGCGGAAAGGATTGCCTTTACGTCGTCGAAAGCCTGCGCGACATCGCGGTTGATCACCACATAGTCGTACTCTGCCCAATGGCTCATCTCGTCCGCGGCTTTTGCCATGCGACGGTGGATGGTTTCGTAATCGTCTTGGGCGCGCGTGTGTAGACGTCGTTCCAATTCCGGAATCGATGGCGGCAACACAAACACGGTCACGAGATCATTGCGCGCCTTGTCACTTAATTGTTGCGTGCCCTGCCAGTCGATGTCGAACAGGACGTCACGGCCGGCAGCAAGCGCGTCCATCACAGGCTTGGCGGGCGTGCCGTAATAGTTGTCGAATACCTCGGCCCATTCCAACAGTTCGCTCTTTTCAATAAGCACATCGAACCGCTTGCGAGCGATAAAATGATAGTCGCGACCGTCTTTTTCACCGGGACGAATCTTGCGCGTCGTTACCGACACCGACAGCATCACACCTTTGTCTTCGTCAAGCAATTTGCGCGACAGCGTTGTTTTTCCAGCACCCGAGGGCGACGACAGCACCAGCATCAGCCCGCGCCGGGCAACCACCGCTGTCTCCGATCGCTTATTTGCCATCAATTCGTTACTCCAGGTTTTGCACCTGCTCGCGAAACTGCTCAACCACCGTCTTCAGTTCAAGACCGATATTGGTCAGCTCCACGTCGTTGGCCTTAGCGGTGAGCGTATTCGATTCGCGGTGCAGCTCTTGCGCCAGAAAATCAAGCTTACGGCCGATCGCGCCACCATCGGCGAGAAGCTTCTTCGCCTGTGCCACGTGCGAGGCGAGCCTGTCGAGCTCTTCACGGATATCGGCCCTGGCCGCCAGCAAGACCGCCTCCTGGTGCAGCCGGTCGGAATCGAAGCGCTCCGACGCGGACAGCAGTGTTGCCACCTGCTCGGCAAGCCGCGCCTTGATCGCCTCTGGCTTGCGCCCGGGAGCTCTTTCGGCGCGAACAGTAAGCGCTGCGATCTCGTCGAGCCGCGTCGAGAGCAGACGGCCGAGAGTTGCACCTTCCGCACGCCGCATGGCGACCAGCTCTGCGAGCGCCTTCTCGAAGCTGGCAATAATGGCGGCCTCGGCTGCGCGATGGTCCTCCTCGCGCTCGTCCTCTTCGGTGATCTCGATCACGCCTTTGAGCGACAGAATTCCGTCGAGCGCGGGCGGCGCGGCCTCGACCTTACCGCTGAGCGACCTCAGCGTCGACAGCACGGCAGCAAGCACGGGCTCGTTAACCCTTACCGCGGGCGCCACGCCTTTGCGCTCGACCGTGAGATTGGCGTAGACGGTGCCGCGCGACAGCTTTTCAGAGCCGAGCGTACGCGCCGGCATCTCGATTGCGTCCCAACCCTGACCGAGACGAAAGCGCAGATCGAGGCCCTTCGCGTTGACCGATTTGACTTCCCAGCTCCAGACATAGGAGCCCGCGACGCCGTGGCCGCGAGCAAAGCCGGTCATACTCGACAGAGCCATGGGCGTTCGTCTCATGTGCTGTCTGCTCGAAAGCGCGGCGACCTTAGCCACGAGAGGTTAACGTCACAAGCCTAGGGCTTGGCGCCGTTCGGTGAGCCAGATGGCGCAGACGGCGTTGCATTGCCATTGCCATGCTCGATTCCGCGTAGACGCGTGACGTTCTTCTGGTGCTCGGCGTAGTTATCCGAGAACACGTGGCCGCCGGTACCGTCCGCAACGAAATAGAGTTCCTTTGTTCGTGCGGGATTTGCGGCCGCTTCGAGCGAGGCGCGACCGGGGTTAGCGATAGGCCCAGGCGGTAGACCGTCAACCACGTAGGTATTGTAGGGCGTCGGCTGTTCAATCTCGCTCTTCAGGATTGGACGGCCGAGCGAGCCTTTGCCGCCCGTCAGGCCATAGATAATCGTGGGGTCCGACTGAAGGCGCATTTTGCCCTTGAGCCGATTGACGAAAACGGCAGCGACCCGCGTGCGCTCGTCCGGTTTGCCGGTTTCTTTTTCCACGATTGAGGCAAGAGTGACTAACTGCTCCGGCGTCTTGACGGGCAGGCCCTGTATTCGGTGTTCCCACGCTTCCTGCAATACGCGTCGGTGCGCTTGCTGCATGCGTTGGATGATCTGCTCGCGCGTCATCCCGCGAGTAAATCTGTATGTTTCCGGCAGCAGCGTGCCCTCGCGCGGGATTTCCTTGATCTGGCCGGTAAGCGCACTGTTTTCCAGGAGACGGGCGACGATTTGCTCGGACGTCAGTCCCTCCGGGACGGTAAAGACGTGCTGCACCACCTTGCCTTCGATGATGGTATCGACAACATCGGAAACGCTGGACTGTTTGCTGAACTGATATTCGCCGTACTTAAGCTCGCCGCGCGCCTTGAGCACGATCACGCTGCCCATGAACACGTATGGCTGGTCGATTACACCTTCGCGCTGCAACAGGTCGGCGATGTCACGAATACCAAGACCGCGGGGAATGTTGACTACCTTGTCCTCGGCGAGCGGACCGGGCGCTTCGAACCATCGCTTGCCGATGAACAGCCCGGCCCCGATTGCAATAGACACCACCACGAGCAGCGTGAAGATCGCATTTCCAACAACTACGATTGGATGGCGCACGCGCCGTAGATGCCGGCTCGGAAAAGGTACCCTCTCCGGTTCGAGCGCGGCACGCGGACTGCGCGGCAATGAGGGCCTACCGGCCGGCGGACCGTCCTTGTCGCCGCCCGACGACAGATTCGAATTCACCTAACCCGCTCCGCTGTCACCACCGGCACTCTACCTTGTTGCACGCTTCGCCGCACGGGCGCAAAAAACATCAAACACTTTCGCACGTTAGAAAAAATTATGGCGAAAACTTGGGGCGCTCGCCGGCGCAGACTCCTAGACAGCGTAACGACGGAAAATCAGTGAGGCGTTTGTTCCACCGAAGCCGAACGAATTCGACAGCGCGGTGTCGATATCGCGTTTGCGCACCTGGTGGGGGATCAGGTCGATCGGCGTATCGACCGAGGGGCTATCGAGATTGATCGTGGGAGGCGCAACCCGATCGCGGATTGCAAGGATGGAGAAGATCGCTTCCACCGCACCGGCTGCGCCGAGCAGATGACCGATGCAGGATTTCGTCGATGACATGGACATGCGGCCGGCGGCATTGCCAACCAGCTTCTGCACGGCCCCGAGTTCGATCTCGTCACCGAGCGGCGTCGAGGTGCCGTGCGCGTTAATGTAGTCAATGCCACCGGCTGAAATGCCCGCGCGGCGAATGGCAGCATTCATGCAACGCAGTGCCCCGTCGCCGTCCGGCGCCGGGGCCGTAATGTGATAGGCGTCGCCCGACAAGCCGTAGCCGACTAGCTCCGCATAGATCTTTGCGCCGCGCGCCTTCGCATGATCGAGCGCCTCCAACACGACCACACCGGCGCCCTCGCCCATTACGAAGCCATCCCGATCCTTGTCGTAGGGACGAGAAGCGCGAGTCGGATCATCGTTGAAGTTTGTTGAGAGTGCTCGCAGTGCAGAGAATCCCGCAAGCGATATGCGATTGACCGGCGACTCCGCTCCGCCTGCCACCATCACTTCGGCATCGCCCAGGGCTACCAGGCGGGCTGCATCGCCGATCGCATGGGCGCCCGTCGAACAGGCGGTAACCACCGCATGGTTCGGCCCCTTCAGCCCAAACGCGATCGATACAAAGCCGGAGGCAAGATTGATGATGCGGCCCGGGATGAAGAATGGCGATACTCGGCGAGGGCCCTTCTCATGCAGTGCGACAGCGGTTTCCGCGATGCCGCCGATGCCGCCGATGCCGGAACCGATCAGCACGCCAGTCGTGGTCTGCTCATCGTAGCTCTTCGGATGCCATCCGGCATCGTCAAGCGCCTGACGAGCAGCGCACATCGCGAAGACGATGAACTCGTCGACTTTGCGCTGTTCCTTCGGCTCCATCCATTGATCGGAATTGTAGCTGGCATTCGAACCGTCACCGCGCGGGATTACGCAAGCAATTTTACAGGCGATATCAGAAACGTCGAAGCTATCGATCTTCTTGGCGCCGCTCTCGCCCTTGAGCAGCCGCGTCCAGGTTGGCTCCACACCGCACCCGAGCGGCGTAAGCATTCCCAATCCCGTGACAACGACACGTCTCATAGTCGGCTCCGAGCGAAATCATTCGCGCCGCTGCATTGCGCACAGCCCAAAAGCCAATGACGAGCGAAGCGACTGAGCAGCGACGTGGCGCGCTTGCTCAGCTTTTGGCGTTCTTTTCGAGAAATTTAACGGCGTCGCCGACCGTCAAGATAGTCTCGGCGGCATCATCTGGAATCTCGCAGCCGAATTCCTCTTCGAAGGCCATCACGAGCTCAACGGTGTCGAGACTGTCGGCGCCAAGATCGTCGATGAAACTCGCTTGATCAGTCACCTTCTCGGGCTCTACACCCAGGTGCTCCACGACGATCTTTTTCACCCGCTCGCCAATGTCACTCATCGTTCCAACCTCGTGTTTTTTAGATTGGGCTACGATCCGAAATCAGATCGCAACCATCGCGGTAAGGCCTCGTCGTCGTTGACGGTAATGAGACGATCCCCAATTGCGGAATATCGCTTGCGACTTCCGCGACTAGCCGCCCCAGCCGGGCCAAAGTTCGGTTACCATACTTCAAATGCGTTGACTAGCGCGCGACGGCGAAGCGAGCAAGCCTCGAAAAACCAGCATTTCTAGCTCCTATTTGCACACTGGCTTTCGCAAAAACCGGTCCCCAATTTTCGGGGCAATACGCTAGATCATGGCCATCCCGCCGTTGACGTGGATGGTCTGCCCATTGACGTAAGCGGCTTCATTCGAGGCTAGAAATACTGCTGCCGCTGACACATCTTCAGGGGTCCCAAGCCTAGCAGCCGGAACGCGCGCGAGTATTGTCTCACGCTGCTTCTCGTTTAACTTCTCGGTCATAGCTGAAGCGATCAAACCTGGCGCAATACAATTGGCGGTGATGTTACGCTTGGCGTATTCCGCGGCCACCGACTTGATCATTCCCACTATCCCAGCCTTAGAGGCCGTGTAGTTCCCCTGTCCTGGGTTACCTGTAAACCCAACCACAGAGGAAATAGCGATCACGCGGCCCCATCGGCGGCGCATCATGCGCAATACCGCAGCACGGGTGAGCCGGAATGCGGCGGTCAGGTTCACAGCGATCACACTATCCCAATCCTCATCGCGCAGTTGTACGAAAAGATTATCGCGGTTGACGCCAGCATTGGCGACCAGGATGTCGAGTTTCTCCATTTTTTCCTCTGCACTGGGCACCAGTGCCTCGGCCGCATTCTTGTCCGCGAGATCGCAGGGCAGCACATGTACACGATCGCGCAGTGCGGCGGCGATGGCGTCGAGCGCGTCTTTGCGCGTGCCGGAGATCGCAACGATTGCACCTTGCGCATGCAGCGCACGCGCAATTGCGCCGCCAATCGCTCCACTCGCGCCTGTCACTAGCGCAGTCTTGCCGGTCAAGTCGAACATCATGGGTTCCTCCCCGGCTTTAAGGCGGCGACGTCCTCGGGGCTGCCGATAGCACTGGCGGTGGCGCCTTCGACGAGCCGCTTGATTAAACCGCTTAGCACCTTGCCGGCACCAACCTCATAGAAATTTGTGACGCCAGCGCCTGCCATAAACAGGACCGACTCACGCCAGCGAACGGTACCGGTGACCTGGGCGATCAGCGCACCCACAATCTCGGCAGGATCGCGTATAGCCTTAGCCAGCACATTGGCAACGACTGGCACGGTCGGCGACTTGACGGATATTTTCGCCAGCGCATCGGCCATGACTTCGGCTGCTGGCTGCATGAGCACACAATGGAAGGGGGCGGATACCGGCAATAGCATCGCCCGTTTGGCGCCTTTGGTTTTGGCGATTTCCACCGCGCGCTCGACCGCCGCTTTGCAGCCAGATACGACCACCTGACCGGCGCCATTATCGTTAGCAGCCTGGCACACTTCGCCTTGCATAGCTTCTGCGGCAACCGCTGATGCCGTATCGAATTCGAGACCGATCAGCGCCGCCATGGCGCCCGCGCCAACCGGTACCGCCTTCTGCATCGCCCGTCCCCGCGTGCGTAATAGCCGCGCTGCGTCTGCGACGGTAAAGGCGCCGGCCGCGGCGAGTGCTGAATATTCGCCGAGCGAGTGGCCGGCAACGAATTGCGCATCGCGCGCCAAATTGAGTCCTGCTTCGGCCTCCAGCACACGTAGGGTAGCAAGTGAAACCGCCATCAACGCGGGTTGCGCGTTTTCGGTGAGCGTCAGAATGTCAGCCGGTCCTTCGAAGATGATGGTGCTGAGCTTGCTATCGAGAGCGGCATCCACTTCTTCGAACAGCTGACGCGCGGCTGCAAAATTGGTAGCCAGCGCCTTCCCCATCCCGACGGTCTGACTACCTTGCCCTGGAAATACGAAAGCGACCGCCATGTCGTGTCCGTTAATTGTTGCCCACGCGCCGAAATCGGGCCGAAAGACACCTCGTTACCGGTTCTGTCAAGTTTCGCCGCTAGTCGTAACGTTGCGACAACACTCGTTCCGCTAGGATTCACGTTTTTCAAAGGCCAAGGCGACTTGATCACGGAGGAGGAGACGCGCGAGCGCGCACCGATCCGGCTTTTCGCCAGCAATTCTTGGCGCAAAACCTGGACCGGCTGCTCGAGGCGCTTAAACAGATGCGCCGGGCCAGCGATCAGAATGCCGGTACCGCCGCCAGTTCCACGAGGGCGCCAATCGCGCCGTCGAACTCACCGATCGCCATCAAAGTTGCGACTTGGGACCGCGCGCCGCCTAATACTCGAGTGGTACGAGCAATTCGTTCCCGCGTTGATTTGCCTTGCCTTTTTCGGAAAACCCCCTATAAACCGCGCACTCCGTTGATCCTGGTTGGAAGCTGAACGGACGGCCGGCTGACCCTAATTGTTAAGTCGGTAGGACCCGGTGGGTCCGGCGTCCCGTGCTTCCGCCTTCAGAGCATTCGAGTCTTTCCCCGAAGGGCTCGAGGGGCTTGGCGCCGGGATCGAGGACCGGGACTTGAACAAGGGAAAGGCATCTCATGCCATTGTACGAACACGTCTATCTCGCGCGCCAGGACTTGAGTGCGCAGCAGGTGGATGAATTGACCGCGCAACTGTCCGGCGTCATTGAGCAAATGGGCGGCAAGATCACCAAGAACGAATACTGGGGCTTGAAGTCCCTCACCTACCGCATCCGCAAGAACCGCAAGGCGCACATGACGCTGCTCAATGTCGACGCGCAGCCGGCTGCGCTTAACGAAATCGAGCGCCAGGAGCGGCTCAACGAAGATGTGCTGCGCTATCTCACCATCCGCGTCGAAGCGCACGAAGAAGGCCCGTCAGCGATGATGCGCAAGTCGGACCGTGATCGCGACGAACGTGGTGACCGCGGCGGACGCCGCCCGCGGCGCGACGAGGGTGGGGACGACATTGACGTCGTCGAAGCCGGCGTGGTGGAGGAATAGGCCATGGCATTCTCACCGCAAGGCGGCGCACGCCGCCCATTCTTCCGTCGCCGCAAGACCTGCCCGTTCTCCGGCGCCAACGCACCCAAAATCGACTACAAGGACGTCAAACTTTTGCAACGTTACGTATCGGAGCGCGGCAAGATCGTGCCGAGCCGCATTACCGCAGTGTCAGCGAAAAAGCAGCGCGAGCTGGCACAGGCGATCAAACGTGCACGCTTTCTCGGCTTGCTGCCTTATGTGATACAGTAAAAAACGAGGCTTCCGGGGACACCCTGAAGCCGATGGTTGGGGCGGCTTTAGTGTTCCGTCTCTAACCGCTCTAAGGAGCGGGACAGCTTGTGATGATGCATTTCGCAGTAATAGGGATCGGTTCCGGAGCCGCGGCGGCCTTGTTGTTCGCCTCGGTGACTTCGGGGACGTTGCTGTCGATCCCGTTGTTCTATCTTGCACCGTTGCCGATTATGATCGCCGGCCTGGGTTGGAATCACTGGGTAGCGCTGATCGCAGCGCTTACTGGTGCATTCGTGCTTGGGATCGTGTTTGGCGCTGTTTTTCTGTTGGCGTTCCTCGCTGGCGCTGGTGTGCCAGCCTGGTGGCTTGGCTATCTCGCCATGCTGGCTCGCCCCGCAACTGTGGCAACGAGCAATGGTGAAGGCGCGACAACGCTGGAATGGTACGCGCCCGGGCGCCTGGTGGTGTGGGCCGCACTTCTCGCCGCGCTGGTTGTACTCGTCGCCATTCCGAATTTCGGCACCGACGCGGAAACTTTTCGTGCCGGACTCCGTGGCGCGCTCAGCACTATCCTGCGCGCAGAAAGCGGTATTCCCGCCGGCGCGCCGCTTAGCATGCCAGGCGTGAGCAATACCGATCGCCTGATCGAGTTTTTGGTCAGTGCGATTCCCCCGGCGGCGGCCGTACTCGCTACCATCACCAATCTGCTCAACCTTTGGCTAGCCGCCCGAATCGTAAAGTTTTCCGGGCGGTTGTTACGGCCGTGGCCACAACTTTCGGCCATGACCTTTCCGCCTTCGTTGATCGGCGGGTTGGCACTTGCGATTGCCCTGAGCTTTGTCGACGGATTGCTTGGCATCGTGGCTGGCATCTTGTCAGCGAGTCTGCTTCTGGCCTACGGAGTGCTCGGCTTTGCGGTGCTGCACGCCATTACGCAAGGCATGAATATGCGCGGCTTCGTGCTCGGCCTCACCTATGCCGCTGTGCTCGTGCTCGGTTGGCCGCTGCTGGCACTCTGCCTGCTTGGCCTTATCGACACAGCTTTTGGCTTACGCGGGCGCATTGCGCGCAAACGCGGGCCGCCTGCCCTTTCATGAGACCAAGACAACCAACAACAGCTGATGTTCAGATCGAGGAGTAACGACAATGGAAGTGATCCTACTGGAGCGAATTGGAAAACTAGGCCAAATGGGAGACGTTGTGCGGGTGAAGGACGGCTTCGCCCGCAACTTTTTGCTGCCCCGCGGGAAGGCTCTGCGTGCGACGACCGACAACAAGAAACGGTTCGAGGAAATGAAGTCCGAGTTGCAGGCGCGCAACCTTGAGATGAAGGGCGAGGCCGGCAAGCTCGGCGGCAAACTCAATGGCAAGACCTATGTAGTCCTGCGCCAGGCGAGCGAGTCCGGGCAACTATTCGGTTCGGTGTCGACCCGTGACATTGCCAGCCTGATCAAGACCGATGGCGGCGAGGTCAACCGCTCGCATATTGTGCTCAATGCTCCGATCAAGACGATCGGCCAATATAAGGTGCCGCTGGCGCTGCATCCGGAAGTCGAGGTAGCGATTACAGTCACGGTTGCGCGCAGCGCTGACGAAGCCGAGCGCATAGCACGCGGAGAGGATGTCACTATGCGGCGTACAGAGGCGGAAGAGGAAGCTGCTGCTGCGGCAGCCGCTGCGGAAGCGATGTTCGAGCCGGACGCAGGGAAGGCCCGACGGGGTCGTGAGGGATCAGAAGGCGACCTGGCCACAGA
>JBARNC010000053.1:0-2764 GCA_049802775.1 Pseudolabrys sp. | reverse complement strand
ATCGACGCCACTGCAAGAGCGGCGAGCAGGCGTTTGGCAGGCACGCGATCCACCAGCGCGCCGGCGGGGATTTGCAATGCGAGACCTGTGATCGTCCCGATCGTCAGAATGAGACCGATGTCGAGCTGCGTCCACGCCACCGATGTCAGATAGGTGGCAACGAACGGCCCCCACCCCGTCTGAATATCAGCGACGAAAAAAGCAAACCAATCGAGACCGCGAAGGCTGTGCCGCGATGCCATGGTTCTGCGAAGCTTCGTCTATTTCTAGCGTTCCTACCAGCGCATGTCCGCTTTTGGGGTAAGAGCGGACATCGCTCCCGCATCGCAAAATGTCCGCTTATGACCCAAAGCGGACATTGTTGCTCGATAGACACGCAGTCCCCCTGACCATAAACTCGGTTCAAAATCAGGGACGACTCTATGGCCAAGCCGCACGTCGAACGGCGTTTGGCCGCCATCCTCGCGGCCGATGTTGCCGGCTACAGCCGGCTGATGGGCGCTGATGAGGAGGGTACTCACGCGGCGCTCAAAGTGTATCAACACGAAATCATCGATCCCAAAATAGCGGAACACCGCGGCCGGATCGTGCGGATCATCGGCGATGGGCTGCTGGTAGAATTTGCCAGCGTGATAGCGGCGGTGCGCTGGGCCGTCGAGGTCCAACGCGCGATGGGCGAGCGTAACGCCGGCCTTCCCCAGGAGAAGCGGATCGAGTTCCGTATGGGCATCAACGCCGGTGACATCATCATCGACGGCGCTGACATATGGGGCGACGGCGTGAACGTGGCGGCACGATTGGAAACTCTGGCCGAACCTGGTGGGATCTGCGTTTCTGGCCGGGTGCAAGAGGATGTCCACGGGAGTCTCGAAATCGCCTTCGAGGATATAGGCGAGCAGCAGCTCAAGAACATTGTGCGGCCGGTGCGGGTCTACCGAGTGCGGCTCAAAGGCGCCACCAAGGCAGCGCCTGCGCAGCCCGCCCATAAACCGTCGATCGCCATCCTGCCCTTCAATAACATGAGCGGCGACCCTGAGCAGGACTACTTCGCCGATGGCATGGTGGAAGAAATCACAACAGCCTTATCGCGCACACGCTGGTTATTCGTAATCGCACGCAATTCGAGTTTCACATACAAGGGCCGGGCGGTAGACGTGAAGCAAGTCGGACGCGAACTGGGGGTGCGCTACGTGCTCGAAGGCGGCGTGCGCAAGGCCGCGGACCGGGTGCGAATCACGGCACAGCTCATCGATGGGTCAACCGGAGCGCATCTCTGGGCAGACCGCTTCGACGGGTCGCTGGAGGATATCTTTGAGCTGCAGGACCAAGTGACGGCAAGCGTTGTGGCAGCGATCGCGCCGAGGATGGAACAAGCCGAGGTGGAGCGTGCGAAGCACAAGCCGACTGAGAGCCTCGATGCCTACGACTATTTCCTGCGAGGGATAGCAAGTCTTCATTCGTGGACGAAAGAGAGCAACGACGAAGCGCTGCGGCTATTTAATAAAGCCATTGAACTCGACTCTGATTTCGCCTCAGCCTACGGCATGGCCTCGTGGTGTTATGTCCGGCGCAAGGGGAGTCGTTGGATGATAGACCGCGTGCAAGAGACCGCCGAAACCGCACGGCTGGCTCGCCGTGCGGCGGAGTTAGGCTGGGATGACGCGGTCGCGCTCGCTTGGGGAGGGTTTGCACTTGCATATGTTGTTCATGACGTCGAAGTCGGCGCCGCCCTCATCGATCGGGCCCTCCAACTCAATCCGAACCTAGCCGAGGCGTGGCATTTTAGCGGGTGGGTGAGAATCTATCTCGGCGAGCCGGAAGTTGCGATCGAGCACTTGGCGCATGCTATGCGCTTGAGCCCCCTTGATCCGCTCACCTTCGTGGCGCAAATGGCGATCGCATTCGCTCATTTTTTCGCCGGCCGCTATGACGATGCGTCATCATGGGCGGAAAAGGCGTTGGCCGCATCGCCTCCTCGACTGCGGGAGAAGCCAGTATATCACCCCGCACTGCTCATCGCTGCGGCAAGCAATGCACTCGCCGGGCGGCTCGAGGACGCGCGCAACGCAATAGTACGATCACGCCAAATTAATCCTACGCCCCATATTTCGAATCTGAAGAATCAAATTCCGCTTCGCCGGCAGGAGGATCTTGCTCGGTACGCCGAGGGCCTGAGAAAAGCGGGATTACCGGACTAGGGTCTTGCGCAGCGTCTCATCATGCCACTCGCCGTGAAGAATGTCCGTTTTCGGGGTAAAGCGGACATCGCTCCTGCAGCGCAGAATGTCCGCTTATGACCCAAAGCGGACATTTGTTGCCGGCTCGACTCAAAGGTCGTTCCGCCCCCCGTTGACTGCGGCTGACAGAGAAAACATTGTTCGGCATGGCGGATTTGAGGATACGCAAGCAATTGCCACAGCGCGGGGGTGTGGGAGCGAACATGAAACTCGGATTCATTCTTGTTGCAGCGGCAAGCCTGTTTCAATTCAACATCGCCGGTGCCGCGGAAATCACGGTGCTGGCCTCCGGCGCAACCAAGGAAGTCATTATCGAATTGCTGCCACAGTTCGAAAAAAGCTCCGGCCGTAAGGTCGCAATAACTTGGACCGGGACCGCAAATATCAAGAAGCGAATGGCGGCAGGGGAAGTCTACGATCTGGTGATCGTTGGCGGTCCAGTGATTGATGTGTTTAGCCAACAGGGCAAAGTGGTGCTGGGGAGCCGGGTCGATCTAATGAAATCGGGTGTGGGTGTAGCCGTGGGG
>JBARNC010000052.1:0-75602 GCA_049802775.1 Pseudolabrys sp. | reverse complement strand
AGATGGTCCGCACCATGGCGTCCTGGCCAATAAGATCGTCAAAGCTTGCCGGCCGGTATTTTCGCGCGAGTACGCGATAGCCCTCCGCCGGCGCTTTGGCCGGAGCTGAACCGGTAACAGCGGATTTTTTAGACTCGCTCATCGTGCTATCCGCTTCGCCACCGCGTGAGGTGCGGGCTCATTGCGAACGAATCAAGGATTTGGTGGGAGGCTGACGAGCGACCCGAACCGCGCTCGTTAGGGCTGCTTCCTTCCGGACCTGACCCGGTTGGCGAGTGGCTCGTCCACCGCCAACCTCCCGTGATCTATATCGGGCCAATAAAGCGGGAAAGCAAGCAGCGGCGCCGCCTCTCTGCTAGCTTTCCTCTGAAAGAATCGTGCGGGTTTGTTCAATGGATTCAGGGGCTACGAAGGACTGGTCGCTACATCCGCAGCTCGCGCAAGAGACGGTTCCGGTCGGAGACCTGCCGCTCGCCCGCATGCTGCTGGCGAACGACGCCAACTATCCTTGGCTGATCATCGTGCCGCGGCTGCCCGGTCTCGTCGAACTCATCGATCTCAAGGAGAACGCGCAGGTGCAGCTGCTTGGCGAGATCGCAGCGGCCGCGCGTGCGCTGAAAACCATCACCGAATGCGACAAGCTCAACATCGCCGCGCTCGGCAACCAGGTGCCGCAACTACACGTGCATGTTATTGCGCGTTGGCGCACCGACGCGGCTTGGCCTAAGCCGGTGTGGGGCGTGAAGCCGCCGCTTGCCTACGCGGGAGGCCAGCAGGTGATCCTGCTCAACTCACTGCGCCAGCTGCTTAAACTCAGCGGCCTCGCCGGGATAGACCGTTAACTTCGGTTCTGCGAAAAATCATCATGGCCGCTGTGCCCTCCAGCATCCTCGTCATCTCTCTGCGTCGCATTGGCGATCTGCTGCTAACGACGCCATTGATCCGTAGTTTGCGCCGCGCCTGGCCGGGTTCGGAAATCGATGTCCTTGTGTTTGCAAATACCGCGGGAATCCTCGCTGGCAACCCAGACATCAATCGCGTGATTGCCATGCCGCAGCGACCGACGATAGCAGAGAGCGCGCGCCTTTTTGCGCAACTCTGGCGGCGCTACGACATCGCGGTTTCGACTCAGAGCGGCGATCGCCCTACCGTTTTTGCTTTTGCCGCCGCTCGGCTACGTGTCGGGGTGATAACCAACGATGATCCCTGGCTCGCGCGCACGCTAAAGCGCATCGCGTTGCACCGAAGCGCTGCGGCCGCGGACAAGCTCCATCGTGTCGAGCAAATGCTGCGCCTTGCCGACGTTCTCGAAATCGCGAGCGTTCCGGAATTGGTTTGCCCCGTTTCCGCACCGGCATCCAACATTGTCGAAAGCGGTAACTATGCTCTTATCCACGCAGCGCCAATGTTTGCCTACAAGGAATGGACGCAGGATGGATGGCGCGCGGTCGCCGCCGGCCTCACCGAGCGCGGTCTCTCTGTGATCGCGGTCGGCGGCCCGGGCGAAGCCGAACGCCGCTATCTCGAGGACGTCTGGCGCGGCGTCGCTACTGTTCATCAAGTGGAATGGTCGGAGATGATGAGTTTGCTCACAAGGGCGCGCGTCTACCTCGGACCCGACACATCCGTAACTCACCTTGCCGCCGCCGCCGGATGCCGGACCGTCGCCCTGTTTGGCCCCACCGATCCACGTGTCTGGGGACCCTGGCCGGTCGGCGGACTTGCAACACCTTGGGCGGCCAGCCGTACGATCCAGAATCGCGGTAATGTCTGGATTGTGCAAAATCCTTTGCCTTGCATGCCCTGCACCTTCGAAGGATGCGAGCGCCATATCGGCAGCCGCAGCGCGTGCCTCGACGAATTGATGCCCACGCAGGTGCTGGCAGCCATCGACCAGGCCCTCGCTTGACCGCATCATCTGTCCATTTCAAGCTCGCGCCGACGCTTGGATACTATTTGGAGTAACGCATGACATTCCGTATTGCGGTCGTGCAGCCAATCGCCAATCCGATTGGGGAGGCCGAAAAAAATGTTGCCGATGCGGTGAATTTCGTCGCCCGCGCCAAAGCGGAAGGGGCCGACTTCGTCTGTTTTCCGGAGACCTACCCTGGTCCATGGCGCATGCCCGCCAATTTCGATCCGACGCCGCGCATCGCGGAGGCCGCCGCCAAGCACGGCATCAATGCGGTCTACGGGACCATCGAGCCGATCAGCCACAACGAAGGGACCGCGCACAATTTGATCTGCATGGCCTATGGCGATGGCCGGGCACCGGTTATGTATCGCCGCACGCACCCGAACGGGCCCTGGATCTATACCGGCGGTCAGTGGTGGGAATTCCAATACGTGCCGGGCAAAGAATTCCCCGTGTTTGACACGCAGCATGGCAAGGTAGGCCTTGCTATGTGCAGCGAGGCCTACATGCCCGAAGTGACGCGCGCGCTGGCGCTGCGCGGCGCTGAGTTGATCTTCATGCCGGCCGGCACCGACAAGCGGCTGCTGTGGGCAACCTGGCGCAATCTGATCTGGTCGCGCGCGATCGAAAACCTTGCCATCGTTGTAACCACGCAGAACCTGTTCAGCCACGCCGAACGCGGCCTTGCCATGGTCGCAACACCAGAAGAAATCCTGTTCGAGAGCACCGCCGCGGGCTTGTTCATGGTCGATGTGAGTCTCGACCGCGCACGGGAAATGCGGACGACTGCTGATACCGTCACTTCGGCGCTCAATTATGGCGCAAAGCAGGGCGTACTCGGCCCGCAGTGGCAGCGGCCAGAACTTCGCGAGGTCATGTACCCGCGAGGCGAAGCAACGGAGTAAGCATTGCACAGATGAAATGGTCGTGCGAATTTGCGCGACGCATGTCTTCTCGTCCAGATTTCGGTCCCAAGCCCCGTCTCGGATATTCCGACAGTCGCATCGACCGCGCCGCAGAGCATCGCGCCGATGCCGCTGCCATTGCCGCGCTGACACGCGATCCGGGCGCAGGAGCCTATGTCATCGGCGGCGACTGGGTCGTGTTGAAAAAAGGCTCGCCGCTCAATGAGCCACTGTTCACGCTGAGCGAAGCGCAAGCGCTATCACCTGCGACCGAAGCAGTTTTCCTTGGCCTGCTCGATGGAACACCGCGGTTCGGTCATGGCCTCACACCGCAAGCAGTGGACGCACTAAAAGCGCGCGACGACCTGCACGTGACCGATCTGCGCTCAATTGCAGTACAGGGCCTCGTCGCTCCCGATCACCTGCCGCCGATCGCCGAAGCCAAGGCCGTGCTGCACTGGCACACGCGCCACCGCTTTTGCCCGAACTGCGGCGCCGCAACGCGCCTTGTATCTGGGGGATGGCGGCGCGACTGCCCGCAATGCCAGGCCGAGCACTTTCCTCGCACCGATCCTGTGGTGATCATGCTGGCGAGCGACCGCGAGCGTTGCTTGCTCGGACGTTCGCCGCGTTTTGTACCGACGATGTGGTCCTGCCTCGCTGGCTATGTGGAACCCGGTGAATCGATCGAGGACGCCGTACATCGGGAAACGCGCGAGGAGGCCGGCATTACTTGCGGACGCGTGGTCTATTTTGCCTCGCAGCCCTGGCCGTTTCCGACGTCGTTGATGATCGGCTGTCACGCCGAAGCACTGACGCACGAGATTATGGTCGATCGCGAGGAACTCGAAGACGCCCGCTGGTTTAGCAAGGGCGAGATTGAGACGATGCTTACGCGTAAACATCCGCAAGGACTCACAACACCACCGCCCGTGGCGATCGCACATCACATCATCCGCGCCTGGGTGGAGGACGAGATCAGCTTTGATTGAGCGAACGCCGCAAGAACCAAAGATTCTCTGCGCCGGCATCGCCGTGCAGGACATCGTCATGCGCGTGCAAAGCTTCCCTGCCCCCGGCACCAAAGTATCTGCAAGCAAATTCATCATCACCGGCGGTGGA
Organism: Pseudolabrys sp.; assembly: GCA_049802775.1. GTDB lineage: Bacteria > Pseudomonadota > Alphaproteobacteria > Rhizobiales > Xanthobacteraceae > Pseudolabrys. The sequence goes on along the minus strand of JBARNC010000052.1, from coordinate 71,660 downwards.
TGCGCCGCCAATGCGGCGGTAGCTATCGCGCGGCTCGGTGGCCAAGCGGCCTTCGCCGGGCCCCTCGGCGGGTCGGGGGATGCCGTGAGCAACCGCATCCTGTCTAACCTCGCCGAGGAGGGCATAGATTGCAGCGGAGTTGCGCGCGTCGATGGGGGCACAGCGTCGGTGTCGTTAATTTTGCTCGACGCAACCGGCGAAAAAACCATCGCTACCCGCCGCGGCGTCAATCTGGGCGAAGTCCTGCCAAATGATCCTGCCAAGCTGCTCGCGTATGCTGACGCCGTTCTCGTGGATAACCGCTTTCCGGAATTCGTGACCGAAGTGTGTCGTGCCGCGCAGGCACGCAAAATTCCAATCGTCATCGATCTCGATCAGGCCACGAGAGTGGACGATCCTTTGCTCGCGCTCGGCACCCACGTAGTGGCATCGGCGGAAGCATTATTCGGAACGACCGGACTACAGGATTATAAAGGTGCCCTTGAGAGGCTCGCCGAGCATCTTTCCGGCTTTGTCGCGATTACAGACGGTCCAAAAGGGGTTTACTGGCTCGAAGGCGGTGAGCTGCGCCACTTGCCCGCCTTCAAGGTCAGGGTGATCGACTCGCTGGGCGCCGGAGACGCCTTCCATGGCGGCTTCACGCTGAGTCTTGCGGAAGGGCGCGCGCTTCTCGATATGCTGCGCTTTGCCAGTGCCACCGCCGCGCTCAAATGCACGAAATTTGGCGGCGCCTCGGGCGTTCCGACGCGTGCCGAAGTCGAGGCGTTTCTGAAGCAGACCGGCTGAGCAGCCTATTTCTTCGATGGACAAGGCGCGCCACAAGGCGCGCAGGCACCGGCAAAATCTTCCGGTGACACGGCGCGGCCGCTCGACGGGCTCGACAAGTGGTCGACGAGAATGCCTGCGACGCCAAGCAGAACAGCGATGACATATACCGAACGCATGATTGTTACTCCCCCGAGAGGCCGAACACGGGCCGTAGGCGGATGCCTATCAGGCAGCCGGGCAGAGCGGCGAGGAACCAGACCCAGCCATGCAGCGATCCGGACGCAACGCCACCGACGAAAGCGCCAATGTTGCAGCCGAAACCGAGCCGCGCTCCCCACCCCATCAGTAAGCCGCCAATACCGGCCGCCAACAGTGACTTCATAGGTGGCCATGCAGCTGTGGCGAACGGTTTGCTGGCTGCCGCTGCCGCCATAGCGCCAAACAGCATCCCAAAATCAGTAAGGCTGGACGTATCCGATAATACGGATTCGGCAAGCGCATGCTTTGGCCCTGGCCATTGCCAAAAGGCAGAATGCGACAGGTCAAATCCGAGCGCTGTCGCGGCTTTCGCGCCCCAGACCGTGTAGCCAAAGGTTACGCTCCAGGGATGACCGCCCGCGAAGAATACAGCAATGCACAGCAGTCCTATGGCTCCTCCACCGATCACATAGTTACGTGACGGCACGAAACTGGCGTCGCGGTGCCTCGCGACCGCAATAATGAGCGCAGCCGCAATGGCGATGCTGACAAGCGTAGCCGCCAGCCCGCCCCAGGCGCCGAGATAGCCTGATGCCAACACCGGATCTACGCCGCCGAGGGAAAGAAATGCCGGCAGCGATAGACTGCCAAATACACTGCCGATGATGAAGAACAACAACGCGATCAGCATGCGACCCGAGCCCCCACCGACAGTGTAGAGCGTGCCGGAGCCGCAGCCATTTGCGAGCTGCATGCCAATGCCGAAAACGAAAGCGCCGATTATCAGCGAAGGTCCGAGGGGCGCGATAGCCCCACCAAATTTCGGGGCCAACGCGGCCACTGGCACCACCGCGAGCGCGCAGATCGCGATCACGATGAGTCCGCTGAGCAGACCGCCCGCCTCCCCGCGCGTGAGAAAGTGCCGCCAGGACGCGGTGTAGCTAAATTCGGCTTTCAAAAACGCGATGCCGAGACCGAAGCCGCCGAGGATCAACGCCGCCGATGCCGGCTGATGATCAAGCAGCACTAGCGCGATCAGAATTGCCGTAGAGGCCAGCGCGAGGCCAAGGAAAAGACGATCGATGCGAACGGCCGCGCCCTTTTCGGACGCGGCCAAGCTTGCCATAGACATGAAGACTCCAGAGCGCGGATCAGGAACCGAGGCCGAGGGCCTTTTTTAGATCGTCCCATTTCGTGCGCGAGGATTCAATCGGTCGGTTTGAATTGCTAGTCCATTCGACCATCGAGCCGGCATAGAGCCTGGTTTCTTTCCGACCAAGCAGCTCGTGCAGCACGAACCAGTCGGTCGAAGCCCAATGGCCTGTGTTGCAATAGCTCACCGCGGGTCCCGCGGGCACAGCGTTCGCAACCGTCGCGAGCTCCGCCTTCGGTTTCAGCCGGTTGGTTTTCGAGTCATAGAATTCCGCACTGTCGATATTCAACGCACTCGGAATGTGGCCATAAGCCTGGGAGGCCGGCGCTTTCTCTTTGCCGAAGAAGAATGACCCAGGCCGCGCGTCGACGAGCGTGGCGCCGCCTTTATTTTCGATTATCTCAACATCGCCGGCATCTGCCAAGATCCTCTTGTCGACAGTTGCCGTGAAAATCTTCGGCGATGGCGGCTTTACCCCGCTCTCAAACGGCAGACCGGCTTGCCGCCAGGCAGCAATACCACCGTCGAGGATCGAGACATTTTTTACTCCGACATACTTCATTGTCCAATAGGCGCGCGCGGCCGAACCAAAATCGAGGACATTCACGCCCGCCGGCACTACCACGACGTAACTGTCTTCATCGATTCCAAGATCGCCGATCAGCTTTTCAAGTTCGGGCGTCGTCGGGACCATGAAGGGCACACTGTTTCGGGTGACGCGCCAGCCAGCCTTGTCGTAATCGCTGTGAACGCTGCCGGGGATGTGCGCGGCCGCGTAGGCTTGTGCGCCACCGCCATCGATCGCCGACCGTATGTCGAGCACGACCAGATCCTGATCGGCATGATGGGCGCTGAGCCACTGCACCGTGACCAGGGGCTCGGCATGCGCTCCTGCGACCGAACCGGCCAGCATGGCGCTGAGCAACACAGCGGCCCCGAGACGCACGGCATTGGCGGGACTAAATCGGAATGATGTTTTCATGACACGGATTTCATTGTTTGGAAGCCGCTTACTCCTGGCGGCAACAAATTGTGCTTGAAATAGAATATTTTTCTCTGTAAAGACAGATATTGGCGCAAAATAAGAATAATATTCTAATTTAGCCAACCGCAAAAGATTGTTCGTTCCAAATTTGGAGACGAAGAGAGAATGGACGCTATCGACCGGAAGATCCTTGCCGTTGTCCAGCAGGACGCGGCGCTCTCGGTGGCCGAGATCGGCCAACGTGTCGGGCTGTCCTCGACGCCTTGTTGGAAACGATTGCAGCGGCTGGAGGCCGACGGCGTCATTACGCGCCGGGTGGCGATCATCGACCCGGAAAAGGTTGGTCTCGGCATTACCGTGTTCGTCTCGATCGAGACCGGCGATCACTCACAGGACTGGCTCAAACGCTTTGCCGATCTAGTTGGTGCGATGCCTGAGGTGATGGAATTCTACCGAATGGCCGGTGATGTTGATTACATGCTGCGCGTGGTCGTAACCGATATTGCGGGCTACGACGCATTCTACAAGAAATTGATTGCGACGGTGCCGCTGAAGAACGTCACCTCGCGATTTGCGATGGAGCGGATCAAATCAACGACAGCGTTGCCGATCGCCGAAGCACGTTAAGCAAACGCCGGTGCCCCAGCTGCACGGCGTGCCGTTCAAGAGCGGCGGGGTGATGCGCGGGCTCACGCCTGGCCACTGCGAGTAGCGCTGGCAATATAGACATTAACGATTTCTTAACGGATTCTTTGAGTCTTAATTTATTAGCTTAGATAAATATCGGCCTCAGAAACAGAACAATTTCTCTGTGTTTTCAATCAAATTAACCTGCACGCAAGACGTAATCCTTTACGTTCTCAAAATCACAGCGATCTGCATACCACCCGACTGCTACTGATACTGGCCAGACAACTGAGCGTTGATCTGAGGAAATCCAATGAAAAACTTGTTCGTGCGCTTCGTGAAGGATGACTTGGCTGCCACAGCGATCGAATACGGTCTTATCGCCGCCGGTATTTCCATCGCGATTATGGCCGTCGTAAACGGTATCGGCACCAACGTGAATGCCAAATTAAACACAATCTCCACTCAACTGAAATAATTGAGGGCTTCGGCTGCCGCCGAAGTTTTTCGATTTTGGCGCGCAGCGCTTTAGGAGAGATATAAGGTCCCGGGCCCTAACCGAACGGCAAGCATGCAATAGCCCCGCCGTGCAAGAGCGAGTGGTCATGGTAACGGATGTAATCAGGCTTTTGTTGTTCCCTGCCCTGATGGCCTTTTCCGCATCAAGCGATCTCTTGACCATGACGATCTCCAACCGATTGTCGATGGCGCTCGCCGGCGGATTTTTCCTGCTCACGCTAATCACCGGAATGAGCCTTTACGCCTTCGGTATGCACCTCGCGGCTGCTGCGGTCGTATTGGTGATTGCATTTGTTTTCTTCTCGCAAGGCTGGATTGGTGGTGGCGATGCGAAGCTCGTTGTAGCGACAGCATTGTGGTTCGGTTTCGACTATCTGCTCGACTATCTGATTTACGCGTCTCTATTCGGCGGAGCCTTGACGCTGGCGATAATCCAGTTCCGCAAACTACCCTTGCCGGCGGTCCTTGCCCGCCAGACCTGGATTCTCCGCCTCCATGAAACCGGAGCCGGCGTACCCTACGGCATAGCGCTCGCCGCGGCGGCACTTGCCATTTATCCTAAGACCGGCTGGATGCCTGGTTACGGCCTCTGAGATTCTGGGTCGTTAGCGCGGTCGCGCCCAATTCGCGGGCGTATGCGATGGCCGCGGCAGTATCACTTGGATTATCACGATAACGTGCTCTCAAGGTCTCAAGGGAGCGCTGCCACTCGGCCTCAATGGCCGGAGCAGTTTTGGCAAGATTTATCGAACCGGTCGTATCTCGGGAGCCAATGTTGGAGCACTCGCCCGCCGACAACGTCAGCGCATCCGCGACGGCATCGATGCGCGGCATGACAGCAGCCTATCCAAACAATAAAATGTTAACCCTCCCGACTGGTTAACTTGTAAACTGACTGAGATTACGCATGATCTTTTCCAAAAACCGGTGCCCACTTTTCGGGATCATGCATTTACCGGGTTTACGATCGCCGCGATGGACTTAGGCATTTCTCAAGACGAAACCTTGCTACAAGCGCGCGCGCGCGCATTTGCACGAGATGTCGCGCGTCCCCGCGCTGCGGTCATCGACCGCGACGAGCGATATCCCTGGGACATCGTGACAGCGCTGAAAGAGGCCGGCTTTCTCGGCATGACCATACCGAAGGCTTTCGGCGGCCAAGAGCGATCCTTCCTTGACCCAGTGCTGGTAATCGAAGAGATGGCGAAATGCTGCACCGTGACGGCGCGCATCGTGGTCGAAACCAATATGGGCGCGATATCGACCGTGATGACCTATGGCAGCGATGCACAGAAAAAGCTCGCAGCCCGGCTGGTCCTCGCGGGCGACAAGCCCGCGATCTGTATCACCGAGCCGGAGGCCGGCTCCGACGCCACAGCCATGACCACCCGAGCCGACAAGCGCGGCGATGTTTATGTCATCAACGGCAAGAAGCACTGGATCACCGGCGCGGGCGTCTCGCGTCTGCATTTGATCTTTGCCCGCGTGTTCGACGAGCGTGGCGAAGAACTTGGAATCGGCGGCTTCCTTGCCGTACGCGAAGAATCGAAGGGTCTGCGTCTGGGAAAGCGCGAGCAGACCATGGGTCTGCGTGGCATGCCGGAGGGCGAGATCATTTTCGAAGATCTGGAAGTTCCAACAACCATGGCCGTAATGCCGCCATCTGGTTTCCGCCGGGGTTTTGCGGACCTGATGAACGCCTATAACAGCCAACGCGTCGGCGCCGGCAGCGTGGCCATGGGCATTGCTGCAGGCGCGCTCGACCATGCGCTTGGTTGGATGAAGATACGCGAACAATTCGGGAGACCAATCGGCGAGTTCCAAGGCCTCCAATGGATGCTCGCCGACATGCAGGTGCAGCTTACCGCCGCGCGCCTGATGCTCTATCAAGCTGCGCGCTCGCGCGGCCCTGACAATAGTGCTTTCCCCGATCCGGTGCTGGCAGCGCAAGCGAAGATTTTCGCGTCTGAAGCTGCCATCAAAATCGTCAATGATGCGTTGCAAATCTTCGGCGCGCGCGGCTATTCGCGCGAATTGCCATTGGAACGCATGGCTCGCGACGTGCGCATGTTCACGATCGGCGGGGGAACCGCCCAGGTACTGCGCACGCTGGTCGCTTCCAAGATGCTCGGATGGAAGCTGCCGCAAACACGTGGTGGCTATACTCCCAAACCATCCATCCGCGATGTTGCGGAGTAGCTATGCATCCTGTCTTTGCAATTGACGGCAAAACGCAGTCGATCCCGATCTGGTTTGTCCATGCCGGAAATTTCGATTCAGTGCGCAGGAAGATTGGCGAGCGAGAACGTGCATTCGTCGTCGCCGCAGACTTTGAGGCCAAGGCGGGTCGGCTGATGCTGCTGCCCGCGGCGGACGGGAAACTTGCCGGCGTTTTGTTCGGGATCGAAGAACCCGGGGAGAGCGAAGTTGACCGGTTTCGGCCTGGACAGTTGTCCGGACTGCTGCCACCGGGGACCTATCGTTTCGCGAACGCACCGCATGATGGGCGATTGGCTGCGCTGGCTTTTGCACTCGGTGCATATCAGTTTGTTCGCTACCGCAAGACAGAAAAGCGCAATGTGCATCTTGTGATTCCGGAAGGCGTTGATGGCAAAGATCTCAGCCGCATTGTCGAGGGCGTGACGCTCTGCCGCGATCTTATCAACACACCGTCCAACAATATGGGGCCCGCCGAGCTGGAAGCGGCCAGCCGGGCACTCGCCAACCAGCACAGCGCCAAGGTGCAGGTCACGAGTGGTGACGCGCTCGCCAAGAATTTTCCGCTGGTGCATGCGGTCGGCACCGGCTCGGCGCGAACACCACGGCTGATCGATATTTCCTGGGGCAAGGCCGTCGATCCGAAAATTACGCTTGTCGGCAAAGGGGTCTGCTTCGACACGGGCGGGCTCGACATCAAGCCCGATACCGGCATGCTCAATATGAAGAAGGATATGGGCGGGGCAGCAACCGCGCTGGCCCTCGCTCATATGATCATGGCGTGCGATTTGAAGGTTAGGCTGCGCGTCATAATTCCGGCGGTGGAGAATTCGATCTCGGGTACCAGCTTCCGCCCGCGCGATGTCTACGTTTCGCGCAAGGGAATTTCGGTCGAAATCGGCAATACCGATGCGGAAGGCCGGCTGATCCTTGCCGACGCGCTCACACTTGCCGACGAAGACAAGCCTGCGTTGATCATCGATTTTGCCACGCTCACAGGTGCTGCACGCGTTGCGCTGGGTCCTGAGGTGGCACCATTTTTCACTGATGATGATGCACTCGCTGGCGAACTTGTGCGTGCCGGCGCCGCCGAGAACGATCCACTCTGGCGCATGCCACTATGGCGGCCCTATGAGGCGATGCTTGATTCAAAAGTCGCCGATCTCAATAACGTCGCGACCGGTGGTCATGGTGGCGCCATCACAGCTGCCCTGTTTTTGCGCCGCTTCATCACTACAAAATCTTGGCTTCACTTCGATATTTTCGCCTGGACGCCGACTGCGAAGCCCGGACGTCCCGAAGGCGCCGAGTGCCAGACAGCGCGCGCGCTTTATGCGTTGTTCTGCGCTCGCTATTCCTGACCATGGTGGCTCTCGACCCCCGCATAAATCCTTTTCGACCCGAGATCGCGGCGAAGTATTTGCAAGGTCAGGTTGAGGCTAGTCGCTTTGTCGAAGGCACCCGCCACCAGGTGATCGAACCGATCACTGCTCTGCGCCGCACGCCATCGCACGACGCAAGGCTCGACAGCGAAGCGCTGCTCGGCGAACGGGTGATGATTTACGAAACGACCGAGGAGGGCTGGGCTTGGGGCCAACTGGAAACCGACGGCTATGTCGGGTGGCTGTCGGCCAACTCGCTCGGGCCAAGCGGCCCAGCCCCGACCCACAAGGTTGCAGTCCTGCGCGCGTTCGCATTCCCGGGACCGGACATTAAGCTGCCTCCAATCGCCGCGCTGCCGATGGGAGCGCGGCTTGCTATCGCACGGCAAGATGAGCGATTCGCCGTGACCGTATCCGGATGGCACGTGCCGGAAGTCTATCTGGCGCCAATCAAGGTGCGACAAGCTGATTTTGTCGCGGTGGCCGAACGATTTCTTGGCACGCCTTATTTGTGGGGCGGCAAGACCTCGCTCGGGCTCGACTGCTCGGGCCTTGTGCAAGTCTCACTCCAGGCCGCCGGCATCGCGTGCCCACGCGACAGCGACATCCAGGAACTGGCGCTCGGAAAATTGTCGTCGCTCGCGAGTCTGCGCCGCGGCGATCTGCTGTTCTGGAAAGGTCATGTCGCTATCGCTCGCGATTCCGAGATCCTCATCCATGCAAATGTGCATCACATGATGGTTGCGTTTGAACCGGTCGCGGAAGCAATACAGCGTATCAAGGCGACAGGAAATGAAATCACCGCGGTGAAGCGGGTGACCTAACGCAGCAGCCCAGCGATGCGCTCCCGATTGAGCGCCAGCCATTGTAATCCAATGATCAATGGGCTGCTACGCATCGTGTCGCGGTGGAGGGCGCTGATTGCTAAATCGATGGAAACGCGGTGGACGTAAAGCTGCTCGCCGTCCGGCGTCGTCAGCGCGCCGTCGCGCACTTGCGTAGTATCGACGGCGGCAAGAAAGATTGTAACCTCCTCATCTGTCACCCCGGGTGTGCTCAGAAAAGTGAGAAGCTCGACCGGCTTTTCCGGAGCTACCCCAATCTCTTCCCTGCATTCGCGCCGTGCCGCCTCGATTAACGATTCGTCCGCCTCGACGCGTCCCGCCACGAACTCGACGAGATCGCCGCGACCGTTGGCAAGATACGCGGGCAGACGGAACTGGCGGATCAACACGATTTCCTGGCGCGCGACGTCGATCGGTATTACCACTATCACCTTGCCGGCGATCAGCACGTCGCGTTCCTGCACGACCGGACCTTCGTTGCCCTTCAAGGTCACACTATAGTGATGATAGTCGCGATAGGCTTTGGCGAGGATTTCAGGTCGCGATAAAACAATGTCCACGGGCAGATCTGCAAGCTCTCGCCGTTTGGACATAGGTTCTTACTGTGACACTATGCCCTCGGGGGCGGTTTCCAACTTGAAGGCGGCAGCGAATAGCGCACGCGTGTAGTCGGTCTTAGGCGCCTTGAACAACTCTGCGGCCGCACCCTCTTCCACCATCTTGCCGTTACGCAACACCAGGAGTCGGCTCGCCAATGCTGCCACAACGCGGAGATCGTGGGAGATGAACATATAAGTAAGGTCGTGCCGCTTCTGCAGATCTCGCAGCAGGTCGACCATTTGCGACTGTATAAGCATATCGAGCGCGCTGGTGGGCTCGTCCAGAACGATAAAAGTTGGCTCCAGAACCAGTGCGCGAGCGAGTGCAATGCGTTGGCGTTGGCCGCCGGAGAACTCATGCGGATAGCGGTGGCGGGTCTGCGGGTCGAGCCCGACATCGTTCAGCGCAGCGACAACGCGCTGCTCACGCTCCGCCTTTGGTAGCCCTGGATGATGCACCCACAGACCCTCTTCGATGATGTCCGATATCGACATGCGTGGAGACAGTGAGCCATACGGGTCTTGAAACACGATCTGCATGGCGTGGCGGAAGGGCCGCATCTGCTTGAACTTGAGGCTTTCGATGCCGTGCCCCATGAACACGATCGGACCGGCGGAGGAGATCAGCCGCAGGATTGCGAGACCAAGAGTGGTTTTGCCGGAGCCTGATTCGCCAACGACCCCGAGCGTTTCACCCTTTCGCACTTCGATGCTGACACCATCAACTGCCTTGATATGTCCAACAACCTTGCGCAGCACACCGCGTTTGATCGGAAACCACACTTTGAGGTCTTTCGTCTCGATAACAACCGGCGCATTCGGCCTGGGCAGTGCCGGATCCGGCTTCGGCTCGGCGGCCAACAACGCGCGGGTGTAATGATGCTCAGGCGCGGTGAACACGCGCTCGACCTGTCCATGCTCAACAATCTTTCCGCGTTGCATCACGCAGACCCTGTCAGCAAGCTTGCGCACGATGCCAAGATCATGGGTGATGAACAGCATCGACATACCGAGCTGCGTTTGCGTGTCCTTCAACAGCTTCAGGATTTGGGCTTGGACCGTTACGTCGAGCGCTGTCGTAGGCTCGTCCGCAATCAGAAGGTCTGGCTCGTTGGCGAGCGCCATAGCGATCATCACCCGCTGGCGCTGGCCGCCCGAGAGTTGATGCGGATAGCTGCCGAGTCGGCCGGCCGGATCGGGGATTCCCACCTGTGTGAGCAATTCGATAATTCGGGCGCGTGCGGCCTCGCCCCCAAGCCCTTGATGCAGCAATAAAATCTCTCGGAGCTGCTTTTCAATCGTGTGCAACGGGTTTAGCGAGGTCATCGGCTCCTGAAAGATGATCGTGATGTCATTGCCGCGCACTTCGCGAATTTGCTGCTCCGGCATAGTCAGCAGTTCGCGACCTTGAAACTTGATGGAGCCCGAGGGGTGATGTGCGGCCGGATAGGGCAACAACTTCATCACGGACAATGCGGTGACAGACTTGCCGGAGCCGGACTCGCCGACAAGCGCCATCGTCTCGCCCTTGCGGATATCGAACGACACACGATCGGCCGCCATTACCTCCCGGCTGCCATGTCCGAAAGCAATCGACAGATCACGAATCGAAAGAAGCGGTTCGGGCGCGGTCATCGAAACGTCTTCCTTGGATCGAAAGCATCGCGCACGGCCTCGCCGATGAAGATCAACAGCGACAGCATGAATGCGATACTAAAAAAGCCGGTGAAGCCCAGCCAAGGTGCCTGCACATTAGCTTTCCCTTGCGACAGCAGTTCGCCAAGTGAGGGCGAACCAGGCGGCAGCCCGAAACCGAGGAAGTCGAGCGCGGTCAATGTCATCACCGACGACGAGAGGATGAATGGCAGGAAGGTCATGGTCGCCACCATCGCGTTCGGCAATAGATGGCGGAAGATGATGACCATATTCGATACGCCGAGAGCGCGCGCCGCCTGGATGTATTCAAAATTACGCCCGCGAAGGAATTCCGCACGCACCAGGCCGACGAGTGAGACCCAGGAGAACAGGAGCAATATACCAAGCAATACAAAGAACCCTGGCACCAGTACGGACGAAATAATCAACAGCAGATAGAGCGACGGAATAGAGGTCCAAATTTCAATGAACCGCTGGAACAGAAGATCGGTCCAGCCGCCAAAATAGCCTTGCACGGCGCCGGCGGCGACACCAATAATCGATGAAATGATGGTGAGCGCCAATCCGAACAATACCGAGATCCTAAAACCATAGATCAGGCGTGCCACCACGTCGCGACCGCCATCGTCGGTGCCCAGCCAGTTGGCTTCAACTTCATCGCATTTGGCAAAGCCGTGGCTGGCGGCAAATTCGCAATCTTTCTTCGTCAGCAGCCATGTGGGCTTCGACGGGAACGGCGATGGTGGCTTGCTCACCTGCGTGTTGTAATAGAAGCGCACCGGCGGCCAGACTATGATGCCTCCTTCCTTGTGAATCAGATCCATCAGGTAATCGTCACGATAGTCGGCTGCTGTGCCGAACAGGTTCGGGTCCTGCTCTTTGGCGAAGGCCGTATCGGGATAGGTCACGACAGCCGGGAAGAACGGTCGCCCGTTTACGTATATGAAAATCGGCTTGTCGTTGCTGATAAATTCGGCAAACAGCGACACTACGAACATCGCCAAAAAAATCCACAGCGACCAGTAACCACGCCGATTGGCCGTAAAATTTTCCCAGCGCCGCTTGTTGAGTGGCGAAAGCGCTATGGCTTTTCCTGTCGGGGGTGCCGCCAACCCCATTGGCGAAACTGCGATCTCAGGAGGCTTGATGCCGGCGCGCGCGTCCACCTCAGACCTCCCGCGTCTCAAAGTCGATACGCGGATCGATCCACGTGTACGTAAGGTCGGAGATCAGGTTCACGACCACGCCAATGAGCGAAAAAATGTAAAGGGTGGCGAACACCACCGGATAGTCGCGGTTGAGAACGCTCTCAAAGCCGAGCAAGCCGAGGCCATCAAGCGAAAAAATGGTCTCGATCAGCAACGAGCCGGTGAAGAAGGCGTGCACGAAAGCAGACGGAAAGCCCGCAATAACGATGAGCATGGCATTGCGGAAAACGTGTCCATAAAGCACCTGATTCCTGGTGCAGCCCTTGGCGCGCGCGGTGAGTACGTATTGCTTGCGGATTTCTTCAAGGAACGAATTTTTCGTCAGCAGCGTCATGGTGGCGAATGCCGACAGGGCCATTGCAATAATCGGCAGCGTCAGATGCCAAAAATAATCGGGGATCTTTTGCCACCACGGCATTTGCCACCAGTTTTCGGACACAAGACCCCGCAACGGAAACCAATCGAAGAACGACCCGCCGGCGAACAGGACGATCAGCAGGATCGCAAACAGAAAGCCGGGAATGGCGTAGCCGATCACGACCACTGTGGAGGTCCACACGTCGAATCGTGAGCCATCGTCCATTGCTTTGCGGATGCCGAGCGGAATCGAAATTAGATAGGTCAGCAATGTCATCCATATGCCGAGTGACATCGATACCGGCAGTTTTTCCTTGACCAGTTGCAACACGCTGACATCGCGAAAATAGCTTTTCCCGAAGTCAAACCGTATATAGTTCCACAACATCAGCGCGAAGCGTTCGGGCGCCGGCTTGTCGAAGCCGAACTGCTTTTCCAATTTCTTGATGAATTCCGGATCGAGTCCTTGCGCACCGCGGTATTTTGAGGTGGCAGCGTCGACCTGCGAAGCCCCCCTGCGCCAGGCCGCGGCTACCAAAGTCTCCACTGGCCGACCCTGAAATTCGCGAGGTCGCGCCCGTATCCGAGCCGGTAAGCTTGGCGATCACCTGCTCGACCGGCCCACCGGGAGCGAACTGCACTACGGTGAAGGCCACCAGCATAATGCCGAACATGGTCGGCACCATGAACAGAAGGCGGCGGATGATATAGGCGATCATGCGTTCCTCAGTATGTCATTCCCCAACCGCCGCGAAAGTCGCAGCATTGCCCCTATCCTTTGTGGTCCAATTTTGCCGCCTTGTCGCGGTCGTACCACCAGGTTTCCGGAATTCCGCGAAAATAGCGAGGTTTGCTGGCCGGGTGGCCGAACACGTCCCAATAGGCGATCCAGTGCGACGCTTTATACCAATGCGGAATCCAATACCGCCCGGCGCGGATGACCCGGTCAAGCGCTTTACAGGCGGCGGTCAGCTCCGCACGCGTCTTGGCAGCAATAATGATGTCAACAAGCGTATCCACTGCCGGGTCAGCGATGCCAGCAAGATTCTGCGTCCCCTTAGTTGCGGCAGCCTGCGATGAAAAAAAGGTGCGTAGCGAATCGCCGGGGGTTGCAGAAAAGCTGAAGCGTTCAACCGTGATATCGAAATCGAAACCGTCCACGCGTGCACGGTATTGTACCGGATCGACCACACGCAAGGTGGCGTCGATGCCGAGGACGCCGAGATTTTTGATGTACGGCAGATGATGCGGTTGGAAGGTCGGCTCATCAATCAGGAACTCGATGGTGATCGGCTTTCCACTCGGCAAAACGCGCTTGCCCTTATTGAGTGTACACCCGGCGTCATTGAGCAGTTGCGCACCGCGTCTTAACCATTGGCGGTCCTGTCCCGACCCGTCGGTGACTGGTGGCACATAGGGTTCACCGAACACCTCGTCCGGGAGCTTGCCGCGAAACGGTTCGAGCAACGCGAGCTCAGCAGCATCCGGATTGCCCTTCGCCATCATCGGGGAATTCTGGAACACCGAGTGAGTGCGTTCGTAGGAACCATACATGATATTCTTGTTGGTCCATTCGAAATCGAAAGCATCGATCAGGGCCTCGCGTACGCGTCGGTCCTTAAATTTGTCGCGCCGCGTATTGATGAACCAGCCTTGGGCGCCCGAGGGTGTGTCATCCGGCAGCACGTCCCGCTTGACGCGCCCTTCCTTGAAGGCTGGGAAATCGTAGCGTGTCGCCCAGGTGCGCGAGGTGAACTCCTCGCGAAACAGGTAATTTTTGGCCGTGAAACCTTCGAATCCGACTTCGCGATCCCGGTAATATTCGAAGCGCAGCACGTCGAAATTACTTTGCCCGCGCGAAACCGGAAGGTCGGCGCCCCACCAGTCCTTCACGCGCTCAAATTCAATGAAATGCCCGACCTGGAAGCGGCCGACCTTATAGGCGCCGCTGCCGAGCGGAATGTCGAGTGTCGATTCATCGAATGGCTTTTTTGAGTAGTAGGCACGCGAAAAGATCGGCAACGCGGCCATAAACAGCGGTACGTCGCGTCCGCGTTTTTCGGCAAAGCGCGCGACCACAGTACGATCGTCTGCCGCTTCGGCACCCGTGAAATCGCGCAGCTGCTGCGTGATGATCGGATGACCCTTCTCTTTCAAGGTCGTGAGGGACCAGGCTACATCATGCGCTGTCAGCGGCGTGCCGTCATGAAATTTTGCTTGCGAACGCAGAGTGAAACGGTACGTCAGCTCATCGTCGGATATGCGAACACTGCTCGCGGCGAGCCCATACATGGCATCGGCTTCGTCCCCCGAGCGTACCATGAGGGTCGCAAACGTAAGCTCCATGCCCTGCGCCGCATCGCCTTTCAGGATAAAGCTGTTGAGCGAATTGAAGGTCTGGAACGACTGATTGAACTGGCGGTTTGGACCAATCTGCGAGAACATCCCGCCTTTCGGCGCGTTCGGATTGACGTAGCTAAAATGCGGAAAGTCCGGCGGATATTTGAGGTCGCCGAAGGCCGACATGCCATGCCGATCGGCGTTTTGCGCCGAGACTGAAATAACGCGGCTGCTGGCAGCGGCTGCCGCCGCCGCACTGGCGAAAAGGCTCAACGCGCGGCGGCGGCTTAATTTCATCGGTTTACGATCGTTGCGGCACATTGGCCGCTTTCGCCGCGTCCCACCACCAGACGGTCGGAAATGCAGCCGCTCCGTATTTCGGCATGGTCTGCGGGCGGCCAAAGCGATCCCAGCGCGCTGTGCGCTGGTTCCCGTAAGTCCATTGCGGAACGACATAGAAATTCCACAGCAGCACACGGTCGAGCGCCTTGGTGGCGGCAACCAAATCCTCACGATCCTTAGTGAAAATCACACGTTCGATCAGCGTATCCACCGCCGGGTTCTTTATGCCGATCAGATTGCGCGACCCGGGCTGGTCGGCCGCGGCCGCGCTCCAGAAGTCGCGTTGCTCGTTACCAGGCGACAGCGATTGGCGCCAGGACGCAACGATGATGTCGAAGTCCCATTGCCGCAGCCGGTTCTCGTATTGTGCGGAGTCGACGACGCGCACGTCTACTTTCATACCGATACGCTCAAGCGAGGGCTTGTAGAATAATACGAAGCGCTGGGCGGCGGGTTCATCCACCAAGAACTCAACTTGAAATGGTTCGCCAGTCTTCGCGTTAACGAGTTTGGTATCCTTGATCTCATAACCGGCGTCGCGGAACAACGTAAGCGCCTCACGTAAGTTATTGCGCACTGCCTGGGGATTGCCCCCGGCCGGATTGACGTAGGGCTTTGCGAAGAGCTCGGCCGGCACCTTGTCGCGCACTGTTTCGAGAATTTCCAATTCCTTGCCGGAGGGAACGCCGGTGGCGGCGAGTTCGGTCCCTTCGAAATAGCTGGCGATCCGTTTGTACTGGTCGAAAAATAACTGGCGATTCATTTCCTCGAAATCGAAAGCGAAGTTAAAGGCGCTGCGAACGCGCGGATCCCTAAATTTGTCGCGGCGAATGTTGAAGGCGAAGGCCTGCATCACGCCAACATTGCGAATCGGAAACTCCTCCCGCACCACCCGCTTATCTCGCACAGCAGGGAAATCGTAGGAGTTGGCCCAGTCCTTGGCACTATTCTCGACGCGCCAATCAACCTGGTCGCCTTTGAAAGCCTCGAGTGCAACCGTAGAATCGCGGAAATACTCGTAGCGAATTGTCTGGAAATTACGGGTGCCGATGATGACGTTAAGATCCTTGCCCCAATAGTCGTCGACCTTTTCGTAAACCAGTGAATGGCCGGGCACAAAATCCTTGAGCCGGTACGGCCCGGAGCCGAGGGGCGGCTCAAGTGTGGTCTGGGTGACGTCTCTTTTGCGGCCGGACTTGTCGGTGCCTTCCCACCAATGTTTTGGTAGAACTGGCAACTGGCCGACGATTTGTGGCAGTTCACGATTGCCTGGCCCGTCGAAGGTAAAGGTGATCTCGCGTTCTCCGGTCGTCTCCACCTTGGTGACATGGCGGTAGTAAGCGCCGTAAAACGGACTGTTCTTCTTGAACACGTCGAAGGAATAAGTCACGTCGTCCGCCATCACTGGCTTGCCGTCGTGCCAGCGTGCTTGCGGATTCAAACGATAGGTGACCGACGAATGATCGTCCGGATGGCTGACTGCTTCCGCCAGCATTCCGTATTCGGTCGAGACCTCGTCCAGCGCCGAAGCCATCAGCGTTTCGGTATACAGCTCGGTGCCACCGGCAATACTGCCCTTCACGCCGGCCACCACAAGATTGAAATTGTCGAAAGTACCGAAGGCAATCTGGCGCACCACGCCGCCCTGCGGCGCGGCCGGATTGACGTAGTCAAAATTCTTAAAGCCTACGGGGTATTTTAAGTCGCCGAATAACGACAACCCGTGCTTCCAGACGCGTGCCTGGGCAGAAGCTTGATCGGAAAGCGATCCCGCACCGAGCGCGCCGAACGCGGGCGCAGCGAATGTGGCTGCGGTGGCCCGCAGCACCGATCGACGGCTATATTTCATGCAACAACTCCGGCGCGTAACGCCTTCGCAATGCAGTCGCCGGTGATTATGTCGGTTTTTCGGTTCCCCGCCAGCCGTGAAACCCCGTCTTCGGTCCGGGCCACCCCAAATCTCCGTGGCCAAACGCCGCAATGACCGTTCAAAGCAAACCAGCCGGAGAAAATGGCCCGGTCGTTTGACGAGTACTTCATCCGTTTCGACTATTTCTTGGCCGGTTCGCCACCCGCGGGCGGCGGTGCGCTTTCAGCTGCCTTGGGCAGCGGCACCGGATTGTCTGCCAGGGTGTGCAGATAATCGATCACGTCGGCGCGCTGCTCCGCACGCGACAAGCCAGCAAAAGTCATAGCAGTCCCGGGGATATAGCTGCGCGGGTTGGCGAGGAACTTGTTGAGTTCGTCGAAGCTCCAGTTTCCGGCTTTGCCCTTCATCGCCGCCGAATAATTGAAGCCCGCCTCGGATGCGCGAGTGCGGTTCACAACGTTCCACAAATTGGGGCCAACGCGGTTCGGGCCGCCCTTCTCGAATGTATGACAGGCTTGGCACTGCTTGGCGGCGGCTTGTCCCTTTTCCACCGAGGCTTTGGCGAGCAACGTTTCGATCGGCTGCTCGGGCTCTTTGGCCGCGCCACCTTTCTCGCCCTCGCCGTACTCTTTGACCGCAATGTTAAAACCGGGCTTTGCCGGCTTCTCGGGCGCAAAAATAGCGCCCGCACCGATATTGAGCGCGAGCATGAT
Source organism: Pseudolabrys sp. (assembly GCA_049802775.1). Taxonomy (GTDB): domain Bacteria; phylum Pseudomonadota; class Alphaproteobacteria; order Rhizobiales; family Xanthobacteraceae; genus Pseudolabrys. The sequence continues at coordinate 53,881 of JBARNC010000052.1, read as the reverse complement.
CAGGCAGGTACCGAGGATGGCGCCGAGAATTTTGTTGAGTTCGAAGGAATTCATCGAATTACGGCTCCCGGAGCGGGACGTGACGGTTCGGGGCGGTCACCGCCAGGGCCCTAGCGGCGGCGATGAGATACCGGTTTGCCTGGCCTCTGGCAACCCGTATAAGCGCCTGCGGCATTTTAGACATCCGTCATGCGGAGCCGGGCGCTCCGGCAACCCCGATGCCAGACGCAATCATCCTCATCCCGGCGCGCCTCGCGTCCACACGCTTGCCAGGCAAGCCACTCGCCGATCTGCACGGCGCCCCCATGATCGTGCACGTGCTTCGACGCGCTGAAGCCGCCAGAATTGGAGACGTGGTCGTGGCAACGGACTCCGAAGCGGTTGCGGCAGCAGTTGAAAAAGCGGGCGGCCGAGCAGTTATGACGCGCAGCGACCATGTGTCAGGGTCGGACCGCGTCTACGAAGCGTTGGAAGCGCTCGACCCCGAACACCGCGTGGATATTGTCGTGAACGTGCAGGGAGATCTGCCGACTATCAATCCTGCCGACATCCGTGCCGCGCTCAAACCGCTTGACGACGCGCAGGTCGACATCGCCACACTCGCGGCTGTTATTACCGATTCCGCCGAACGCATAAATCTAAACGTCGTTAAGGTTTCGGGGCCACAGATCGCGCCTAATCGCTTTCAGGCAAGAACCTTCACGCGCAAAAACGCGACCGGCGCTGGCCCGCACTATCATCATATCGGGCTCTATGCCTATCGTCGCACGGCGTTAGAGCGTTTCGTCAAATTGCCACCCTCGGCTAATGAGCAGCGCGAGAAACTGGAGCAACTGCGCGCGCTCGACGCCGGCATGCGTATCGATGTGATGGTGGTAAAGAGCGTGCCGCTCGGCGTCGACACACCGGAGGATTTGGAAAAAACGCGCAAGCTGCTCGACGGTTGACTCAAGCGCGAAGGTCTGCGTACGGAACGGCGGGTGCATGATCCCGAATAGCGGTTACCACTTTTTGACAAGATCGTGCGCCAGCAAAAGCGCGGCGGGACATGGCTAAGAAGAAGATCATCTTTCAGGGAGAGCCGGGGGCAAATTCGCATCTTGCCTGTCGCGAAGCCTATCCGGATCACGAGCCGGTGCCCTGCCCGACCTTCGAGGATTGCTTCACCGCGCTCGTTGCCGGTGACGTTGATCTTGGGATGATCCCAATCGAGAATTCGGTCGCCGGCCGGGTTGCCGACATCCATCATTTAATGCCGACTGCGGGTCTGCACATCATCGCCGAATGGTTTCTTCCGATCCGCAACCAGCTGATGGCGCCAAAAGGCGCGAGCCTAAAAACCATCAAGACGGTGCAAAGTCACGTGATGGCACTCGGCCAGTGCCGCAATGTTATCCGCGAACTGAAGCTCAGGCCGGTGGTCGCCGCCGATACCGCCGGTTCGGCGCGTGAGGTCGCCGAAGCCAAGGATGCTACCCAGGCGGCGATCGCTTCACGGCTGGCAGCGGAAATTTACGGCCTCGAGATCCTTAAAGAAAATGTCGAAGACGAGTCACATTCAACCACGCGCTTCGTCGTGCTATCGCGTGAGAAAAAATGGGCGCAGCCGGGTAAGGGCAAGGTCATAACGACCTTTGTGTTCAGGGTGCGTAACGTGCCGGCAGCGCTCTACAAGGCGCTCGGTGGCTTCGCGACCAATGGCGTGAACATGACCAAGCTCGAGAGCTATATGATTGGCGGCAATTTCTTCGCTACGCAGTTCTATGCAGACGTCGAGGGTCATCCAGACGACCGAGCGCTCGTATTTGCGCTTGAAGAGCTTGCCTTCTTCTCCAAGGAGTTGACCGTGCTGGGCGTTTATCCCGCACATCCTTTTCGCGAGACATTCAAGGAAGAGAAAGATTAGTACGGCGCCACGTCAGACGGCAACGCGGACAAGAAAACCTGCAATGCAACGCTGAAGGCTCGTGGCAGCGGCCTCGACCGTTCCCGATGCTTCGAGCACCTTGCCGGCAGCACTATGTATCGCCGACCACCCGTGTGATTTCATCGAGCATGGTGTCCATTCCCTTTGCCTTCCTGTTCGAAGCGTTCTACGAAAAGCGGCGAGAGCACGCGCAAGCGATCGAGATCAACTCGACCGGAGCGTGTCACGTAGCCCATGGCAAAATCGACCGGTGCAAGTTGCATATGCTCGGCGAAGTGCTCGTACCAGTTTGCACTCCCATTGGCGCCTGATACCAGCTTCTCTAGGATCGGCCGCCGCGTTGCTTCGTAGGCGGCGAGCGCTGCGCCGATATTGCTTGAATGCGCTGCCAGCGCCTTGTCGAGTGCGATCGCGTCCTCCATCGCAAGCCGCGTGCCGGAACCAATTGAAAAATGCGCGGTGTGCAGGGCATCGCCGATGAGCACGCAGTTGCGAACCCACCAATGCTTATTGTGCACGATCGGAAATTGCCGCCAGATCGAGTTGTTCGAGATCAACGCGTGATTATCCAAGGTTCGCGCAAACACGCGTTCGCATAGCGCCCGAGCTTCCACTTCGCGCATGTGCGCGAAGCCGGCACGCGCAAAGGTAGTTTGATCGACCTCGACGATAAACGTGCTGAGATTTGGCGCGTATCGGTAATGATGCGCGTTAAAAGATCCGAGTTCGGTCTCAACGAAAGTCTGGGTCAATGTTTCAAAGGGCTTGGTCGTACCGAACCAGGCGAAGCGATTGGTCAGCAGGCGCGTGCTAGCGCCGAACTCTTTTTCGTAGCTACGTCTTACAAGCGAATTGACTCCATCCGCCCCCACGGTGAGGTCGACGTCATTCAGTTCGCAAAGGTTTTTCACTAAGCGCCGGTAGACCGGCTCAACGCCAACCGAGTGGGCCCGTGCCTGCAACAATTGCAGCAGCTTGAGCCGGCCGATGGCAGCAAATCCAACGCCATCGATTACCACGCGTTCGCCACGATGGACGATGACGATGTCGCTCCAAGACTCCATGTGCGGAGCGATTGCAGCGTACGTTTCCTCGTCGTCCTCGCGCAAGAATTCCAGGGCCCGGTCGGAGAACACAACGCCGAAGCCGAAGGTCCCGTCGGCCGGATTCTGCTCGATGACGGTGACGTCGACGTCAGGCCAGCGACGCTTGACTAAATACGCGAGATAAAGGCCCGCGGGGCCGGCGCCGAGAATGGCAATGTGCATTGAACTCCGATCCGAACTCAATCCGCCTCATCCTGAGGCCGATAAAGGCAGAAAATCAAATCGTTTGATTGTAGGCGCCCACTTCCGGATGCGTGCGAATTACGCCGTCGACGGCCTGGAACATCTCACGCATGCGCTGTTCCGACACGGGACTTTCGACCACGACCACCAGCTCGGGCTTATTCGATGAGGCACGCACTAAACCCCAAGTACCGTCCTCGACAGTGACGCGCACACCGTTCACGGTAACCAGTTCACGGATCGGCTGGCCAGCGACTTTCGTCCCGTCTGCTTTGGCCGCCTCGAATTGCTTCACGACCGCGTCCACCACCGCGTATTTCTTCTCATCATCGCAATGCGGCGACATAGTAGGCGAGCCCCAGGTCTTCGGTAACGCCTTGCGCAGATCGGCCATGCTCTTGCCTGGATTGCGGTCGAGCATGTCGCAAACGGCGAGCGCGAAGATCATGCCATCGTCATAGCCGCGGCCAAACGGCTTGTTGAAGAAGAAGTGCCCGGACTTCTCGAAGCCGGCGACCGCGCCGAGTTCGTTGACACGCCGCTTGATGTAGGAATGGCCGGTCTTCCAGTAGTCGACCTTGACGCCGTTGGCTTTCAGCACCGGGTCGGTGAGGAACAGGCCAGTCGATTTCACGTCGACCACGAAGGTCGTGTTCCGGTGCAGCGCCGACATGTCGCGCGCTAGCATCACGCCCACCTTGTCGGCAAAAATCTCCTCACCTTCGTTGTCAACCACACCGCAACGATCCCCGTCGCCATCGAAGCCGAGCGCGACGTCGGCCTTGTTGACCAACACAGCGTCACGCATGGCGTGCAACATTTTCATGTCTTCGGTGTTGGGATTGTACCGCGGGAAAGTGTGGTCGAGATTGCAATCGAGCGGCACCACTTCACAGCCAACTGCTTGTAGAATTCTCGGCGCAAACGCGCCGGCGGTACCATTGCCGCAAGCGGCAATCACTTTGAGCTTGCGCTTGAGCTTCGGCCGTTTGGTCAGATCAGTAATGTAGCGTTCGGGGAAATTCTCCACAAACACGTAGCTGCCGCTATCTTTGAAATCGAACTTAGCCCCCAGCACAATTTCCTTCAGCCGCTTCATCTCCACCGGCCCGAACGTAAGCGGCCGGTTGGCGCCCATCTTCACGCCCGTCCATCCATTGTCATTGTGCGAGGCCGTGACCATGGCGACACAAGGCACGTTGAGTTCAAATTGGGCGAAATAGGCCATCGGCGTGATCGCTAGGCCGATGTCGTGCACTTTGCATCCTGACGCCATCAAGCCGGAGACCAACGCCATCTTCACCGCCGACGAATAGCTGCGGAAATCATGGCCGGTGATGATCTCTGGTTTGACGTTCAGTTCGCGAATAAGTGTGCCAAGACCAAGCCCAAGTGCCTGCACGCCCATCAGGTTGATTTCTTTTTCCAGGAGCCAACGCGCATCGTATTCGCGAAATCCGGTAGGCTTTACCAGCGGCGAGGATTCATAGGCGTAGGTATTTGGGGTGAGCGCGGGTTTCGGCGTTGGAAACATCAGGTCCTCAAACAAAGGGTGGCGCGAATCCAATACCCTAACGCCGGAGAGGCGCAAAGCGCTCCGTCCAAGTCAATTCGCGGAGAAACCGGAAGTCTTTGCCTACTGTTCGAGCACCATGCGCCCGTTGGCGTATTCGTAGCGCTTGAGCCGTGACAGGAATGAGACGCCGAGCAAGTTTTTCGCCAGCGCCTCGTCGGGCAGCACCATGGCTGGCACATCATAGACAGCAATGCCGCCGACCTCGATACGTTCGATTGTGGCGCGCGCGGCCATGATTTTAGCGCGGTTGCAGCCGAATGCCGATTTGCGCGGCGGTCGTTTCGCGGAGCACGACGAGTGATGCGCCGGTATCGACTACGAAGTCGACAACCCGCCCCTCGACCCTAGCCTCGACCTGGAAATGGCCCTGACGATCGCTTTCCAACATCAGGCTGCGGCCGGAACTAGTTGGCTCGCGCAGTTCGTTGGCCGGCTGCACCACCGCTGCCTGAGACTCAGGATGTGTCCTGACGGCGCGGTCGGCATAGAACGCGGCATAGACACCGGCCACGAGCAAGGCAACAGCAAGTACAAATAGTTGACGCATGGCAAAACCCGCAGGTTGCAGGTAATCCTGACATGCGACGATCAAGGGGGGCTTAACGGCCATCTGGAACTTGGTGCGCTTTTGCGCATGGTGAGTCGCCGGTAAGTCGATTTGCGACAATTGAAAGTACCAGCCTCTAGAGTTATTAGCCGCGAGGCTTGGCACGGCGGGTCGCCGGCGCCGTCAGCGGATCATCAGGCCAGGGATGTTTTGGATATCGGCCGCGCAGATCGGTCCTTACGTCCTTGTAGCTGCCACGCCAGAAGCCGGGCAGATCGCGCGTCACCTGCACGGGCCGGTGCGCCGGCGACAGCAACTCGATTAACAGTGGCACACGACCGCCCGCGACCGCAGGATGTACCGCAAGGCCGAACAATTCCTGCACGCGGATCGCGAGCTTCGGTCCCTCCTCCACCTCATAGTCGATGGGCACGTGCGAGCCAGATGGCGCAATAAAATGCGTTGGCGCCTCCACATCGAGCCGTTTGCGCAAATTCCACGAGATTAATGTATCGAGTGCACCGGAAAGATCGTCGGGGCCAATCTGAGATAGCGCCGTCTTCCCGGTCAGGAATGGCGCGAGCCAATCGTCAGCGCGGACCGCCAACGCCTCGTTCGAGAGATCGGGCCAATCATCGCCTTCAGCCCGGCGTAGAAACATTACGCGATTGCGCAATTGAAGTTGAGGCTTGCTCCACGGCAGCTTGTCGATACCGAGTGTAGCAATACCCTCGGCCAGCAGCTTGGCACTTTCGCTATTGACCGTGACAGACCTTGATTGCTCAGCCAGCGTCAGCGCGCCGAGTCGGCGACTCCGGCGCGAGCGCAAGGAGGCGGAAACGCTGTCGAAGGTTATCGCCTCCCGATCTTCAATTTGACCGGCGAAACGCGCCTCTATCTCGCTAAGCGCGATCGGCGCCGCTAGCAAGATACGGCTTGCCGCAGCGACGCCGGTAAGCTCGGCTACCACCAGAAACGGCTCGCGCGCAAGCGGCGATGTGGAATCGACCGCTCCGCCGCGACCGTTGGCGAGAAGGAAGACGCCGCTGCCGCCGACGCGACCCTTGGCGATACGGTCAGGATAAGCCAGCGCAAGGAGCGAGCCGGGGGAATGTTTGCCGCTTTCTTTCGAACCGTCCGCCGTGTCGGCCCACCGCTTCACCATCGCGCGCGCATCCTCGGCGCGCCTGGAACGATCGCGTCGGAAATTATCGAGACGATGGGTTAGGTCGATGTCATCGCCGCCGAGGCCGCGCTCCGTGAGAATGGCGGCGATACCGGCAGCTAGCGCGCCGGCGCCTTCGGCTGCCGCATCAATCACCATCCGCGCAAGCCGCGGCGGCAAGGGTAAGGCACGCAGCTTGCGGCCCTCTTCCGTGATGCGGCCATCCGCGTTGATGGCTCCCAACTCCATGAGCAACCTTCTGGCCTCACCGAGTGCCGCCTGAGGGGGTACATCAAGAAACGCGAGCTTTCCTGGATTGACGGTGCCCCATACGGCAAGGTCGAGCACGAAAGATGACAAATCGGCCGACAAGATTTCCGGGCGTGTATAGGGCTCCAGCGATCCAGTCTGTGGCTCGTCCCACAGCCGATAGCAGACGCCCGGCTCGGTGCGTCCGGCACGGCCGCGACGCTGGTCGGCGGCGGCGCGCGAAACGCGCACTGTTTCCAACCTCGTTAAGCCTACATCCGGCTCGTAGCGCGGCACGCGCGCCAGACCGCTGTCAATAACGACGCGCACACCTTCGATAGTAAGCGACGTTTCTGCGATAGAGGTCGCCAGCACCACTTTGCGCCGGCCCGCCGGAGACGACGAAATTGCCCGGTCCTGCTCGCGCGCTTCAAGCGCGCCAAAGAGCGCGACAATGTCGACATCTGCTTTCGTCACACGCTCCTTCAGCAGTGTCTCGGTACGGCGGATTTCAGCCACCCCTGGCAGAAACACCAGGAACGACCCGGTTTCCGCGCGCAATGCGCGTTCTACCGCCTCCGCAACCTGGCGCTCGATTGGCGCGCGAGGATCACGGCCGAGATACCGCGTGTCTACCGCGAAAGCGCGGCCTTCGCTTTCGATCACCGGCGCATTGTCGAGCAACGCCGCCACGCGCGCGCCGTCAAGCGTCGCTGACATCACCAGCAGTTTGAGGTCCTGACGCAAGCCTTGCTGCGCGTCGCGTGCGAGCGCCAGACCAAGATCGGCATCCAGTGACCGCTCATGAAATTCGTCAAACACCACGGCGGCAACGCCATCCAGCGATGGATCCTCGAGTACAAGCCGCGTGAAGACCCCCTCAGTTACGACCTCTATGCGCGTGCGTTTGGTCACCTTCGAGCCGAATCGCACGCGCAAACCGACAGTGTCACCAACCTGCTCACCCAACGTCGACGCCATACGTGCCGCCGCTGCACGGGCAGCGAGCCGGCGCGGCTCCAGAACAAGAATCTTCTTGGTTCTTGCCCATGGCTCGTCGAGCAGCACCAGCGGCACGCGCGTGGTTTTGCCTGCGCCGGGCGGCGCTACCAGCACGGCGGCATTGTTTCGGGAGAGCGCGGCGGTAAGCCCCGGCAGCGCCGTGTCGATGGGTAGAGATGTATCGAAGCTCTGCATGGCTTTCGGCGTCATCATCCAGCATGCGGATGATCCAGTAACCGTGGGATTCAAAGTAACGCGACGCCGGTGATTACTGGGTCCCCCGCTTCCGCGGGGGATGACAACGTTTAGGAAAGAGAGCTTCGTTAAACATCACTTGCGCGCCCGGCCGACGCTCTCGTAGACGAAGCCATGACGGGCGATCTCCTCCGGCCGATAGACATTACGCAGATCGACCAACACTGGCTGCGCCATGACTGTCTTTAGCCGCTCGAAATCGAGTGCGCGAAACTGCTCCCATTCGGTGACGATCACCAGCGCGGATGCGCCTTCCGCGCACGAATACGCATCATTGCAGAAGGTGACATTGCCGATCACGCTCTTGGCCTGCTCCATGCCGACCGGGTCAAAGGCACGCACCTTGGCGCCCATGTCCTGCAATGCAGTAATGAGCGGGATCGACGGCGCCTCGCGCATGTCGTCGGTGTTCGGCTTGAACGTGAGGCCTAGCACCGCGATGGTCTTTCCGCGCAATTCGCCGCCAAGTGCCGCTGAAACCTTGCGCGCCATCGCGCGCTTGCGCGCATCGTTGACTTGCGCAACTGCCTCGACGATGCGCAGCGGCGCCGCGTAGTCTTGCGCGGTCTTGATCAGCGCCACGGTATCCTTGGGAAAACACGAGCCACCATAACCTGGACCGGCGTGCAAAAATTTCGAGCCGATGCGGTTGTCGAGACCGATGCCGCGCGCAATCTCCTGCACGTCGGCGCCGACCTTTTCGGCGAGATCTGCGATTTCGTTAATGAAAGTAATTTTGGTGGCGAGGAAAGCGTTCGCTGCGTATTTAATCAGTTCGGCGGTACGCCGATCGGTAAAGAGAATCGGCGAACGGTTGAGATAGAGCGGCCGATATAGTTCGCTCATGACCTCTCGCGCGCGCGTGTCCGTGCTGCCGATCACGATGCGGTCGGGGTGCTTGAAGTCCCGAATGGCCGCACCTTCTCGGAGAAATTCGGGATTCGACACAACCGCACAGTCGGCGTCGGTCCTTGTCTCACGGATTATGCGCTCGACTTCGTCGCCGGTGCCGACCGGCACGGTTGACTTGGTGATCACAACTGTGAAGCCGTCGAGCGCTCGCGCGATTTCACGGGCAGCATCGTGGACGAAACTGAGGTCGGCAAAGCCGTCGCCGCGGCGCGAGGGCGTGCCGACCGCAATGAACACCGCATCCGCGGTAGCCACTGCGGCGGAAAGCTCTGTAGCAAATTTCAGCCGGCCAGCCCGGGTATTGACGGCGACTACTTCATTGAGCCCGGGCTCGTAGATCGGCATCGCGCCACGCCCCAACGCAGCGATCTTCGCCTTGTCCTTATCGACGCAGACCACCTCATGGCCGAAATCGGCGAAGCAAGCACCTGAAACAAGGCCAACATAGCCGGTGCCGATCATGGCAACGCGCATGGAAAATCCGTCATGAAAGTGACAAAACGTTTCCGGTCAACGCGCCTGCATAGCAAACGTCATCCGCAGTGGCGAGAGGTGTAGGGCAATGCGCATTTTCTGTGGCCGCACTTTTTTGGCGGATTGATTAACGCGCCGTCCGGGCCCACATTCGGAACCATGCCAGCCCCCGCCAAATCCAAGACGAAAGCCGCCACGCCCACGTCCGTTCCAGCAAAGGCCCCGCGCCCGCTTAAGAAGGGCGACCACCTGTTCCTGGTCGATGGTTCCGGATACATCTTCCGCGCTTATCACGCGATTAGATTCGAGCCGCGCACGCCGGACGGCACGCATGTTAATGCCGTCTACGGTTTCTGCAGCATGCTCTGGAAGCTCCTCAAGGAGATGAAGCCAGAAGAGCGACCGACACATCTCGCGGTGATCTTCGACAAGTCGGAAAAGACCTTCCGCACGGAGATGTACAAGGACTACAAGGCGCATCGACCGCCTCCGCCCGATGATCTCATCCCGCAGTTTCCGCTCATCCGGGACGCAGTGCGCGCCTTCGAGATCCCTTGCCTCGAGCAAGCCGGCTACGAAGCCGATGACCTGATCGCAACTTATGCACGTATCGCCTGCGAGGCGGGCGCGACCGCCACCATCGTGTCGTCCGATAAGGATCTCATGCAGCTCGTGAACGATTGCGTGATCATGTACGACACAATGAAAGATACCCGCATCGGCATTCCGGAAGTGATCGATAAATTTGGCGTGCCGCCGAAAAAGGTTATCGAGGTGCAGGCGCTGATCGGCGATACATCCGACAACGTGCCGGGCGTGCCAGGAATCGGTGTGAAGACCGCAGCGCAGCTCATCGGCGAATACGGCGACCTTGAAACGCTGCTCAAACGTACCGGCGAGATCAAGCAGGAGAAGCGACGCCAAGCCCTCATTGACAATGCTGAAGCTGCCCGCATTTCGAAGAAACTCGTCACACTTGACGACCGGGTGCCACTTGAAGTGCCGGTCGAAAACCTCGCGGTGCATGAACCGGATTACAAGGCCCTCATTACTTTTCTCAAAGCGATGGGATTCAGGACGCTGACGCAGCGCGTCGCCGAAAAGGCGGGCATTGATGCAAGCCAAATTGAGGCCGGCGGGGCTCTGGCATCTAGCGGCGCGACAGCTGCCGAGTCCTTTAGGCCGTCTCCTGTTCCGGCCGGCCGTACCAGCGGACAAGGACAGCTCCCCCTAGTTGCGCCATCTTCGCGTAAGGGTGCGGCTGGTCCGAACATTGATTCCGCCGGACTGACACCAATCTCTCTGTCCGAGCGCCGGCTTTCGGCATTGCGCGCTAGCAAGATCGATCGAGCCAAGTATGAGACGATCGGCACGCTCGATCGTCTTGCGCATTGGATCGCGCGCGCGCACGACACCGGCGTTCTGGCGCTGAAGACCGAAACCAGTAGCCTCGATCCGATGCAGACCACGCTGTGCGGTGTCGCCCTGGCCGTGGCACCAAACGAAGCAGGCTATCTGCCGCTCGGTCACCGCGAGGCAAGTGAAGGAGACTCTTCCGGATTATTCGCGGCAAAACTTTGCGCCGGACAAGTTGATGAACGTGATGCGCTCAAGGCGCTTAAATCGATTCTGGAAGACGGCAGCATCGTCAAGATTGGTCACGACGTGAAACGGGATTGGCTGGTGCTGGCTTGCCGCGGCGTCCGACTCGGGGCAACCGACGACACCATGCTGATGTCTTACGTGCTAGACGCCGGTAAGGCCTCACATGACATGGACAGCGTCGCCACGCGCTACCTGGGCCGCAGTCCCTCGCGCTTCAACGATGTGAAGAGCAAAGAGAAAGCCCTGTTTACGCCGGAAGCGACGCCGATCGCTCGCACGGCGACCTATGCCGCTGAGGATGCCGATGTGACGCTTCGCCTTTGGCAGGCATTAAAGCCGCGCGTGGCCGCCGAGAAAGTTGTCAGCGTTTATGAGACGTTGGAACGACCGATGCCGCATGTTCTTGCGTGCATGGAGGAACGCGGGATTTCGGTCGATCCGGGCGTGCTGTCGCAACTCTCGAACGACTTTGGCAAAAAGCAAGCAGCGCTCGAACGGGACATCAACAAGATCGCTGGAACGCAGGTGAATCCCGGGAGCCCAAAACAATTGGGCGACATCCTGTTTGGCCAAATGGGATTGCCCGGCGGCACGAAGACCAAGACCGGACAATGGTCAACTGGCGCGCGGGCTCTAGAAGAACTGGCCGAGCAGGGCCACAAGCTCCCGCAAGTCATCCTTGACTGGCGGCAGGTATCGAAATTGCGTTCGACCTATACCGAGGCGCTGCCGACTTACGTCAACCCGAAGACGCGCCGCGTCCACACGAGCTACGCGCTCGCTGCCACCTCGACCGGGCGGCTATCGTCGTCCGAGCCGAACCTGCAGAATATCCCTATTCGAACCGAGGATGGGCGCAAGATCCGGCGGGCCTTCGTCGCTTCGCCCGGCATGAAGCTACTCTCCGCCGATTATTCGCAGATCGAGCTGCGGTTGTTGTCAGAAGTCGCCGACGTGCCGGCACTGCGCAAGGCGTTCCAGGACGGTGTCGACATCCACGCAATGACCGCCTCGGAGATGTTCGGCGTGCCCGTCAAGGACATGCCGGGCGAAGTGCGCCGCCGCGCGAAGGCAATCAATTTCGGGATTATCTACGGCATTTCGGCATTTGGACTTGCAGCGCAGCTTGGCATTGATGCAAAAGAAGCCGGCGCTTATATCAAGAAATATTTCGAGCGCTTCCCAGGCATCCGAGACTACATGGACGAAACGCGCGAGTTTTGTCGCGAACACGGCTATGTGCTCACCCTATTTGGCCGCAAGTGCCACTACCCCGACATCAAGGCAAGCAATCCTTCGATCCGCTCGTTCAATGAGCGCGCCGCGATCAATGCCCGTTTGCAGGGGTCTGCGGCTGACATCATCCGCCGCGCGATGATCCGCATTGAGCCGGAGGTTCAGAAAGACAAGTTGGGTGCAAAGATGCTTCTGCAAGTGCATGACGAACTGGTCTTTGAGGTGCCGGCAAACGAAGTCGAGCGCACGCTCCCGGTCATCAAGAGCGTAATGCAGAGCGCTCCTGACCCGGCGGTCTCGCTGCACGTACCGCTTCAGGTCGACGCCCGCGCGGCTGACAATTGGGACGAGGCGCACTGAGTGGGCGTGCAGCATTCCGCGTTTTTCTTAGATTACACGCTGTGGACGAGCGCGATCCTGCAGCCGGTAGTCGCGTTGCTCGCTATCGTTTCTTTCGACGCGCTTTAACCTTGCCGCGGCGCGCGGCAGATTTGGCCTTTGCCGACTTGGCAGTCTTCGCTGGCAACACCGCGATTGCCTCGATCTCGAACAGGGCGCCCGGTCGCGCCAGCTGCGAAATCGCTACCGTAGTGCTGGCTGGCGGGGCCGACATATTGAAATGCTGATCGCGCACCTCGCGGAAAATCGCGATGTGCGACATATCGACAAGATAATTGTTGATCTTCACAACGTCTTTAATCGTCGCGCCGGCGTCGGCAAGCGCGAGCTTGAGATTGTCGATCGCTTTGTTTGCCTGCGCGCGAAAATCTCCCACCATGCCAACCAGTTTATTCTCCATGTCAAGTCCCAGCTGGCCGGCTATGAAGATCAGCCGGTTGGGCCCGGTCGCCTCAACCACGTAGCTGTAGCCTGGTGGTTTGGCGAGCGTTTTCGGATTCGAAAAGCGGACATTGGCAGCCACGACATCCTCCCTGTTCTCAACCCCTTTCGGCCGGGGAGCGGCGAGTATGCGCGCAATGGTGCAGGCTGCGAAAGCCTCACCTTGACTAACCACTGCGGGTGCCGGACTTTGCGCGGGGGAACGCATGGGTGCGTAAGGCCACCACGGCCGGTCGCCCGCGACTAGTTTTAACTTTGATCCTCGCAACAGATGGACTGAACGATGCGAAAAACAGCTTTGGCACTGGCCGTGTTCGCACTCGGTGCGCTCCTTGCAGGGCAGGCCTCAGCAGCTAGCTGCCGCAATTCCGGCAGCTACGAGCGCTGGCTCGAGGACTTCAAGAAGGAGGCCGCTGCGCAAGACATCTCGCCACGCGTTATCGCTGCCGCCGCGCCGAGCATGACGTTCGACCAAGCGATCATTCGTCGCGACCACGGCCAGGCGGTATTCAACCAGACCTTCCTGCAATTCTCCGACCGCATGGTCGGTGGTGGCCGAATCCCAACCGGGCTTGCGAAGATCAAGCAACATGCGGCCCTGTTCGCTCGCATCGAGGAGAAATACGGCGTGCCCGCCCCGGTGCTGACTGCGTTCTGGGGCCTCGAAAGTGACTTCGGCGCCAACTTCGGCAACTACAACATCTTAAGTGCGATTGCGTCGCTCGCCTATGATTGTCGCCGGCCCGACTTCTTCCGCCAGCAATTGTTTGATGCGTTACGCATCATCGAGCGCGGCGACCAACGCGTCGAGGATATGATAGGGGACTGGGCCGGAGAGTTCGGTGGCATGCAGTTCACCGCTTCCGACTATCTCAAGAACGCAGTTGACTTCGATGGCGATGGCCGCCGCGACTTGATCCATAGCATCCCGGACACGCTCGCCTCCGCCGCTAACTTTCTGGTGAGCCTTGGCTGGAAGCGCGGCCAGCCGTGGCTGCAAGAGGTGCACGTGCCTTCCAACCTGCCGTGGCAGGAAGCCGACATTGATATCCAACATCCGCGCTCGAAATGGGTCGCGTGGGGTGTGACGTCTGCACACGGCTCGCTGCCATCAGATGATTTACCGGCCTCGCTTATCCTGCCGATGGGCCGTAACGGACCGGCATTCCTCGCTTATCCGAATTTCAAAGCATTCCTCGGGTGGAATTCGGCAATGGTTTATTCGACCACGGTCGCCTATTTCGCCACACGACTTGCTGGCGCACCGACCGTCGACCACTCAGGCATTGCGAATATCGTGCCGCTCTCAACACAGCAAATCATGGAACTGCAGCGCCTGCTCATCAAGCACGGCTATGAGGGCGTCGGCGAGGTCGACGGCAAGATCGGGACCGGGACTCGTAATGCAACGAAGAAAGCGCAAATGAAGCTCGGCCTACCGGCAGATTCCTATCCGACCGCCGAATTGATCGAGCGTCTTCGCGCCGGCGGCACCAGCGGCTCAAACCGATAAGTGCTTCATCGCTAGAGGTCGGACGCCCGTAATCGCGTCGACGACCGGACAGTCGAGCAACTAATTGCGGCCATTGTGTTGAAATGAAAAAGGGCGGCTCTGCAGCCACCCTTTTCTATCCGCATCTGACCACCTGCGACATCCTGCTCAGTTTGTTACAACAAAAATACGGGCTTGCCGTAAGCCCTCTCCCGAGCAACTATGCCCGGAACTGCCAAAAACCATTTTGGGATAAAACGACGGAGGGAGGGCGTATGACCAAAACAGCGCAATGCACGGCGGCTGGTATTGTTGCATTTATATTTGCTCTCGCAGCAGCGACCGCCGAAGCCAAAGACAAAGTTAAGGTCGGCTTCATAGGTCCACTCACCGGCGGTGTTTCTGTGAACGGTCTTGGTGGTCGAAATTCGGCCGATCTCGCCGTTCGCCTGCGCAATGCCGACCCGAAAGCGAAATACGAATATGAACTTGTTGTGCTCGATGACGAGTGCAAACCGAATGTGGCGGTGCAGGTTGCCACCAAAATGGCCGCCGACAAGGGCATCATTGCCGGTGCTACGCACTACTGCTCGGCGACGGCAATCGCCACTGTTGACGTTTATCACAAGTTTGGCTTCCCGGTGATCGTGTGGGGCGCGGTGCTGCCCGACATCACCTACCGCAACAAGTATGAAGAGGTGCATCGCGTCAATGGCACCATGATCAATCAGAATGACTCGAATGCCGAGCTGATCTCGAAGCTCGGCTACAAGACCGTTGCGGTGATCCACGACACCACCGATTACGGCAAGGGGCACAACGAATATTTCAGCAAAGCACTGGCGAAAATTGGCAAGGCCAATATCGTTGGCACCTTCGGCGTCACCGCGGACCAACAGGATTTCACCGGCGAACTCACAAAGATAAAGGCGCTTAATCCCGACGTGATTTATTTCGGCGGACTGACTCCGATCGGTGTCCGCATCCGCTCCCAGATGGACAAGCTCGGAATCAAGGCCGTGTTCGACGGCACGTCAGGAATCGTCTCCGACGCTTATATCCAGGGGCTCGGACCGCTGGCGGAAGGCACACTCGCCTTCCGTGAAGGCGCGCCGGCCGAGAAACTTCCGGGCGGCAAGTTCTTCATGGAAAAATACAACGCCCAGAAATACGACAATGCGCCCGAAGCCTATGGTGCCTTCGCCTACGCGGCGATGGACATGATCCTGGATACAATTGAGAAAGTCGGCCCTGACCGCAAGCAGGTCATCGCAGCGCTCAGCGACGTGAAGGACCGCGATTCGATCGTCGGCAAAATTACCTTTGACGATCATGGCCAGAATACCGTGCCGGTCATCACGAAGTACGTGGTGCAGGACGGCAAGTTCGTGGAATGGGACGAGAGCGAATACGCCAGCGGCAAGCGAAAGCTGCCGGGGCAGAAATAATCTTACATAAGCGGAACCGCGTTACACGCGGTTTTGCTTTCTTTTCAAGACCTCGGACATGGACGCAGGCTTGCTCGCTCAATACGTCATGAACGGGCTGATGCTCGGCATGATGTATGCGCTGGTGGCGGTCGGCTTCACGTTGTTTTTCGGCGTGCTCGACGTCATCAAGTTCTCGCATGGCGACGTGCTCACGGTAGGGGCCTTCACCGCGTTGGCAGCCTATGGCAGCCTGCACGCGATCGGCGTCAATTCCAACTGGTTCGACCTTGTCATCATGCTCGTATTGGCAACGTTTGCTATGGCGCTTCTCGGCATGGCGATCGCACGCTATCTCGTGATGCCTTTGCGCTCGGCGCCGGCGCTAAACACGTTGTTAATCACACTGATGCTCGGCACAGTACTGCGCGAATCCGTGCGGCTGTTCTACCCGCAGGGTGCCAATCCGAAACCATTTCCGGCACTGCTGCCGCGCAGTTCGGTTGACCTCGGTGCCTTTAATCTGCGGCTCGACAACGTGCTGATGCTCACTGCCGGTATTTTAGTGATCTTGGGTCTTCAATACGTGCTCAACCGCACAAAGCTCGGCCTTGCGATCCGCGCCGTCGCGCAGGACGAGGAAACCGCGCGCACCATGGGGATCAATTTCACTGCTATCGTTCTGATTACCTTTGCCATCGGCTCGGGGCTGGCTGCTTTTGCCGGCGTGATGAACGGGCTCTACTACAATGAAATCAATTTCGGCATTGGCCTTTATCTCGGCGTAATTGGCTTTTCTGCCGCCATCATCGGCGGCCTTGGCAGCATCTATGGGGCGATCCTGGGCGGCTTCCTGTTCGCCGGGCTGCAGACCATCGGGACGGTGCTGCTGCCGTTCGCCAGTGCATATAAAGATGTGTTCGCATTCGCCGTCGTCATCGCCATCATGGCCTGGCGGCCGACTGGACTCATCCGGGAAAAGATTAGTGAGCGGGTCTAGGACCATGGCGCAGAAAGCGCATATGTCGGCCTGGCCTAGTGTGATCGCGCTCGCGATTGCCACCGTTTATCTGATTGCGCTGCTGGCTGCTGAACAGCAGACCTTGATCATCGCATTGCTAGTGGCCGGCATTGCTGTTGTGATCGGCGCGACGTGGTTTGGGCTACTTGAGAGCGTGAGCGCCTCCTTCGCCGATCACGAGGATGCGCTGGGTGGCTGCGCGATCATCGCCGCACTCGCTGTCGCAGCATTTTTCCACGAAGACCATTTCGTGCTGCTGCTGGTGATTACCGCGCTGCTCTACTCGGTAGCGACGCTCGGACTCAACGTTCAGTTCGGCTATGCCGGCGTCCTTAATTTCGCCGGCGCCTCGTTCTTCGGTATCGGTGCGTATACCTCCGCCGTCCTGAATGCGCAGACCTCACTGCCGCATTTGCTCGTACTGCTGATCGGGGGCTTGCTCGCGGCGCTTGCCGGTTCGCTGTTGTTGCTGCCGGTGCTGCGCACGCGGGGACACTATGCCGCCGTGGTGACCATAGCATTCGCGCTGCTGTTCAAGACCTTTCTCGAGGTCAATGATGTGCTTGGCGGGCCCCAGGGCATGCAAGTGAAGGGTATGAACATTCTCGGCTGGTCGTTCAATGAAAATATCAAAATCGGTAGCATTTCGTTGTCCTTTTACATGAACTATTTCGTAATTAGTCTGCTGCTGCTCGTTGGTGCTTTCGTTTTGGTACGGCGGCTTGAGCGCTCCTGGATCGGACTTAATCTTGATGCCTTGCGGCTCGACGAAACGGCCGCGAACTGCTTCGGCCTCGATATCGTGCGCTGGAAGATCACAGCCTTCCTAATCGGCAATTTTATCATCGGAATCGCCGGCGCGCTTTTCGGCATGGTCGGCGGGTTCGTAGCGCCCAATAACTACACCTTCGCCGATTCACTTATTCTCGTTTCGATCCTGTTACTTGGCGGCATTGGCAACTCATGGGGTCTGGTGGTCGCCACTATCATCGTCGTGGTTGTGCCTGAGAAATTGCAGACCATCCAGGAATACCGGTTCCTGCTCTACGCGCTGATGGTGATCGCGGTGCTGCTGTTCCGGCCGGAAGGACTGCTGCCGCGGCCGGTGCGCCGCTATTTTCCGGGATGGCGGCCATGACCGCGTTGCTTGAAGCTCGCGGCCTCTCCAAGCATTTCGGTGGTGTGCTAGCACTCGATGGGCTTGATCTGGCGGTAGCTCCGAACGAGATCCTTGGCCTGATCGGCCCGAATGGCTCCGGCAAGACCACGTTTTTCAACGTCATCACCGGTATCTATGGCGCCGATGCAGGGCGAGTCACCTTCGACGGCGCCGATGTCACAAATGCAAGCGGCCGGGCAGTCTATCAAGCCGGGATGTCGCGCACTTTTCAGCGCTCGCGCCTCTCTCTGCCCCTTTCAATCTTCGACAACATCATGATTGGCAACCATAAGCGCCTCAATCAGGGGCTATTGTTCAATCTGGTGAGGCGTAGCGATTTCAAGCGTGAGTTCGAGGAGAACTATGCGGCCGCGCGCGCGCTGGTCGAAGTGTTCGAACCTGCACTGGCGGATCGCCTGTTCGAGCCGGTCGCCGGCTTGCCTATGATCGATCGCCGTCGCATCGAGATCTGCCGCGCGCTGATCAGCGCGCCCAAGCTGTTGCTGCTTGACGAGCCCTCGGCCGGCATGACGCACGAAGAGACGGCGGAACTGATGAATGACATCCTGCTGGTGCGCGGGCGCAACGAGAACCTCACCATCATCATCGTCGAGCACGAGATGGGCGTGATCGAACGCATTACCGATCGTTGCGTGGTGCTCAATTTCGGCCGCAAGATCGCCGAAGGCCCCTACCGAACGGTTGCCGCCGATTCGCAGGTGCAAGAGGCCTATCTCGGAGTGGCATGATGAGCGCCACTCTTGAAATCGAGGACGTTTTTACGGCTTACGACAAAGCCGACGTGTTGCAGGGTGTCTCGCTCAAGGTCGAGGCCGGCCGCATCACCTGTTTGCTTGGGTCTAACGGCTCAGGCAAGACGACTCTGGTGCGTTCAATCCTCGGATTGACGCCCCCACGTGCCGGCCGCATCCTGTTCGACGGCTCGGACATTACGCAGCTGCCAACGCACAAGATCATCGCCGTCGGCATTGCTTGCATTCCTGAGGGCCGCAAAGTGTTTCCCAAACTCACGGTCGAGGAGAACTTGCGGGCCGGCGCCTATCAGGAGAGCTCTGACAAGATCAGTTCAGCGCGTCTTGCCGAAATCCTGCACATTTTCCCACGGCTGGCCGAACGACGCACGCAGCTTGCCGGCACTATGTCCGGTGGAGAGCAAGCGATGGTGTCGATTGGCCGTGGCCTGATGTGCGCGCCCAAGCTGCTCCTGATCGACGAACCATCGCTCGGCCTGTCGCCGCGCCTGGTGAAGGAAAACTTCAACATCATCCGTAGCATCAACGAGCGTGGCATCACCGTGCTCCTAGTCGAGCAGAACGTGCACCAGACGCTTGCGATTTCGCACTACGGCTTCGTGTTATCGAAAGGACGTGTGGTGGCGAGTGGCACACCGGCAGAACTAGCAGCCCGTGAGGACGTACGGGATGCCTACTTTGGATAAGCCATGCAGTCTTCAGTCGAACTGACGCAAGACCTCGTCCGGTTCAATACGATCAACCCACCTGGCGCCGAGCGTGCTTGCGCCGAGCGGCTCGCTTCCTTGCTCGAAGGTGCTGGGTACGCCGTCGATCTCGTTCCATTTGGCGAAGGGCGGGCACAGGTGATCGCACGTATCGGCGGCACACCCGGAAAATTGCCGATCGGATTTACCGGGCATCTCGATACCGTACCGCTTGGCGCGCGGTCCTGGTCTATCGACCCGTTGGCCGCAGAAATTGTGGACGGCAAGCTCTATGGCCGCGGTTCGTCCGACATGAAAAGCGGCGTCGCTGCCTTCGTTGCAGTTGGTATTGCGCTGGCAGACAGATTGGCGAGTACGCCCGGAGTTGTGCTGATTATCACAGCAAGCGAAGAGACGGGCTGCTCCGGAGCCGATGCGCTGGTTCGCGGTAAAACACGTCTTCCGCAGGTCGGCGCACTCGTCGTCGCGGAACCAACGGGCAACCGACTGCTCGTTGGCCACAAGGGCGCGCTATGGCTCGAGGCCGTGATAACGGGGGTCACCGCACACGGTTCGATGCCCGAGAAAGGCGTCAATGCGGTTTACAAGGCAGCGCGCGCAGTCACCGCCCTGCAGGATTTCGATTTCAATTTCGCGCGGCACGACGTTCTCGGCGCCCCGACGCTCAACGTCGGCACCATCAACGGCGGGTTAAACATCAATTCGGTGCCTGACCGCGCAGTCATTGGTATCGACATCCGCACGATACCGGGACAGGACCACGCAAAGATCCGTCATCAGTTAACAAGCTATCTCGGAGACGAGGTTGTGCTCAGCCCGCTTCTCGATGCGCAAAGCGTTTGGACCTACCCAAATGATCGGTGGATCGCTGACGTATTTCGTATCACAGGCGAAATTACCGGTATCGCCGACGGGATTGCAGCGGCACCATATTTTACTGATGCCTCGGTCTTGACTCCTGCGCTTGGTTCGCCGCCAACCGCGATCATTGGTCCCGGTGAACTGGCATTGGCTCATCAAACGGATGAATATTGTTTCGTGTCACGGATTGAACAGGCAACTGAAATTTATTCTCGGTTAGTACAGAATTGGTGCGAAATCTAAGACGTGCAGTTTAAGCCACAGCTGCGCAATAGTTTGCCCACGCGTAAAGAACAATACGCAGGCCGGTGAGATAAAATAAAGATTACTCAGCCGCGACGCGCACTTCCGGCGCCGCCGCTTTGACGTCCGGCGTGACGTGTTGCTCGAACTTGGCGAAGTTCTTCTGAAACATACCGACCAGATCGCGCGCGGTCTTGTCAAACGCGGTCTTGTCCTTCCAGGTCTTGAATGGGTTGAGCAGATGCGGCTCGACACCCTGCACCGAGGTCGGCACCGAGAAGCCGAAATAGGGATCAGTACGGAAGTCGGCGTCCTTCAGGGAGCCATCAAGCGCAGCGGTGAGCAGTCGGCGCGTCGCTTTGATCGGCATGCGGCGGCCCTCGCCGTATTTGCCGCCGGTCCAACCGGAATTGACGAGCCAGCAATCGACCTTGTGCCTGCTGATGTAGTCGCGCAGCAGGTCGGCATAAACGGACGGATGGCGCGGCAGGAACGGCGCGCCGAAACAGGTGGAGAATTCGGGCTGTACGCCGATCAACCCCTTCTCAGTGCCAGCCACCTTTGCCGTGTAACCCGAGAGGAAGTGATACATCGCTTGCGTTGGCGTCAGCTTGGCGATCGGCGGCATCACGCCGTAAGCATCTGCAGTGAGGAAAATAATGTTCTTCGGATGGCCGGCGCGGCCACTGCGCGAGGCGTTCGGGATGAAATCGAGCGGATAGGCCGAGCGGGTGTTCTCGGTTTTTGAATCATTATCGTAATCGGGAACGCGCGTTTCGGGATCGAACACCACGTTCTCCAGCACCGCGCCGAAGCGGTTCGTGGCATTCCAGATCTGCGGCTCAGCTTCGCGCGAGAGCTTGATGGTCTTGGCGTAGCAGCCGCCCTCAAAATTGAAGATGCCGTCCGGGCCCCAGCCATGTTCATCGTCGCCAAGCAAGGTGCGATGTGGGTCGGCAGACAGGGTAGTCTTGCCGGTACCGGAGAGGCCGAAGAAGAGCGCGCTATCGCCGTTCGGCCCGACATTGGCCGAGCAGTGCATCGGCACGACATTCTCCGCCGGCAGATAGAAGTTAAGCGTGGTGAACACCGACTTCTTCATCTCGCCGGCGTAGGACGAACCGCAAATTAGCACGATCTTGCGGGTGAAATCGATGGCGACCATCGTATCGGAGCCTTCGCGGCCGCCGTGGCGCTTCGCGTCAGGCGTGAATGAAGGCAGATCGACGATGGTGAGTTTGGGGATAAACTTCGCGAGATCAGCGCGCTCGGGACGGATCAGCAATTGGCGGATAAACAGCGAATGCCAGGCCAGTTCGGTGAAGACGCGGGTCTTGATCTGGTATTTCGGGTCGGCGCCGCCGTAGAGATCCTGCGCAAAAAGTTTTTTGCCTTCGACATGCTTGAGAAAATCGGTGAGCAAGTTGTCGAAGTTCTCCTTCGACATTTTGCGATTGCCGTCCCACCACACCGAATTCTCGGTGAGGGCGTCGATGACGGTATGCTTATCCTTCGGGCTGCGACCAGTGTGGTGGCCGGTCTCGGCACACAGTGCGCCACCGGCGACCAGCGAAGCTTCCCCCACTGAGATGGCATACTCATAGAGCGCGGGTTCGGTCAGGTTCCAGCGCACCTCAGCCAGATTTTTGAAGCCGAATTTATCGGTGCCAAAGGCGCCGTTCCGTACACCCTGCTCTTGCACGCAAATTCCTCCCGACAGGCGGGCCGCTTCCAGCCAAAGCTTGCGGGCCGTTAGGCCCTATGCGGCTATCAAACTTAGTATAGCCCCTCGTTTCAAAGCGCGCGAGCATATGCACCATCGGCCTTAAAATACCAAGGACAAATGCCATGCAAGGCTGCCAGTTGACATTGCGCTGCATCAATAAGTTAACGCTCACGGCCTGTGTTTGATGGCTAATTCATCAAGCGGGCATGAGTTGTCCCGTAACCAATTCATTTTGCCCTTGCCTCGTCAGCCAACTGCTTGAGTGCGGCGCGCAGCGGGCCGGGCCCGGTGACCCGCTGCGAGAACGGCAACCGCAGCGCCGTCCGCCCCTGCTGCAATTCGAGGCCCTCCGGGTCGATGCCGACACAACGCCATTCGCCATCCGGCGCGCCGAGCAGTTTGGTGGCATAGAGCCGGCAAGCATCGGCGTGGTCCGAGTTTATGTGTGTAATCGCGTCCACCTCAGCTTCGATCAGGCCTTGGGAGTCGGAGACATCCGTAAGAATGTCGTGCGGACCAAGGTCCACAATGCGCCCGAAACCGGCGACGAGATGCGCGCGCGCGATCGCCATCCGGTAGAACGCGAAATCGGCAAAGTTCGCGAACATTTCTGCATCCGGATGGCGGCGTAGATAAGAGTTCGAAGCCGCGGGGTCGGAATTCTTCACGCACGTGCCCATTAGCATGACGCGCGCGCCTTCGAGCGGATCGCCCTCCTTGCGCTCGTCCAGCATCAGCGAGACACGCCCATCCGATAGGATGTTCTTCGTATGCAACGCCAATTTCGACAGCAGGAAGAGGGGCGCACCATCGGCTGCCGTTGCAACGTTGACGAGCGAGCAATAGGGGTCGCCCGAACCCGGCATCAGGGTCGCCAACGCGCCTGAACGGCCTTCGCGCAACAATTTCTTGGCGGCCAAGCGGGCATCAAAGGCATTATCGGGCTTCATTTGCTGGCGACTCATACATTAACGATGCTGATTGTGTACCGTGAGTTTTTGGCCCTTGGGCTTGAAATCGCTGCCGAATCACATAGTTGTTGCAAAGAGGCCACATTTCAGACCCTGTTTATGGGGTTCAAAACCGCGGGACGTCACGCAAGAGGGGCTCATGCCGACAATCGCTCTCGTCGACGACGACCGCAATATCTTGACCTCCGTGTCGATGGCTCTCGAAGCTGAGGGCTATCGCATCATGACGTATACCGACGGCGCCTCAGCGCTAGATGGGTTCAAAACGTCGCCACCAGATCTTGCCATCCTCGACATCAAGATGCCGCGCATGGATGGCATGGAAACGCTAAGACGACTGCGCCAGAAAAGCGACATTCCCGTGATCTTCCTCACCTCTAAGGACGAGGAGATCGATGAAATGTTCGGCCTCAAAATGGGCGCCGACGACTTCATTCGAAAACCGTTTTCGCAACGGCTCCTGGTCGAACGCGTAAAGGCCGTGCTGCGCCGCGCCAGCCCGAAAGATGGACTGACGCCCAAGGAACCCGATTCCGCCAAGGTGCTCGAGCGCGGCCTGCTGCGCATGGATCCGGAACGGCATACTTGCACCTGGAAGAATGAGCCGGTCACCCTCACGGTTACCGAATTCCTCATCCTGCAAGCGCTCGCCACGCGCCCCGGTGTTGTCAAAAGCCGCAATGCACTGATGGACGCTGCCTACGATGACCAGGTCTATGTGGACGACCGTACTATCGACAGCCACATCAAGCGGCTGCGCAAGAAATTCAAATTGGTCGACGACGATTTTGAGATGATCGAGACGCTCTACGGCGTCGGCTATCGCTTTAAGGAATGACGAATTGTTAATGTTGCGGCCCACCTGAGTGGCCTGACGGAACGTCCCGGCTTGCGGTAAAATGATGGGGTCAAATCGCGCATGATCCCGAAAAGTGGGCACCGGTTTTCGGAAAAGATCATGCGCCGGTAAAATGGCCCACGGTCAACCCGGCTGGATTGGACGACGTGCTCGATCGAACTGCGGAAATCATGGCGCAGAAAGCCGACGCCGAACGGCCCGGCGAGGAGACGCCGCGCCCCGAGCCCAAGCAAGATGGCACTGTGCGGCGCGTCGCGCGCTCGGTCTGGCAACTCTTCGTCTCGCAGAGCTTCTCGAGCCTCACCCGCCGCATTGTATTCCTCAATCTCGCCGGCCTGGTCGCACTGGTCACCGGCGTGCTCTACCTCTCGCAATTCCGCGCCGGACTGATCGACGCGCGTGTGCAAAGCTTGCTGACGCAAAGCGAAATCATCGCCGGCGCGATTGCGGCATCCGCCACAGTCGAAACCGATTCCATCACGATTGATCCGGAAAGGCTCCTGGAATTGCAGGCCGGCGAAAGCTACGGCCCATCAGATGAATCGCTTTCTGGCATTGAGTTTCCGATCAATCCAGAGCGGGTCGCGCCAGTGCTGCGCCGCCTCGTCTCGCCAACCAAGACGCGCGCGCGCATCTACGACCGCGACGGTGTCCTTATCCTCGACAGCCGTAATCTCTACGGCCGCGGCGACGTGCTGCGCTTCGACCTTCCGCCGCCAAGCGCGGAAAAAACCGGTCTGATGGAGCGCGCGTTTATCGCCTTGCGCCGCTGGTTCGGTCGCGGTGACCTTCCACTCTACAACGAGCTCGGTCCCGAGAACGGCAAGGGCTACCAGGAAGTCGCGCAGGCGCTTAATGGCGCGCACGCCAGCATGGTGCGGGTCAACGACCGCGGCGAGGTAATCGTTTCGGTGGCGGTACCAGTGCAACGTTTTCGCGCTGTGCGCGGCGCGCTGATGCTATCGACGCAAGGCGCCGACATCGACGACATGGTTGAGGCTGAGCGACTCGCCATTGTGAAAGTATTCTTGGTTGCCGCTGGTGTAATGGTTGTACTCTCCATGCTGCTTGCCGGCACTATCGCTGGCCCCGTGCGACGTCTCGCCGACGGGGCCGAACGCGTACGCCGGCGCATTCGCACTCGCGTCGAAATTCCCGATTTCACCCGGCGGCGCGACGAAATCGGAGAATTATCGGGCGCGCTGCGCGACATGACTAATGCGCTCTACACACGCATCGAGGCGATCGAGAGCTTTGCTGCCGATGTCGCGCACGAACTGCGCAATCCCCTCACCTCGTTGCGCTCAGCAGTGGAAACGCTGCCGTTGGCCAAGACAGAGCAAAGCCACCGGCGCTTGCTTGCGGTGATTGAGCATGACGTTAAGCGGCTCGACCGCCTGATTTCTGATATCTCTGACGCCAGCCGACTCGATGCCGAATTGCAGCGCCAGGAAGCTGCCCCGGTCGACCTCGCAAAATTGCTTGACGCCCTTGTGAAAGCCGCCAACGAAATACGCACCGACGACGTCAGCGTGACGCTCACCTTCGAGGGAGCGCTGTCAAATTTCAAAATCCCTGGGCACGACTCCAGACTTGGCCAGGTCGTCAGCAATCTGGTCGACAATGCGCGCTCCTTCTCGCCCCCAGGTGGAACCGTGCGCATTACCTGCCGTCGGCTCAAAGGCGAGGTAGAGATTCTGGTCGATGATGATGGACCCGGCATCCGACCAGAAGCGCTCGATAGGATATTTGAGCGCTTCTATACCGATCGGCCGGAACAGGGCTTCGGGCAAAATTCTGGTCTGGGCTTGTCGATCTCCAAACAGATCATCGAAGCGCATGGCGGCACAATCCGAGTTGAGAATCGTATTACCGTCGCTGGTCGCACAGAGGAGCCACGCGTGCTTGGCGCCCGTTTCGTGGTGCGCTTGCCGGCAATGTGATGGTGGCTGACGCCTCTACCATCCACGCCTCCGCCGTTCTCGTTGGCCCAAAAGCAGCATTGATCCTAGGGCCGGCCGGCTCCGGCAAATCAACACTCGCATGGAGTCTTGTGACAGCCGCCGCGCAAGGCCTGCTGACCTTTGCGAGGCTGGTCGCCGATGATCGCGCATATGTGGAAAACCATTCAGCACGGCTGCTTGTGCGTCCACCGGCGGCGCTGGCCGGCATGATCGAGGTCCATGGCCTTGGAATTCGGCGGATTGAGTTCGAATCGGTGGCGATGGTGGGTCTGGTCGTTGATCTCGGCGTCGGGGACGCCACACGCTACCCCGGGGCGGAGGGTAAAAGCATCATGATCCAGGGGGTCACCCTGCCACGGCTTGCGCTCGCACCCGGAATTGCGGCCCTGCCTATGGTGCTGGCCGCGCTGCAGACCCCCTCGGCAGTTGATTGACCTGCGGTCATTGTTTGGGCTACCCCCAGCGCCTTCGATTTGGTCGAGGAAAATTAACCATAACGGGCCTAGGATCGCGCCGCCGAAAACGCACGCTCCGAGCCCTCCTTTGACCCCGTCTTTCCGCAGTGCAACAGAGCGCTTATATAGCGATCAAAGCCCTTGCAATGGGGCTTCAGATGGGCGTGAATGCGCGCCCTATCGTGCGGCGCAGCGTAGCGCCCGCGAGGAGTTAGGGATGATTGGCCTCGTACTTGTGACCCATGGGCGGCTCGCCATCGAGTTCCGCTCAGCGCTGGAGCATGTGGTTGGACCCCAGCGCCAGCTCGAGGCGATCACCATCGGCCCCGATGACGATGTTGAGCAATGCCGCAAAAATATCCTCGATGCGGTCAAGCGCGTGGATAGCGGCGAAGGAGTGGCGATACTCACCGACATGTTTGGCGGCACGCCTTCTAACCTCGCCATTTCAGTCATGAGCCAGCCCAAGGTCGAGGTTTTGGCCGGTATCAATCTACCGATGCTGATCAAGCTCGCCAAAATCCGTGAGATCTGCCCGCTACAGGACGCGGTTTCCGCCGCTCAGGAAGCCGGCCGCAAGTACTGCACGATCGCCAGCCGAGTCCTCAACGGTAAATGAGCGCTCGCGCTTCAGCGGACGACACCCCCGTCGTGCGCGAGGTGGAGATCGTCAACAAGAAGGGGCTACACGCCCGCGCTTCGGCGAAATTCGTACAAACTGCCGAACAATTTGATGCCGCCATCACCGTTACGCGCGGCCATGAAACCGTTGGCGGCACCTCGATCATGGGGCTGATGATGTTGGCCGCCGGCCCCGGCATCACCATCACCATTAAGGCCATTGGCAAGGATGCCGCAGTGGCGGTGGAAACCTTACACAAGCTGGTCGCCAGCGGATTCGGCGAAGAGGACTAACTCGTCATCTTCTTTAGCCCTACATAAAGAAATCTTTATATACGCATTGCGACGCCGGCAGGGGCCTGTTATAGGCACGGCCAATCCGTTCGCCTCGCAGTAGTACAAGGATCGCCATGACCGCTGCCAAGCCGAAGGCCAAGACCGGCGACTACGCCGTCAAGGACATCTCGCTCGCCGCCTGGGGCCGCAACGAGATCAATATCGCCGAGACCGAGATGCCCGGCCTGATGGCAACGCGCGAGGAGTATGGCCCGCAGCAGCCGCTGCGCGGCGCCCGCATCGCCGGTTCGCTGCACATGACCATCCAAACGGCGGTGTTAATCGAGACGCTGACTCATCTCGGCGCTGACGTGCGTTGGGCGTCCTGCAACATCTATTCGACCCAGGACCACGCTGCCGCCGCGATTGCGCAAGCCGGCGTCCCGGTGTTCGCGGTCAAGGGAGAGAGCCTCACCGAATACTGGGACTACACCCACCGCATCTTCGAATGGCATGACGGCGGCACGCCCAACATGATCCTCGACGATGGCGGCGACGCCACGCTCTTGCTGCATCTCGGCATGCAAGCCGAGACCGAGCTCGCCGTGCTTAATCACCCCGGCAACGAAGAAGAAGAAGTCCTGTTCGCCGCCATCAAGAAGCGGCTGAAGGAACAGTCCGACTGGTACACAAAAACCGCCAAGGCGATTAAAGGCGTTACCGAGGAAACAACCACCGGCGTGCACCGGCTCTATCAGATGGCGAAGGAAGGCCGTCTGATGTTCCCTGCAATCAACGTCAACGATAGCGTCACCAAGTCGAAATTCGATAATCTCTATGGCTGCCGCGAGTCACTGGTCGACGGCATCCGACGTGGCACCGACGTGATGATGGCGGGCAAGGTTGCCATGGTCGCAGGCTTCGGCGATGTCGGCAAAGGCTCGGCCGCGTCACTGCGACAGGCCGGTTGCCGTGTCATGGTGTCCGAAGTCGATCCAATTTGCGCGCTACAGGCCGCGATGGAAGGCTACGAGGTCGTCACCATGGAAGATGCCGCGCCACGCGCCGACATTTTCGTCACCGCCACCGGCAATGTCGACGTGATCACACTCGAACACATGCGCAAAATGAAGCACCGTGCCATTGTCTGTAATATCGGCCACTTCGACAGCGAGATTCAAATTGCGGCACTGCGCAATATGAAATGGCACAATATCAAGCCGCAGGTGGACGAGGTCGAATTCCCCGACGGCAAGCGCATTATACTGCTGTCGGAAGGTCGGCTGGTGAACCTCGGCAATGCCATGGGTCATCCGAGCTTCGTCATGTCATCTTCATTCACCAACCAAACGCTGGCTCAGATCGAGTTGTGGACCAATCCTGGCAAGTACAAGAACCAAGTTTATACGTTACCCAAGCAACTCGACGAAAAGGTCGCGCGGCTTCACCTCGAAAAGATCGGTGTGAAGCTCACCAAGCTTTCGCAGAAGCAGGCAACTTATATCGGCGTCGCAGCCGAAGGTCCGTTCAAGGCGGACCATTACCGCTACTAGTTTTTCATACCAACTCATCATCGTCATGCTCGGCCATGTGCCGGGCACGCACATTTTTGCCAACGTTTGCCCGGATGACGGGCCTAGCGCGCTTGTAGGACCGCACCCCGAGTGTTATCTCGCCCGCCATGACGGCGTCACCGATCCAGAATATTCGCAATTTCTCTATCGTCGCGCATATCGACCACGGCAAGTCCACGCTTGCTGACCGGCTGATCCAGCTCACGGGAGGGCTGGAAGAACGCGAGATGAAGGAGCAGGTGCTCGATTCCATGGACATCGAGCGCGAGCGCGGCATTACCATCAAGGCACAAACCGTGCGGCTCAATTACAAAGCACGCGACGGCAAAAGCTATGTGCTCAATCTGATCGACACGCCGGGCCATGTCGACTTCGCCTACGAAGTCAACCGTTCGCTGGCTGCTTGCGAGGGTTCTCTGCTCGTGGTGGATGCGAGCCAGGGCGTCGAGGCGCAGACGCTCGCGAACGTCTACCAGGCAATCGACACCGGCCACGAGATCGTGCCGGTGCTTAACAAAATCGATCTGCCCGCTGCCGAGCCGGCCAAGGTCAAGCAGCAGATCGAGGACGTGATCGGGCTCGATGCCAGTAACGCTATCGAGATTTCAGCCAAAACCGGACTGAATGTGCCGGAAGTGCTGGAGGCAATCGTCACGCGGCTGCCGCCGCCAAAAGGCGACCGCGATGCCACGCTAAAGGCGCTGCTGGTTGACAGCTGGTACGACGTCTACCTTGGCGTAGTCGTTCTGGTGCGCATCGTCGATGGCGTGCTGAAGAAGGGTCAGCGCATCCGCATGATGGGCACGAATGCCGCCTATGATGTGGATCGCACCGGCGTGTTCACGCCAAAGCTTCAGCCAGTGGAGGAGCTAGGCCCTGGCGAAATCGGCATGCTGACCGCATCGATCAAGGAAGTGGCTGATACCCGTGTTGGCGACACTATTACGGACGATCGCCATCCCGTGGAGAAATCCCTGCCCGGCTTCCGTCCCGCAATTCCGGTCGTCTTTTGCGGCCTATTCCCGGTCGATGCTGCGCAATTCGAAGACCTGCGCGCGGCCATGGGCAAACTGCGCCTTAATGACGCGAGTTTCACATACGAAATGGAAACTTCGGCCGCGCTCGGATTCGGTTTCCGTTGCGGCTTTCTAGGGCTGCTGCATCTCGAGATCATCCAGGAGCGACTGACGCGCGAGTTCAATCTCGATCTGATCGCGACCGCGCCTTCGGTCATCTACAAAATAAAACTCACCACCGGCAAAGAGCTTGAGATACACAATCCGGTCGATATGCCGGAGCCGAACCATATTGAAGAAATGCAGGAACCCTGGATCGAGGCCACGATCCTCACGCCTGACGAATATCTCGGTTCGGTGCTCAAGCTCTGTCAGGACCGCCGCGGCGAGCAGAAAGAGCTCACCTATGTGGGCAACCGCGCCATGTTGAAATACAACTTGCCACTCAACGAAGTGGTGTTCGATTTCTACGATCGCCTGAAGTCAGTGTCGCGTGGCTATGCTTCGTTCGACTATCACCTCACCGACTACAAACCGGCCGACCTGGTGAAATTGCAGATGCTAGTCAACGGCGAACCGGTCGATGCGCTGTCCATGCTGGTGCATCGCACCCGCGCCGAGCAGCGCGGCCGCGCCATGGCGGAGAAGCTCAAGGAGCTGATTCCGCCACACATGTTCCAGGTACCGATCCAGGCCGCAATCGGCGGCAAGATCATCGCGCGCGAGACCGTGCGGGCCTTCCGCAAGGACGTCACTGCTAAATGCTATGGTGGCGACGCGACTCGCAAGCGCAAGCTGCTCGAGAAGCAGAAGGAAGGCAAAAAGCGCATGCGACAGCTCGGCAAGGTCGATATTCCCCAGGAAGCATTTATCGCGGCGCTTAAGGTGGACGTTTAGTTCGCCCCGGTATTTGCAACGCAGCACCGGCGCAGGCACCAACCTCACTTAGTGCATATCTTGCCAGGTCGGACGCGCGCGGTCCGTGTCCGGCCAGTTGCTGAAAATATCCTCGAAATTTCGACGCCGGCGGCTGGGCATTTCTTGCGAGTCTTGCTCACGCGCACGCACGCGGGGTGCCGGTCCCGCGCCGGTAACGACGATCCGGGTGTCTTGCATATGATCCTTGACCAACGCGAATAGTACGCCAGCGTTTTCAGGATGGAGGCGGATGCATCCGTGCGAGGCAGGCCTGCCGAGATGCGAGATCTCGTAGCTGCCATGGATAGCGTAACCCTCATCAAAAAATATCGAATAGGGCATCGGTGACCAATCGTATTTGCGCGAGAACCATTTGCGCGCCAGCCATTGCGGGCGGTAACTGCCATTCGGCGTGCTGTAACCCCAGCGCGCGGTCGACACTGGCCATCGGTAGCGAATGGAGCCGTCGACCTCGACGGTGAGGCGCTGCGCCGTTTTGTCGACGGTCACTACGACGTCGGCTCGCGCCGTCGCGAAAGAAAGCAGAAATACGGCGGTGGCGAAGGTAATAGTGGCGCGCGACAAGGTTACCTCTCGTCTTCAGGATGGCGGAATTTCATTAATTTAGATAAAAACATCTTGGTTGAGGCTTTTGGCTCCCTTCGTTGGAGTCTAAAATGGAACTCGATCATCGTGCGATCCACCTTAGTTAATTAACCTGACAGATGGTGGTGGAATCGATAGACCAAAGAAACGTTATGTTCGCTCGAATCGTGACCCCTTTCGTCCTGTCCTTCATAGCGGTCGCCGGCATTCTTGCCTCCGCCGAACGCACTGCTGCGCAAACACCGGCTGCCGCATCGCCCTCACCGCTGCCGCCGCAAAAGCCGCCAATGACCCAACAGGAGAAGGAAAAAACTCTGTCGGCAAAGCAACTCTTCGGTGGCAAACAATTACCCTCACTCGGCAAGGCGATGGCGATAGGATACTACCCGCGCGGCTGCCTCGCCGGCGGCGTCGAACTGCCGGTCAACGGGCCGACCTGGCAAGTGATGCGGCTTTCTCGCAACCGGAATTGGGGGCATCCCGACCTGATTCACTTCGTAGAAAAATTCGCATCGCTCGCCGCTAAGGCGACCGGCTGGAAAGGCATTCTGGTTGGCGACCTGGCGCAACCGCGCGGCGGGCCAGCGCCATCCGATCACGCCAGCCACCAGATCGGCCTCGATGTCGACATCTGGTTCATGCCGATGCCAGATCGCATGCTGAACAAAGAAGAGCGCGACACCATCGCAGCCAGCAATCTAGTTTCCGAAGACTGGAAGCATCTCAATCCGCAGACCTGGACGCCGCAGCACGTCGCCTTCATCAAGACGGCTGCCCAGCAGCCCGAGGTCGAGCGCGTGCTTGTGAACGCTGCGATCAAGAAGGAATTGTGCCGCGTTGAGGACAAGGGACACGACAGCTGGATGGCGAAGGTGCGCCCGTGGTACGGCCACCACGACCACATCCACGTGCGGCTGCGTTGCCCAGCCGGTTCGCCAAGCTGCCGCGCGCAACCGCCGGTGCCAGGCGGGGACGGCTGCAGCGCCAAGGAGCTTGACTACTGGTTCTCCGACAAAGTGATCCACCGGAAAATCGTTACACCGGCCAAACCGCCGAAACCGATGATGCTGGCCGACCTGCCTCCCGCCTGCAAAACTGTCCTCGAAGCGCCCGACAAGAGCACCAGTCTGGCTAACGACAAGCGCTGACTGTTCAGGGCGGAACATCGATGCTCAAGAGCACGACAAAGGCCAGCTCGACGGATACCAACACGCTGCGAGTCCTTGGCGCACTCGAGCACAAGGTCCTCTGGCTCGCAAGTTGGATGATCCATAACGCCAATCACCTACGCGAGAACTCAGATGGTTTGAAAGTTGGCGGCCATCAGGCATCGAGCGCGTCTCTCGCCACCATAATGACCGCGCTCTATTTCGACGTGCTACGTCCGCAGGATCGCGTGGCGGTGAAGCCGCATGCGAGCCCTATATTTCACGCCATCCAATATCTGCTCGGCAAACAGACACGCGAACGGCTGGAAGCGTTCCGTGGCTACAAAGGCGCACAAAGCTATCCGTCACGCACCAAAGACGCCGATGACGTCGATTTCTCGACCGGGTCTGTCGGCTTGGGCGTGGCACAGACGCTGTTCTCGTCGCTCACCCAAGATTACGTGCGCGCACATGGTTGGAGCCTCAACCGACCGGAAGGCCGCATGGTGGCGCTGGTCGGCGACGCCGAGCTCGACGAGGGCAATATTTTCGAGGCGCTGTTGGAGGGCTGGAAGCAGGGACTGCGTAATTGCTGGTGGATCGTCGACTATAACCGCCAAAGCCTCGACGCTGTCGTGCGCGAGGGCCTGTGGGCACGCTATGAGCAGCTCTTCAAAAACTTCGGCTGGGCCGTCGTCATTTTGAAATACGGCTCTCTTCAGCAGGCAGCGTTCAAGGAGCCGGGCGGTGAGACGCTGCGCCAATGGATCGACAATTGCCCGAACCAGCTTTACTCCGCGCTTGTGTTCGCGGGCGGCGCGGCCTGGCGCAAGCGACTCACCGACGAAATCGGCGACCAAGGTGATGTCAGCAGACTAATCGGCAAACGCAGTGACGATGAGTTGGCTGCCTTGATGAACAATCTCGGCGGGCACGATATGCCGTCAGTGCTTGAGGCATTTCGGAGCGCCGACGCCGAGAAGCCGACCTGCTTTATTTGCTACACGGTGAAAGGCTTCGGGCTGCCCTTCGCCGGGCATAAGGATAATCACGCCGGCTTGATGACGCCGCAACAGATGGAGACCTTTCGTCAGGCCATGGACGTGCGGCCGGGGCACGAATGGGAAAAATTCGAAGGTCTCGTACTGCCGGAGGAGCAACTACAGTCGTTCCTCGACTGTGTTCCGTTCGCATCCGCTAGCGCGCGACGCCTCAGCGCGCCCACGCTTGACGTGCCTGACAGTCTTTTCGTCACCGTCCAACCAGTGATGTCCACACAAACCGGATTCGGTGCGATCCTTAACGAGATCGGGCGGGATGAAAGCGACTTTGCACACCACATCGTCACCACATCGCCGGACGTGACGGTGTCCACCAATCTGGGGCCTTGGGTGAACCGGCGCGGCCTGTTTGCGCGTCAGGCCATGGCCGATACGTTCAAAAGCGAGCACATACCATCGACGTTCAATTGGGAATTCTCGCCTAAGGGCCAGCATATTGAACTCGGCATCGCCGAAATGAACCTGTTCATCCTGCTTTCGGCGCTCGGCCTGTCCCACAGCATCAACGGCGAGCGCTTGTTGCCGATAGGCACGCTGTATGATCCCTTCATTGCCCGTGGCCTCGATGCCCTTAACTATGCTTGCTATCAGGACGCCCGTTTCATGCTGGTGGCGACACCATCCGGCATCACGCTGGCGGGCGAAGGTGGCGCGCATCAATCGATAGCGGAGCCATTGATCGGGTTGGCGCAGGACGGGCTCGCCAGCTTCGAGCCAGCTTACGTCGACGAGCTTGCCGCCATCATGCGCTGGGCCTTTTCCTATATGCAGAAGGACGGCGACGCGGCGCCATCCGAACTGAACTGGCTTCGCGACGAAACGGGTGGCTCGGTTTATCTGCGGCTATCAACTCGGCCGGTTGAGCAGATCAAGCGCCAGATGACGCCAGACATGTGCCAACAGATTGTTGATGGCGCCTATTGGCAGCGCAACCCGGGCCCCAATTGCCAAGTCGTCGTCGCCTACACCGGCGCGGTCGCACCAGAAGCAATCGAGGCCGTTGGCCTGATGGCAGAGGACCGCCGCGACGTTGGTCTGCTCGCGATCACCTCCGCCGACCGGCTCAACGCAGGCTGGACAGCGGCGCAACGCGCGCGCGAACGCGGGCTCGTGCACGCACGCTCACATATCGAGCGGCTGCTCGCCGACGTGCCGCCGCATTGCGGCATTGTCACCGTGCTTGATGGCCACCCAGCGACTCTCGCCTGGCTCGGCGCCGTTGCCGGACACCGAACGCGCGCGTTGGGCGTCGAGCATTTCGGCCAAACCGGCTCGCTCGCCGAGCTCTATCGGCACTACGGCATCGACACCAACGCCATCGTCGCGGCAGCACAGGCGATTGCGCCCGGCCGCCCAATCCGCCATCTCAAGGCATTACCTTGATCTGCAGCTAGATCACGCCAAACAGCATCGCCGTGATGCCAAAAATGGCGATCCAGACGATGATCGCGCAGACGATGACGGCGATCGTGTAAATCACTGCCTTGTCCGCCGCGGGCTTCATCAAAGCGGCAATGCCCGTGTACAGCAGATAGATGCTGTACAGACCGAGTATCCCCAGGAAGGCCAACGCCGGGATGATGTTGAACACGCCAGCCACCCAAGCAGCGGTCGGCGCATAGGCCGATACCTTCATGGCGTTATCGGGATTTTTTCGGGCGCCGAACGTACCGGCAAGAGAATCGATAATATAGGCGACAACAAAGACGCCGACCAATGAGAGAACATAGACTACGACAGCGCGTAAAAGACCGATGCCGATGCCGTCACGATATGGCCCGACTCCGATAATTGACGTACCGATAAAAGTGCACACTGCTGGAATGGCGGCGACGATCGCCACATAGTTGGGAAACAAATATCCTGCGTTGCCCGGCTCACGCTCGATCGCCGGCCATTCCGATTTCGGTTGCAGCAGGATTCCCTTAATTCGCTCTCGCGGTTCAACTATAAACGCTTTTGATCCTCCAAGATCATCGCCGCGCCCTTTTCCGCAATCATCATGGTCGGCGAATTGGTGTTGCCGGACGTAATCGACGGCATCACGGAGGCATCCACCACCCGCAAACAATCGATCCCGATTACACGCAGGCGCGCGTTCACCACCGCGCGAGTATCGTCGTCGCGGCCCATACGGGCAGTGCCGACGGGATGGAAAATCGTCGTGCCGATGTCGCCGGCCGATTTGATCAGACTGGTCTCGTCGTCGTTTCGCACCTGTGCTCCCGGCAGATATTCGATGGGCGAATATTTTTGCAGCGCCGGTTGTGCCACGATTTTGCGCGTAACACGGATTGAATCGGCAGCAACGCGCTGATCCTCCGGCGTCGACAAATAGTTCGGCTTGATGGCCGGCGCTTGCGAAGGGTCCCTGGATTTGAGCGTGAGCGCTCCGCGGCTGGTCGGCCTCACATTGGTAACGCTCGCCGTGAATGCCGGAAACGGATGCAATGGCTCTCCAAATTTGTCGAGTGAAAGCGGTTGCACGTGATACTGGATATTCGCGCTGCTTTGCGATGGGTCCGACTTGGTAAAAGCACCAAGTTGCGACGGCGCCATAGTCATCGGCCCGCGGCGGCGCAACACGTAATTCAGACCCATTCCGAGTCGGTTGAATAAAGAGGCGTAAGTCTCATTCAGCGTTTTCACGCCGGAAACCTTGAAGATCATACGCAGCTGCAAATGATCATGCAGATTGGCGCCGACACCCGGTTTGTCGAGCGCGACAGGAATTCCGAATTGCGATAAATGCGCAGCCGGGCCCATCCCGGAAAGCATCATGATGTGCGGCGAACCGATGGCACCGGCAGCAAGGATCACCTCGCCGCGGCATCGCGCATTACGCAACTCACCATTCTGCCGCCAGCGCACGCCGCCTGCGCGCTTGTCATTCAACTCCAGCCCTTCAACAAGACAGCCCGTTTCGAGTTGAAGATTTTTTCGGTGCAGCACTGGCTTCAAAAAACCACGTGCCGCCGACCAGCGGCGTCCGCGCTTCTGGTTGACGTGGAAATAGCAGATGCCCTCGTTGTCGCCGGTATTGAAATCATGAACTGTCGGAATGCCATACTGGTTCGCCGCCGCCCGGAACGCGTCAAGTAGTTCCCAGGTCAAACGCGGATACTCGACCCGCCATTCGCCACCCGCGGCGTGATGATCGCTTTTGAGGAAATGATCGACATGCTTGCGAAAGTAAGGCCGCACGTCGTCCCACGACCAGCCGGGCAAGCCGAGCTGGCGCCAATGATCGTAGTCGCCGGATTGACCGAGCATGTAGATCATGCCGTTGATCGCCGAAGATCCGCCAATCACTTTGCCGCGGGGATAGTTCAAGCTTCGACCATTGAGGCCGGGCTCCGGCTCGGTTTTGAGTAGCCAGTCGGCGCGTGGATTGCCGATTGCAAAAAGATAGCCAACTGGGATGTGAAACCAGATCCAGTTGTCTTTGCCGCCCGCCTCCAAAAGCAGCACGCGGTTTGTAGGATCAGCCGACAGTCGGTTGGCTAGTACGCAGCCGGCCGAGCCCGCGCCCACGATGATGTAGTCGAACTCGCCTTCGATGGGCTTTGCGTCCGCCATTCCCTTCCCCTTGCCGAACCCGGACTTTACCCCGGTCGGCAGGACTTGCTAGGGTTACTGATTGTTGCGCCCTGTGCGTGCGCTGCATGAGCCGGAACGGCGGTTCCGAGCGAACTCATTCTCTGATTATCAGTCCGACGCGGTGTGCGTCTGCGCCGCAGGAGAACCGCCATGTTTGCATGGTTTTTTGGCCTTCCTTGCTTGATCATCACACTGGTCGGCGCGCCGGAACCGTTGATCGCACAGGAACAGATTACAGTCTTCGCCGCAGCTTCTCTTAAAAATGCGCTCGATGATGCCAATGCAGCCTTCACCAAGACCACCGGCATCAAGGTCGTGACGAGCTACGAGGCAAGTTCTGCTTTGGCGCGACAGATCGAGCAGGGCGCGCCCGCCGATGTATTTGTCTCCGCTGACCTGCGCTGGATGGACTACGCAGCCGAGCACAAGCTGATCAAGTTGGACACCCGCGTGAATCTTCTTGGCAATAAATTGGTGTTGATCGCCCCGGTAGATTCCAAGTTTGACCGTATCAGGATCGACCAAGGTTTCGACATTGCCAGACTTGCGGGCGATGGCCGTATCGCAGTCGCCGACGTGAAGGCGGTGCCGGCCGGACTATATGCCAGGGCAGCACTCGAAAAATTGGGTGCCTGGGCAGTGGCGGAGCCAAAGCTCGCGCAAGCGGAAAACGTACGGGCGACGCTCGCCTTCGTCGCGCGCGGTGAGACGCCGATTGGCATCGTCTATGAGACCGACGCCAAGATTGAGCCCAAGGTTAAAATCATTGGCGCGTTCCCCGATGATTCCTATCCCTCGGTCACCTATCCGGTGGCGGCAACGTCCGATAGTAAGAACCCGGGCGTTGCAGCGTATCTCGGTTTTCTTCGCACGCAGGCCGCCAAGGCGACCTTCGAAAAATACGGATTCAGTTTCCTGATCCGTCCGGTATCCTAAGCGGGCATTAAGGCGCGTGTTCGAACTTTCCCCCCAGGACTGGACCGCGGTTCAGCTGTCGCTGCGTGTCGCCGCAGTTTCAACATTGGTCGCGTTGCCGCTTGGAATCACGATCGCAACGCTGTTGGCCCGTAAGTCATTCTGGGGGAAATCGATAATCGATGCCGCCGTTCACCTGCCGCTGGTACTGCCACCGGTGGTCACCGGCTATCTGTTGCTGATCAGCTTTGGCCGCAAGGCGCCATTCGGTGCATTCCTCGCGGATCATTTTGGAATCGTTTTCTCCTTCCGCTGGACCGGCGCGGCGCTTGCTTGCGGCGTGATGGCATTTCCGTTGATGGTGCGAGCGATCCGCTTGTCGGTCGAGTCAATCGACAGACGGCTAGAGGACGCAGCCGCGACGCTTGGCGCAAACCGGATGTGGACATTCGTGACGGTGACGCTGCCGCTCGCGTTGCCTGGCATCATCGCCGGAATGATGCTCGCTTTCGCGCGAGCACTTGGCGAATTCGGCGCCACCATCACCTTTGTGTCCAACATTCCGGGCGAGACACAAACGATTTCCGCTGCGATCTATACGCTCCTGCAGGTCCCCGGCGGCGACACCGGCGCGCTCAAACTGGTGGTCGTATCGATCATCATCTCATTCGCGGCGCTGCTAGCCTCGGAATGGCTCTCGAGGCGCGCAACTGCGCGCCTGCATGGGGCATAGCCATGCTTGTCGTTCAAGTCGAAAAACAGCTCGGCGAGTTCGCGATTAATGCCTCATTCGCGAGCGAAGGCGGCACGGCCGCGCTGTTTGGACCCTCCGGTGCAGGCAAAACCAGCGTTATCAATATGATTGCCGGATTGATGAAGCCCGACCGCGGCCGCATTGTGCTTGACGGCGAAGTACTTTTTGAAACTGTGACGCACATCGACGTGCCGGTTTTCCGGCGGCGCATCGGCTATGTGTTCCAGGAAGGTCGACTGTTTCCACACCTCACGGTCAAGCACAACCTTGACTATGGACGCTGGATGGCCGGCCACGTAGCTAATCCGGCCGCATTCAATCACGTGGTCGAGTTGCTGAATATTAGTCACTTGCTCGATCGGCGACCGGGCAAGCTCTCGGGCGGCGAACGTCAGCGCGTTGCCGTCGGCCGCGCGCTGTTGATGCGCCCACGCCTGCTGCTGCTGGACGAACCGCTGGCTTCCCTCGATGCCGCACGCAAACGCGGCATCCTGCCCTATCTAGAACGTCTACGAGACGAGGCGCGCGTGCCAATCATTTACGTCAGTCACAATGCTGCCGAAGTGAGACGCATCGCCAGCAGCGTAGTTCGGCTCGTAGACGGAAGGGTTGCGGCAACCGGTGGCATCGACCTGCTCGACGCGGCACAGGCCGATATGCTTGCTTAGGGAATGTTTCCCCCGGAGCGAATCGTCTGCCTGACCGAGGAAACTGTTGAGACGCTATATCTCCTCGGCGAGGATCGCCGCATTGTCGGCGTGTCGGGCTATGCCGTGCGGCCGCCGCAAGTCCGGCGGGAAAAGCCACGCGTATCGGCCTTTATCTCCGCCGACGTACCGAAAATTCTCGCGCTCAAACCGGATCTGGTGCTCACTTTTTCCGATTTGCAGGCCGACATTGTCGCAGAATTAATTCGCAATAACATCGCTGTTCACACCTTCAACCAGCGCGATATTGGCGGGATTCTCGACATGATCTGCACGCTCGGAGCGCTGGTCGCCGTGTCGGAAAAAGCCAACGCTTTGGCCAATTCGCTCGCCGCGCACGTTAACACCGTGCACACGCGTTCGTTGCAGTTCCAGCGCCGGCCACGCATCTATTTCGAAGAGTGGGACGAGCCGATGATTTCCGGCATTGCCTGGGTGTCCGAGCTGATCGAGGCCGCCGGCGGTATCGACGTGTTTCCGCAGCTTGCTGGGCGCAAGAATGCCAAGGATCGCATTGTCTCCCCGGGTGAGGTGATCGCGGCCAAGCCGGACATCATTGTCGGCTCTTGGTGCGGCAAGAAATTCGTGCCGGCGAAAGTTGCGGAGCGTCCGGGCTTTTCCGAAGTTCCTGCCATTGCCAATGGCTGGCTACGCGAGATCAAATCCGCACTGATTCTCCAGCCGGGGCCCGCCGCGCTTACCGATGGACTCGATCAACTGGCGGGAATCATTTCCGAATGGGTTGAAAAGGACGCGATATAAGCCCATGAATATTGGGCCACTCGGGGCCGGTAGAAAATCCTCTCCCCGTTGTGTTATGAACGGATGACCGCGATACATAGGACCTGACAGCGATGCAGCCGACCAAGACCCGCGCCGACCTGTGGATGGATTTACTACTTGTGGGATTTCTGATCGGCTTCGATGTGGCCGCCCGCTTACTACCGCATGCGCCCGGTGTCTGGCCGTTCGCAGCCAGCGCGTTATTCGCCGGCCGGGTGCTACGAATCCCAGCGCTCGCTGCAATTGTACCGCTCGCCGCCGTGATGCTAAGCAACGTCGCACTAGCGGGTGATGACTGGCGGATCACGCTGGTAGTCTGCCTCGCTATCACCCTGCCGGTATTCGGAGGAATGCTGGCGCGCCGCTGGCCGGGCGCAATTCCGGTGATTGTGGCGATGTTATCGTGTTCATTGATTTTCTTTGCGACCACGAATTTCGCGGTTTGGGTTTTCAGCGATATGTATCCGCTCACCTGGCAAGGCCTCGTGCAGTGCTATGTCACGGCGCTCCCGTTCCTGGACAAGACTGTACTCGGCGACCTGTTCTGGACCGCGGTACTGTTCGGCGGCGCCTGGCTGGCGCAGCACGTGCCGGCCCTTTCACGGCGCGCGCTCTAGCCGAAATATCTCTGAACCCGATTCCACCAGGTCTGAACGCGACCGAACAGATCGGCTGGCAACTCCGGTTCCGCCAACCTCAAGCCCACAGTCGTAACACGGCCGCTGTCGACCTTGTGCGCAAGCAGTGCGATAGGGCCCAATTCGACGATATCGCCCGTTTTCACCCGACGTCGAAGCTGCTCGCTGAAATAGTCGGCAAGCGCCACTTCGGTGTGATCGGCAGCAACTTGAAGGCCGTAGATCTCCGCTAGCGCGCCAAGCGTCGCCGTTCCCGGCACGAAGAAATCGCCGAGCAGCCGCGGATCGGGCGACGCCGGTGCCGTCATCTTGACGAAGAAACGATCGAGCGCCTGCGCCTTTTCCGGCGGCGCCAAAAGATAAATGTAGTCGCCTTCGCGCACGGGATGCGCTTCCGCGGGCGTGAGGATTTCCTCGTTGCGAATGACCAGCGTCGGTCGCGCCCAGCTCGGGATCAGGCCGCGCCGTAGGAATGGGCTATTGGCGGGCACTGGATATCCGACGATCTCCCGTGCAAGCTGCCCCGGCAGATCGAGCTCGACGCGACGCGGAAGCGGGTCGGCGCGAGCAAATGAGATATCGAGCTTGCGGGCAGCCAGCGCTACCGTCCAGCCCTGCACCAGCAGCGACGAGAGCACCACCACGAAAGCGACATCGAAAAACAGATTGGCCCGGGGCACGCCGACCAGCAGTGGGATCGACGCGAGAAAAATGCCAACAGCACCACGCAGGCCGACCCAGGAAATGAACGCTACCTCACGCCACTGAAAATTAAAGGGCGCCAGACAAAGGAATACCGCCACAGGCCGCGCGACCAACATCAGGATCAGCGCTACCGCCATGGACCCGAACAGACTATCGGCCAGCCGATGCGGCCATGCCAACAGACCAAGCAGTACGAACATCACGATCTGCGCCAGCCAGGTAATGGCATCGAGAAATACGACGACAGAATTGTGGGCGCGCGTCTGTTTGTTGCCGACCACGAGGCCGGTGAGATAGACCGCGAGAAATCCCGACGCGTGTAGCGTATTGGCAAAGGCAAAGACGACCAGCGCGCTTACCGCCACGAATGGCGCGTGCAGACCTTGCGCCAGCGTCAATCGGTTGAGCACCAAAGTAATGATTTGACCACCGGCGAAGCCGATGATGCAGCCGAGAATGGCGTCACGCAGGAAAGTAAACAATGCATGCGACCAACTCTGCTCGCCGAGAAGCAATATTTCGACCAGCAGCAGCGCGAGAAACACGGCAAACGGATCATTGGTGGCGGATTCCACTTCCAGCACCGCGCGCACGCGCGGGCGCAACCGCAAGCCCCGCGCATTGATCAGAAAAAACACCGCAGCCGCATCAGTTGAAGCGACGACCGCTCCAATGAGAAGGGCCTGAATCCAGTTTATGCCAAGTACCAGTTTTGCCACCGGCGCGGTAAGCAGCGCGGTGATCAACACACCAACGGTCGCCAGCGTCACCGCTGGTCCCAATACGTTGCGGAAACTAGCGAAACGCGTGCGCAGGCCGCCATCGAAAAGGATCAATGCCAGCGCAATCGACCCGACCGTATAGGCGACGCCGACGTCGTCGAATTTCAGACCGCCAGGGCCGCCCTCACCGGCCAGCACGCCGACCAAAAGGAACACCAGCAGCAGCGGCGCGCCGAAGCGCAGCGCAATCAAACTCGACAGAATACCGGTGAGAACCAGCAGACTGCCGAGCAATATGGCGAAGCTGACAGTGTCGAGTGAAGCCATTGCACGAATCTCCTTCCGCTATAGGAAGGTTTCGCGCGCGTAAGAGCAACGGGAAATCGGTCGCAGGTAGACCCGCGCGTCCCCGCGAAAGCGCGGACCCAGCTGGTCCAAGCAGGATTCCAGCTTGCGCGGGAATGAGCGGCTACCGGAGGTCGTCCGGAAAATGGAAGCCGGTTAAAAAGCCACTTTATCACCGCCCTTGAGCGAGAGGATTTCGCGCGCCTCGTCGGGGTTCGCGATCTCCAGCCCGAGACCTTCAAGGATCTTGCGCACATTGGTGACCTGCTGGGCATTGGACTCGGCCAACTTGCCCGCACCGATCCACAGCGAATCTTCCATGCCGACCCGTACATTGCCGCCCATGGCAGCCGCGATGGCAGCCACACGCATCTGATTGGCACCCGCACCCAATACCGACCAATGATAGTTATCGCCGAGAAGACGATCGGCAGTGCGCTTCATCATCATGACATCCTCGGAATGCGGCCCAATGCCGCCAAGGATGCCGAACACCGACTGTACGAACAGCGGCGGCTTCACCAGCCCGCGATCAAGGAAGTGGCGCAGCGTATAGAGATGGCCGATATCGTAACACTCGATTTCAAAACGGGTACCATTTCCAGCGCAGGTGGTGAGGATGTACTCGATGTCGGCGAAGGTATTCTTGAACATGCCGCCGCGCGAACGCTCGAGATAGGGCTCCTCCCACTCGTGTTTGAACTTGCCTTTGTAGCGCGGGATCATCGGGTAAAGGCCGAAGTTCATCGTCCCCATGTTGAGAGATGCGACTTCCGGTTTGAAGGTCGCCGCCGGACGAACGCGCTCTTCGGCCGTCATCGTCGGCGCACCACCGGTGG
Source organism: Pseudolabrys sp. (assembly GCA_049802775.1). GTDB lineage: Bacteria > Pseudomonadota > Alphaproteobacteria > Rhizobiales > Xanthobacteraceae > Pseudolabrys. The sequence goes on along the minus strand of JBARNC010000052.1, from coordinate 9,918 downwards.
TGATATTCACCACCACGTTGGAGCGCTGCTTGATCACCTTGAGAAAGGGAGCAAAGGCCTCGGGCGTCTGATCGGGACGTCCGTCCTGCGGGTTGCGCGCATGTAGGTGCACGATGGCCGCACCCGCCTCGGCGGCCCCGATGGCGGCATCGGCAATCTCCTGGGCGGTTACCGGTAGATGCGGCGACATCGACGGTGTGTGAATAGACCCAGTAACAGCACAAGTAATAATGACTTTCCGCGACTTCGCCATGAGCTTTCCATCCCAGTGAAGTGAGTGTTGTCGATTGGCAAATGGACTTCGTAGGTGATCCTAGAGTATCAGCCGGGCTGCCGTCACCCTGCTCGCTTTAAACCTTTGGAGCCCATGGCCGCACCCGACAAAGCGCATAAGCCGACAATGATCATCGGCATCGTGTGCGGTACGCTCGCAGCTTTCGCCTGGGCAGCGGGCTTCGTGGTCGCAAAGCATGGCATCCAGATCGGCTTTTCGCCGGCCGACCTCGCGTTTCATCGCTTCTTCTGGTCCGGCCTGCTGATGTTGCCGTTGATTGTACGCGAGGGCTTGCGCGAGCTCGGCGGTGTCGGCTGGGGACGCGGATTTGTGATGAGCATCCTGTCCGGGCCGCCGCAATCGTTGCTTGCGTATAGCGGGTTCATTTTGGTGCCACTCGGCCATGGCACCACAATCCAGCCGGCTTGCGCGGCGCTGTCGGGGCTAATCCTCGCCTCACTGGTGCTCCACGAAAAGCCGACCTTCCAACGCATCATCGGCGGCGCGATTATCATTGCCGGACTGTTTATATTTGGCGCTGAATCGTTCGCGACTAGCGGTAGTTATGGCGTCGGCGGCGACTTCTTGTTTGCCATGGCAGGATTGTTCTGGGCGACATTCGGAACGTTGCTTCGACTTTGGAACGTACCTGGCACGCGGGCGGTAATGGCGGTTGGCGCCGTTTCCGTGATCGTGTTTGCCCCAGTTTATTTTTTCATCTACGGCGTAAGCGCGCTGGAGCGACATAGCTTGCTCGAAAATCTTCTACAGGCCGTCGTGCAGGGCGGGCTCGCCGGATCGTTGCCGATTTATCTGTTCGCACATGCGGTAATCGCGCTTGGCGGCGGCCGCGCGGCAACGTTCCCCGCTCTGGTGCCGGTGTTCGGCGTGGTGATCGGATTCCTCGCGCTCGGTGTCGTTCCCAGTCTCGCGCAATTAGTCGGCATGCTGGTCGTGCTGCTTGGTTTCCAATTCACACTGCGACGTTGAACGCAACTACGCCTCCGGACCCGCGTATTTGCCCGCCGTATCCGGAAACATGTTCTTGATGATTTTGAACTTGGAGATGTCAACCGTCGCATCCATGTGCATAAAAATCACTGCATCGCGCAACACTTTCTCAATCCCGAAGTCGAGCATAACGCCGTTGCCACCGTGCAATTCGACAGCATGCTGCGCGACCTTCATGATTTCTTCCGAGGCGAACATCTTGGCCATGTTGACCAGCGTTTCAGCTTCCGGGGCGTTGTCGTCAACCGCCTGTGAAGCGCGATCGAGCAACGCGCGCACTGCTTCGATGCGGGTCGCCATGTCAGCGAGCCGCAGTGCCACCGCCTGATGCTTGATCAGGATACGGCCGCCCTGCACGTAGTTCTGCACATAGTCTGCCGTCGCCTCGAAGGCACGCACGCCAACGCCAAGGTTCTTCGCCGCCTGGATGATCTTGCCAGGCCGGAAATAAACGCCTGCCGAGCCCATCGCGCTATCCTGCACTAATAGATGATCGTCCGGCACGAACATGTCCTCGAACACCATCTCACCGTTGTTCATGAAACGACAGCCGAGCGTCTCGTTGCAGCGCGCGACCGAGAGGCCTTTGGTTTCACGCGGCACCAGGAACGACGAAGTTCCCTGCAGCATGCCCACTTTCGTGTTGGTATTGGCGTAGACCACGTAAAGGCTGGCGTCATAACCGTTGGAGATGAATTGCTTGCGTCCGTTGATCACCCAGCCGCCATTGGCCTTGACCGCCTTGGTCTGCATCGCCGCTTCCGGCACGTTGTAGGGCAGCCAGCGATCGGAGGCGCCGCGGGGCTCGGTCAGACAATGCGCCATCAGAAATTGCGGCTCGGCCACCAGCCGCTTGAACCATTTTTCCTGTAAATGCTTTGGCGCGAACTGCCGCAGCAGTACCGACACTTTCCAATTCTGCACCATCTTGTCGGCGAGGCCCGAATCGCCGCGCGCGAGCTCTTCGGCGACGAGGGCGAAGGTTTTGACCTCGGTGCCTTTTTCGAGCTCCACGCCGCCGTATTCTTCCGGAACGCCCAACGTACGAATGCCGATTTTCTCGGCTTCTTCCAGAATGCGCAGTGGCAGACGATCTTCCGGAACCATTGACCATTCGCGCTGCCAATTCTGCTTGATAAACGGTAGGACCACTTCATCTACGAAGTCGCGGCAACTCTGCCGCATCATCCGTTGCTCTTCGGATAGACCTCGGTCTGCGGATGTACGGTCGAGCATTGCGACTTCCTTCCCTACGCTGATCACAAAAGCGAAAAACTACGCGGCTTTCCTGTTCGACAAAAACTCTCTCATCCTATCGAGCGCTTTCAGGATGTTTTCGGTTGAATTGGCGTAGGACAATCGCACATAGCCTACCCCAAGTATGCCGAAATCGGGTCCGCCGATGATGGCAACGCCGGAATCTTCCAGGAGCGACGATGCAAGCGCCTTGGCCTTCCACCCCGTGCGCTTGATATTGGGGAAAGCGTAGAACGCGCCCTTGGGCGTGGCACAGGAGACGCCGGGCAATTTGTTGAGGCCCTCGACCACGACTTTCCGCCGCCGGTCGAATTCCGCGACCATTTTGGTCACTTCATCCTGAGGGCCTTTCAGCGCGGCAAGGCCGGCATATTGTGCCGAAGCGTTGACACAGGAATGCAGGTTCACTGCAAGCTTGCGCGCATAGTCGTAAAGTTTTCCTGGCCACACCGCATAGCCGAGCCGCCAGCCGGTCATTGCGTAGGTTTTCGACCAGCCATTGAGGAGGATCAAGCGATCGCGAATCGACGGATAGGTCAGCAGGCAGACATGCGTCTCGCCGTCATAGACCATGTGATCGTAGATCTCGTCGGACATAACGGCAATGTCCGGCCATTTCTCCAGCCCGGCAACGAGCTTATCGACTTCAGCCTTCGGCGTGACACCGCCGGTCGGGTTGGCTGGCGAGTTGACGATCAATAGCCGTGTACGCGGCGTGATCAGCTTCAGTGTTTCGTCCGCCGAGAACGCAAAGCTGTTCTCTTCGCGGATCGGCACGGGCACCGGCTTGGCACCCGTGAACTCGATCATCGAACGGTAAATCGGAAATCCAGGATCCGGGTACATGATCTCCGCACCCGGCTCGCCGAACATTAAAATTGACATGAACATGGTCGGCTTGCCGCCGGGCATGATCATCACGCTGTCGGGTGATACTTCGACCTTGAAGCGCTTGGCGAGGTCATTGGCCACTGCTTCACGCAATGGCGGTATACCGTTGGCCGGTGTGTAGCCGTGATGACCGTCGCGTAGCGCCTTCACCGCCGCCTCGGCGATAAAATCCGGCGTTCGAAAGTCGGGCTGACCAATACCGAGATTGATGATGTCGCGCCCTTGCGCGGCCAGTGCATTGGCGCGGGCGAGCACGGCAAAAGCGTTTTCCTCGCCGATACGCTCAAAGGCGGCGATTGTACGAAGCATAAGTGCAAATCTCCCGCACGGGTGCCCCTCAGCACCTCTTCAATGAGGCGAGCAGTTCACCCGATCAGGCGGTAAAAATCAAACGCCTACAGGGCCTTCGTCAAACGTACCGGTCCGTCAATTGTCGCCGCGTGGGCCGTTCGGCTATACGGTGGATGACCTCTCCGCTATGGGCGTGCGTCGCATTAGCGTGGGCGGCACGCTTGCGCCGTTGCGATGCACGCTTTCATCCAATCCGCGCGACAAATTTGGCAAGAAGGTAGGTTCGATAGCTTTCGCGGGCAAATGCCGAATTGAACAAGTTCTTTCACGACGATCTGCTGTATCGGCCAAAATCTTAAATGGAATGAATTCTGCCACCACATCTTCGGCTGGACTTATCAAACAGCGGCCCTTTGTGCTGCTCTGGTTGGCGAGGCTTGCCTCGACCATGGGCTACCAGATGCTGGCCCTGACGATTTGCTGGCAGATCTACGAAATTACCAACAGCGCTTTCGATCTTGGCCTCATCGGATTGATACAATTCGTACCGGCGGTCGTGCTCACACTGTTGATCGGACATGCCGCCGACAGTTACGACCGCCGACTAATCGTACGTGCGGCACAAAGCGTTTATGCGCTGGCGGCTGTGATGATCACTGCCGCCTCGCTCGCCGGGGCGCTTGGGCGCGACCTCCTGTTTGTGGCGGTGTTTATGATCGGCTGCGCCCGCGCTTTCGAAATGCCGACGGCGCATGCGCTGGCGCCCACACTGGTGCCGTCCCCGCTCATCTCGCGCGCTGTGGCTGCTTGGACCTCCGCCAATCAGGTGGCAGTCATTTGTGGCCCTGCCTTAGGCGGACTGATCTACGTGTTGAGTCCGGTTTTGGTCGGCGTCATTTGCCTGGCATTCTTCGCCTGCTCGATCACGTTGGTCAGTTTCGTTCGCTCCCAAAGTCCGGCTCCGCCCCGGGAGCCACCAACATTTGCTTCTGTTTTCGCCGGTTTTGAATACATCCGCAGCCGGCGGCGACTACTCGGCGTGATTACACTTGACCTTTTTGTGGTGATTCTCGGCGGCGCTGCTGCATTATTGCCGATCTACGCGCGCGATATTCTGGCAGTCGGACCGATTGGTCTCGGCCTGTTGCGTTCGGCGCCGGCTGCCGGCGCGCTGATCACGTCGATCATTCTCGCGCGACACCCGGTCGAGCGGCACATCGGCCGCAAGATGTTCACAGTGGTCGGCGTTTTTGGTTTTGCGACCATTGTGTTTGGGTTGTCTACCTCATTCCCATTGTCGCTGATCGCGCTGGTTACGCTTGGCGCTTCGGACGCCGTCAGCGTCGTCATCCGCTTCTCGCTGGTGCAGATCGAAACCCCGGACGAAAAGCGCGGCCGCGTGAGCGCCATAAATTATCTGTTTGTCGGCTCTTCGAACACTCTAGGCGAATTCGAATCCGGTCTGGTCGCTGCCTGGCTCGGCACGGTGCCGTCAGTGGTGATCGGTGGACTCGGTTCGCTGCTGGTGGCAGGCGTATGGATGATGCTATTCCCCGATCTGCGCCGCATCGATCGTTTCGAACCGGCGGATCGCGAGCAAGTGAGGGCGTAATGCATATTTTGATCACCGGCGCGGCGGGCATGATCGGCCGCAAGCTCACTGCGCGATTGGTCAAGAATGGCCAACTAAATGGACAGAATATTGGCCAGCTGACACTGATCGACGTTGTAGCGCCGGAAAAGCCGACCGGATTTGCAGGCGCCGTCGAGGTTTCAACAATCGACCTCTCCGGCCCGGGCGTGGCGGCTAAAGCGGTTGCTGGCAAGCCGGAGATGATCTTTCATCTGGCTGGCGTGGTCTCGGGCGAAGCAGAAACTGATTTCGAAAAGGGATACCGAGTCAATCTTGATGGTACCCGCGCACTGCTGGAGGCAATTCGCACCGCCAACTACAAGCCAAAGGTCGTTTTTACCTCGTCAATCGCGGTATATGGCGTGCCCTTTCCTCAATCCATCCCCGATGATTTTCATCTTGCGCCGCTCACCTCCTACGGTACGCAGAAAGCGATCTGCGAATTGCTGCTAGCCGATTACACGCGACGCGGGTTTCTCGATGGCGTCGGCATCAGGCTGCCGACCATCTGCGTCCGGCCGGGCAAGCCCAACAAGGCTGCGTCTGGCTTCTTCTCGGGTATCATCCGGGAGCCGCTGGCTGGCCAGGAAGCGCTACTGCCGGTCGCCGACACCGTCCGGCATACCCATGCGAGCCCGCGTGCCGCTGTTGGTTTTCTCGTCCATGCCGCGGGTTTGACCCGCGAACAACTCGGGCTGCGCATCAATCTTGCCATGCCTGGTGTATCGTGCACGGTCGGCGATCAAATCGACGCGCTACGCCGCGTCGCTGGCGACAAGGTTGCCGCGCGTATCCGCCGTGAACCGGACCAACTTGTCCAACGAATTGTTGCCGGCTGGGCCGAGCGGCTTGATGCAAAGCGCGCTCGCAACCTTGGGTTTAAGGCCGAGGCCACGTTTGACGACATTATCCGAGCGCATATCGAGGACGAGCTAGGCGGAAAGATTGCAAAGTAATATTTAGGGCAACATGGACTTCGATTCCGATCGTTAACTAAGGGTGCGCTTGCACCACGCGCCGCAAGCCTTACATTGAGCTCCATGACCTATGTCGATGCCGCTGTCGCTCCTTTACGGAAAACTGGCCAGATCAAGATTCATGGACCTGCTGCCTTTGAGGCGATGCGCAAGGCCGGTCAGCTTGTTGCGCGCTGCCTCGACATGCTGACCGACCAAATTGGTCCAGGCGTGCCGACCGAAAAAATCGACAAGCTGGTGTTCGACTACGCTATGGACCACGGCGCCTTGCCCGCAACGTTGATGTACCGAGGCTACAAGAAGTCGACCTGCACTTCTCTCAATCACGTGGTCTGCCACGGCATTCCCGGCGACAAGCCGCTGAAGGATGGCGACATCGTCAATATTGACGTTACGTTAATCCTCGATGGTTGGCACGGCGATTCCAGCCGTATGTTCACAATTGGCGAAATCCCGCGTCGCGCCGAGCGGCTGATCGACGTCACGCACGAGGCAATGACGCGCGGTATCGCTGCCATCCGGCCCGGAGCAACGAGCGGGGACATTGGTCACGCGATTCAAACATACGTCGAAGCGCAACATATGAGTGTGGTCCGCGACTTCTGCGGTCATGGCCTTGGCCGCTTGTTCCACGACGAGCCGAACATTGTGCACGTCGGACGACCCGGCGAAGGCATTGTGTTGAGGCCTGGGATGTTCTTCACCGTCGAGCCGATGATCAATCTCGGACGCCCGCACGTGAAGGTGCTGTCTGATGGCTGGACCGCCGTGACGCGCGACCGGTCGCTGTCGGCGCAATTCGAGCACACCGTCGGTGTCACCAATGATGGCGTCGAGGTCTTCACTTTTTCGCCGGCCGGGCTGCACAAGCCGCCGTATAAGCGCTGAAGCGCCTTCCTCCCCTAGCAACAAAGCCAAGCAAGCAAAAGAAGACGAGCTGACCGTTGGCCCTTCCGAGCCTCACAACCAAGGCCATCGCAAACGGCTGCGCGGACGCTTCCGGCAAGCTGGGACCGAAGCGGTGAGCGACTACGAATTGCTCGAGTTGGTGCTGTTCCGCGTCATCCCCCAACGTGACATAAAACCCCTGGCCAAAAACCTCCCAAATACGGAAGGATTACGGTTGATCTAGGCGGTTACTGCCGCACCAGCGTGATCTGATCGGCGCTCTCCGGCACGCGGCGCCATATCGTGTTGTCGACTTCCTCGAAACGCCACGGATTGCCGCGTGATGGCACTAGCATCAGCTGGTCGCGGTCGATGCGCCATTGCGTGAAATTAAGCCGCGCGATAACCGGATCACAGCCAGGCTTCACTGCGATAGCAAATCCGTCGCTGGCCTTGGTCATCGCCAGCGTTAGGGCGCAGACCGGCGGGCCGGACTTGCGAACGATCGCCCAATCGCCTGCGACCTGTTCTGCCGGCTTCGGCGGCGCGCCGGCAGCGGCAGCATTTTGTAGAAACAAAACACCGACTCCCGGCGTTGGCGCCTCGAAAATTCCATCTTCCACCTCGCTGAATTCCACGACCGATTTGCCACGTGCATCGAGCAGGTAAAGCAAATCGTTTTCCGGAAATTTCCAGCCCGCGATATCGCGCACGAGTGGGAATAGGTTAACGCAATTGGGATCAAATTCGATCTTGAACCCGGCTTGTCCCGGATCGCCTTTGAAGATGGCAGTGCATGTCCGGTCGCGATCGGCGTTGGAAAATTCCCAACTGCCGATCATCCGCTGGGCGGATTCGCCGAGTGTCGCCGGCTGCGCAAGGGCAACACCGGTAACACAGATCGCCGCAATACCAATCGCAAGACGGGTCATAATCAAACTATAGCACCAGCGCTTGCCGCCTGCGCGATTAACGCTTCGACGGCCACGGCGTTTCTGAGACCGGCGTGAGCGGTGGCTTCCCAGCCGCCCAGGCTAGAATGTTGTCGACCACCAGCTGATCCATCGCTGCCCGGGTTGCCTCGGTCGACGAGCCGAGATGGGGAAACAGCACGATGTGGTCCATCTCAATTAACTCCTTCGGCACGTTGGGCTCGTCGGCGAACACGTCGAGACCGGCGGAGCAGATCGTTCGCTTTTGCAAAGCCTCGATCAATGCCGGTTCATCAACTACCGAACCGCGCGCCATATTGATCAACACACCGCGTGGGCCGAGCGCTTTGAGCACTTCCGCATTGATCATGTTGTTGGTGCTGGCACCACCCGGCACGATCACCATCAGCGTGTCGACGTCGCGCGCCATGTCGAGGAGCTTCGGATAGTACTTATATTTGATGCCCGCTTGCGGATTCCGGCTGTGGTAGACGATCGGCACGCCGAATGCCTCAAGTCTGCGTGCAATCGCCTTGCCGATGCGGCCCATTCCGACCATGCCGACCGTGCGATCGCGCAGCGTAGCCTTGGTGAGCGGATAATGAGCATCCTTCCATTTGCCGGCCCGCAAATAGCGCTCTGCCTGCGGCAGCTCGCGCACTGTGCAAAGCAGGAGACCAAGCGCGGTGTCCGCTACCTCTTCATTGAGCACTTCCGGAGTGTTGGTGACAACAATGCCGTGCTCGCCTGCCCATTTGGCGTCGATATGGTCGTAACCGACGCCGAAGCTCGAAACCTGCTCGAGATGAGGGAACTGCTGGAGAAAATTTCCGTCGACTTTGTTGGCGGTGTATGCGATCGCGATCGCTTTGATTTTGTTACCAATCTCTTTGACGAAGGCGGCCTTGTCCTTGGCGTCAAGCCAGTGGTGAAGAGTCACCTTGCCTTCAAAGCCCTTCATCATCACGGGCTTTTTGGCGCCGACCATTAGTACATCCGGCTTTCCGCCAGCCATTCGTATCTCCTTACCTAAACCAGCGCCGTCACCGGCGCTTCGACGAATTTCTTGAAGGCCGCCAACAGTTCGGCGCCGAGCGCACCATCAACGACCCGGTGATCGCATGACAATGTAACGGTCATCTGGCTGATGAACTTCACGCCGCCGTCTTCGGCTTCAATCGGCGCGCGGCGTGTCGCCCCAACGGCTAGGATAGTCGCGTGCGGAGGATTGATGATGGCTGAAAACTCACGCACGCCATACATGCCAAGATTGGAAATGGCACTTGAGCCACCCTGATATTCGTTTAGCCTGAGTCTCTTGTGCCGCGCGCGCTCTACCAGATCGCGCATTTCCGCGGAGATCGCGGTGAGCGGTTTGGCTTCAGCGTTGCGTACCACCGGCGTAATCAGACCTCCTTCAAGAGCTACCGCCACGCCAATATCGGAATGCGGGAAACGCAGAATGCGATCGCCCGCCCACACCGCGTTGGCCGCAGGAATGCGTTGTAGCGCCGCTGCCCAAGCCTTGATGACGAAGTCGTTGAGCGAGAGCTTGAACGCCGGCTGGTCGTCTTTACCCTTGGGCGCGGCCGCATTCGCTTCTTCACGCATGGCGATGAGACGGCCCGCGTCGAGATCGGCAGTCAGATAGAAGTGCGGAATCGTCTGCTTGGCCTCGACCAGCCGCGTGGCGATGGTGCGGCGCATGGAATCGAGTGGCACTTCCTGGTAGGCTACCCCCTCGTAGAGCGCCTTCACCTGCGC
>JBARNC010000051.1:0-1870 GCA_049802775.1 Pseudolabrys sp. | reverse complement strand
GCAAAACCCACCACTGCAAAAAAGGCGAGAACTGGCATTGCCTATCGCACTCCCTCTAAGAGGGGCCATAGATGAGCGCCAAAACCTAACGTGACTACCGCGAACCAAACAGTGATCGCGGCGGTACCTAGCGTGGCGGTATGGACATTCTTCCACATATCGTCACGGTAGCGCCGAGCGCCTGCAGACCGGCACTTATACATTCGTATATTTCGGTATAGGTCGCGGCGAAGCCGAGTGCGTTCATGCGCTGACCGGAATTAAAAGAGGCCGCACCGAAGTACGCAACCTCAGACGGTCCCACCCCCGTCTCGGAGAACATTTTGCATAAGCCGTTCGATCACCGGGCAACGGGAGGTATCATGATCTTACGCGTGATCGAGGTCCGCTTTGGGTCATAAGCGGACATTTTGCGATGCGATAGCGATGTCCGCTTTACCCCCAATACCCCCAATGCCCCCAATAGCGGACATTGTTTGCGATAAGGTTCGGATCTTGAAGCCCGTCACCATCGCCTCAGTCCGCGCCCACGGCGTTAAAACGCTGCTGGTCTATTGTCACGGCAAGCGTGAAGGCGATTGGCCCTGCAATCACTCGGCTAAATTGCCGATAGAAAATTTTCAGGATCAGGAAGAGCTGGCCGACATTCAAAGCCGTTGCCGGTGTACTGGTTACGGCTGGCGAAAGGCAGACCCGCGGCCCGACTGCAGCGTTCAACAGGCCGCGCAACAAAGCATAAGCTACATCATGCCGCCCAGCGCACGCCGGGACTGAATGTCTGCTTTACCCCCAAAAGCAGACAGCTCAGTTTTGAATGTCTGCTTTGTGCCAATAGCGGACATCGCGCATTCGCAGCCAAAAATTCAAAGGACCGCCCGTAATTCCGTTTCGGCCAGGCAGGGAGCCAGTTTGATGTAGCTCAACGATTGTTGAGCCAGAAGGCATGATTAACTTTATAAATTCGTTCGGCTTCCCGGTTTAGCGATTACGTTGATAGGCGTAGGATCGTTGAGTGTCGATGCGGCTGGAGGTGATTAATTGCCAGCGGCCGAGTCCAACGGAATAAGTAATGTAAAATTGGTGCCAATCGCGGACACCGGCTGCGTCAACTCAGCTCCCAACTGCTTCGCCAGCGCATTGATTAAGCGTGAGCCGAGCCGCTTACTCGTCAGCGGGTCAAAGCCAGCAGGCAAGCCGACACCTTCGTCACGGACCGATATTAAAACGATGCCCTTCTCCGTTCGAACAACTCGCACCCAAATCGATCCACTGGAAGAATTTGGATAGGCATGTTTGCCAGCGTTCAAAACTAATTCATTAATGACAAGAGCGATGAGAATGGCACGATCCGCCGCGAATTGAATTTCCTCGGGCGCTTCCAGTTGAACTTTGCAGGGAGCAACTGCGGTCTCCAAGTCGTCAATGACCTCACGCAAATAGGAGGTAAGACCAATACTCTCATAATCGGCATTGTAGGCGAGGCGCTCATAGGCGCGGCCGACGGTCGAAATGCGGGTGGATGCTTCGTTTAGGCGATCACTCAATGCCGGGTCGCCGATGGCGCTCGCTTGTAGGTGAAGCATGCTGGAGACCACCTGCAGACTGTTCTTGACCCGGTGGTTGACCTCCTTGAGCAGAATCTGATGGCGCTCGAGGGCGGCCTGTAGCTTGCGCTGGTATTGCTGCTGCTCGATGGCCATGCCGAGGATGTTCGCGGCACCTTGCAGAAATGCAATGTCATGCTCGCTGAACTCGCCTTCGGATCGGCTGTCGACTTCGAGCACGCCGAAGGGCGAGCCATCACCTTGCAAAATCACATTCATCGCACGCCGAATTCCGTGTTCTATGAGCAACTCGGGGGTACGAAATC
>JBARNC010000050.1:0-3879 GCA_049802775.1 Pseudolabrys sp. | reverse complement strand
AATTAGACGCACTAGCGCACGTGAGGCCGGATATGCAACCAAAGGGCTGGCTGATTTCAGTCAAGGCAGCCGAGGCCGTTTGGTTGTACGCAACTGTTGCTGACACGTTGGAACATGCCGAGGTTCTCGTAGGCAACCACTGCGCTGTGTCGAATGAAAAGGTTAGGTTCGAAAGAATTTTGACAGACCGAGAGATCGAACGGCTTGGTCTCAAGCCCAGCAAAGTCACACGATACGCTTAGGAGGTCGAGTTATGAACCAATGGTTTGTGCCGCCGATTGTTATACCAGGCGCTTTTGTTGCCTTCATTGTCGCGCTTGCGCTCTATCGTCTTTTCGTCGGGGCCTGAAAGAAAACCTTCCCGGCGATGTGGCAGAATGATTTCATTACTGAAGCATGTGCGGACGTTTCACCAATCGACTGACCTGGCGAGAAATTGTCGCGTTGTATCGTTTGAGTGTGCCAGCATTTCCCGAACGTAATTTGCCTGCGCGGTATAACGCACATTCCAATCACGGCGTCGAATGCCCACTTTCGGGGGGTAAGCAGACATGGCGCGTACCTGTCGCAATGTCCCGCTTATGACCCAAAGCCGACATTCGCTGGTGCCGGTCATTAGATCGCGCGCTAAACCGAAAAATCCGTCGGCACATAAGGGAACACCGTTTGAAGACGACCGGGCTAGTCGGCACATTCAAATATAATTGACTTCGACCGCCTAATTTCATTTCGCTGGCATTCATCTGCGGAGGGATGTGCGCAATTGGGGGGAGGTCTTTGCTCCAAGGAGGAGGGCATGAAACAAGTGTCACATGGGAGGTACGGATGATCAGATTGATCGCTTTTGCTGCATTCGCCTTCGCCGTCACAACGTCAGTACAGGCAACGCCTGTGGCGCCGATTCAAGAGCCGGAGAGCATGATCACGCAAGTCGTCGCCGGATGCGGAGCGGGCAGGACACGAGTTAATGGTGTCTGCGTGCCTTAGCCTCGCCGCATGGGGGATTGGCGTAGCTTGTTCGTCGACCAACGTTCTCTTGACGTGGCGGGGCATTCGGCGTTGAAGGACGTTTTCGACGCATCCGCTCGAGGACCCTCGCCCACAACCCAGGAGGCCGCGATGAGCACGACGAACGACATGAAGTTCGAGATCGTCGTCATCCCCGTGTCGGACGTCGACCGCGCGAAAGAGTTCTACGCGAAGCTCGGGTGGAGGCTCGACGCCGACTACGACGACGGCAAGACCTTCCGCGTGCTCCAGTTCACGCCGCCCGGCTCCGGGTGCTCGGTCATCTTCGGCAAGGACGTCACGGCGGCGGCGCCCGGCTCCGCCCAGGGCCTGTACCTCGTCGTCTCCGACATCGACGCCGCACGCAAGGAGCTGCTCGATCGTGGCGTCGCGGTCAGTGAGGTGTTCCACAGCGCCGGCGTGTACGCCGGTCCGGACGAGCCCTATCTGTTCGGGCGCGTTCGCGTCGGCGGTCCGGATCCCGAGCACGGCAGCTACCGCTCCTTCGCTTCGTTCAGCGATCCGGACGGCAACGGCTGGCTGTTCCAGGAGGTCACGACGCGCCTGGCGGGGCGCATCGATTCCACGGCGACGACCTTCGCGTCGGCGAACGATCTGGCGAGCGCGTTCCGGCGCGCGGAGCACGCGCACGGCGCGTATGAGGCGGGCCTCGGCCACAGGGACGAGAACTGGCCCGAGTGGTACGCCGCGCACATGGTGAAGGAGCAGTCGGGCAAGGAACCGACGACGTGACCAACTACGACGCGATCGTCATCGGCACCGGTCAAGCCGGCCCCTACGTGACCTCTCGTCTCGCGGGCGCCGGTATGAAGGTCGCGGTCGTCGAGCGGAACCTCATCGGCGGGACCTGCGTCAACACCGGCTGCATTCCGACGAAGACGATGGTGGCGAGCGCGTACGCGGCGCGCATGGCCGCCCGCGCCGCCGAGTTCGGCGTCGACGTCGGCCCGTTCCGCGTCGACATGAAGCGTGTGAAGGCGCGGAAGGACGCGGTCTCCGGGCAATCGCGCACCGGTCTCGAAGACTGGCTGCGGAACATGGAGAACTGCACCGTCTACCAGGGCCACGCCCGGTTCGAATCCGCACACGACGTGCGCGTCGGCGAAGACCGGCTGCACGCCGACAAGATCTTCCTGAACGTCGGCGGCCGGGCGTTCGTGCCGGACATGCCGGGCATTGCCGAGATCGACTTCCTCACCAACAGCTCGATGATGTCGGTGGATTTCCTGCCGAAGCACCTGATCGTCGTCGGCGGCAGTTACATCGGTCTCGAATTCGCCCAGATGTTTCGGCGCTTCGGCGCCGAGGTTACGATCCTCGAAATGGGGCCGCGGCTCGTCGTCCGCGAGGACGAGGACGTGTCGACCGCGATCCGGGAGATCGTCGAGAGCGAGGGTATCGACGTGCGCCTGAACGCGAGGTGCATCGGCTTCGCCAAACGTGGCGACGAGATCGTCGCCGACGTCGACTGCGCCTCCGGTGCGCCTCGAGTGCACGGCTCGCACGTGCTGCTCGCCGTCGGCCGTCGTCCCAATACCGACGATCTCGGACTCGAGGAAGCGGGCGTCGCCGTCGACGCGCGAGGTTACATCATGGTCGACGAACAGCTCCGCACGAGCGTCCCGGGCATCCGGGCGCTCGGCGATTGCAACGGCAAGGGCGCCTTCACGCACACGGCGTACAACGACGGCGAGATCGTCATCGCGAACTTGCTCGAGAACGATCCGCGCCGGGTGAGCGATCGGATCACGGCATACGCACTGTACGTCGATCCGCCGCTCGGTCGGGCCGGAATGACGGAGGCGGAGATTCTAAAGAGCGGGCGGAAGGCGCTCATCGGCAAGCGTCCGATGACGCGCGTCGGACGCGCGGTCGAAAAGGGCGAGACTCAGGGATTCATGAAGATCGCCGTCGACGCCGAGACCGGCGCCATCCTCGGCGCCGCGATCCTCGGCACCGGCGGCGACGAGGTCATCCACTCGATTCTCGACGTGATGTACGCGAAGGCGCCCTGGTCGGTGATCGGCCGCGCCATGCACATTCATCCGACGGTCTCGGAGCTCGTCCCGACCATGCTGTCCGAGCTCCGACCGATGGATGCGACCGCCGCGTGAAGAGCGAACGGTCCGGAATTCAAAAGATCGTGTTCGTGCGGCTACTTCCGTTGGCCCATAGCGGACGTCCGTAGACTACACCGCCCATGTCCGCTTTTGGGGGCAAAGCGGACATGCCTTTTTGCACTGCAAATGTCCGCTAATCACCCAAAGATGGGGTAATCGGCCGGCGTTTTTTGTGGATAGCTGAAGATTTTGGTGCTGCGCTTCAGGCTGATGGTGAAACGAGGTCCGTGGTAACGGCCTCAAGCATCAGAAGGAGAAGCGCAACATGGACCATTTTGCTGGACTGGACGTTTCAGTCAATGAGACGAGCGTCTGCATTGTGGATGATACGGGCAGGATCTTCCGAGAAGCCAAGGTGGCGAGCGAACCCGAAGCGCTGCTGGCGGTTTTGACGAACCCTGGCTACCACTTCAAGCGGATTGGGCTGGAAGCCGGGCCGCTGTCGCAATGGCTTTTCAGCGCTCTCGCGGAAGCAGGCTTGCCAGTGATCTGTGTCGAGACGCGGCACATGCGGGCGGTGTTGCAGGCGCAGATCAACAAGACTGACCGCAACGACGCGCGCGGCATCGCACAGATGATGCGGGCGGGACTTTATCGCCCGGTGCATGTGAAGACGTTACGCAGTCAGAAGCTGCGCATGCTGCTGACCCATCGCAAGCTGCTGCAGGGGAAGGCTATCGCCATCGAGAACGATCTGCGCGGTACCTTGCGTAACTTCGGTCTCAAGGTC
>JBARNC010000049.1:0-2401 GCA_049802775.1 Pseudolabrys sp. | reverse complement strand
CTCCTATACTGCGAGCAAATGCCAGATGATAGATAGGCCCGTGTTGATTTTGTGGCGCGAGGGCATGATCTAAAAAACCGTGGGGTATTTTTTTCGTAAACTTGTCCGCTTTGGGCCGTCGCGCCTGATGTTCCTATTCGGGGTGGTTGCGGCTAGATAGGGACCTGTTTAGGCTGTGGCAGAGGGTGCGGAAGCTGCTGGCAGTGGTCAGTTTTACGGCCGGTGGATCTGGTCTGTTACCTGTCGCTGTCTCGCGTTGGGAGTTGGTACCCTGTCTTAGAGTGAGGGGCGCCTCTCGAGAAGTTGATCCATCCCCGGTGATCTCGGAAAAGGCGGCGGGGTCTCGTCAAGTTTGACTTCGCGAGCTATCTTCTTGCGTCTGCGACGTGTGCATTTGGCGCCGCGAATGGGTAGCCACCTCATCGCGAAACGCTAGATTCAAAACACACTGCTGAGTTTCCGCTCCGGAACTTTGGTGAAAGTGCGCGTACTTGCCTCATGACAGGGAACAGCCTTAGGCAGCAAAACAGCAAAGACGTTCCGCAGTTCGCGCCGAATTTTACAGTCTATGTGCTGCCACCCGATGTCGTCTGCCTCTACTCCGAGGATAGGAAGTTCTTTCTTCACGGCGAGCTCTTTTGCGCGCTGGCGTCCGCAATAGGAGAAGGTGGAAGGAGCTTTCGGGAGCTTGTTCGCGAGCTGGAGCAGGATTTTCCACCGGACCAAATCTGGGAGGCCCTGAAGCGATTGGTCGACCGCCGATATGTCGTTTCGGCGCGTTCTCCCGCTGGCCCTGTGGCGGCGTACTGGGCGAGCCTCGGTCTAGTCCCGGCAACAGCTGAGCGAAATCTCCACAATTGTCGCGTCCGTATTCAGTCGATCGACGTGCAATGCGCAACTGGACTCGAGATGGCTCTGCGTGAGCTGGGTGTTCGCGTTGTAAAACGCTTCCCCGACTTAACGGTCACGCTTGTGAACGACTATCTCGAAGAACGATTGGCTGAATTGAACCGTAAGCATTTATCTGAGCGTACGCCCTGGCTGCTCGTCCAACCCTCGGGCATTTTCCCGCTCGTAGGGCCAGTATTCAGGCCAAGGAAGGGCGCCTGTTGGACTTGTCTTGCCGATCGCATGAAACGCAATCGGGAGGTCAAGGCGCTCCTCAACCGCGGACCGGGTCGCTTCGTCGCCGTTTCTCCTCTGGCCCGTAACAGTTTGGGCCAGTGTAGCGTGCAGCTTGCAGCTGTCGAGATCGCGAAAGCGATCGCCACCGAGTTTCGCACACCATTGAGCGATCACATAATCAGCCTCGACTTGTTGGGCGCGACGATCGTGAAGCATTACGTGACGGCGCGCCCACAATGTCCAAGCTGCGGCCGCAAGAAGCTGCGAGACCCAAGCCGTGCGCCGATACCAGTCGAGCTTGGCGCCGGCGGCAAGCTGGTTATGACAAGCGGGGGGTACAGGACCGTCTCGCCCGGGGCCACGGTTGCACGTTTCCGAAAGCACGTGAGCCCCCTTACAGGCGTGGTCTCGCGTCTCGAACGTATCGAAGCCGAATTGCCCCTGAACACCAATTACTATGCTGCACACAATTTTTCGGCGCCCGCCAGGACGGTCAATGAGCTCAGGGCAGGACTGCGTAACGGCAGCTTTGGTAAAGGCAGCACTGCCGAGCAGGGGGAAGCCAGCGCGCTCATGGAAGCGATCGAGCGCTATTCAGGGATCTTTCAGGGCGACGAAATCAGAGTGACGCGGCGGTTTACCGATTTTCCGTCAGGCGATGCCATCTTTCCGAATAACGTCCTACTGTTTAGCGAGGCACAGTTTGCGAAGAACAACCCGGACGAGCCGCCGCCCTGGACTCCGGCCCTATTTGATCCATCGGCGGAGATCGAATGGTCACCGGTTTGGTCTCTGCGCGACGGACGTTTCAAATATCTTCCGACTAGCATCTTGTATTTTTTCTATCGAGGTCCGGGTGAGTTCCTCGCGGACTCCAATGGCTGCGCTGCCGGCAATACACTTGAAGAAGCAATCGTTCAAGGCTTCCTTGAGTTGGTGGAGCGAGATGCATACGCGATCTGGTGGTACAATCGGTTGCAGCGGGCGGAAGTTGACCTCGGCAAGCTCGACGATTCTTATGTCTGCAATTTGCTAACCCAACTTGCTGAAACTGGTCGCCGGATTTGGGTGCTCGACGTCACCAGCGACCTCAGGATCCCGAGCTTCATAGCGATCTCGCACTGGGTACAGAACTCGCAGGAAAATATTGAGTTCGGGTCCGGCGCGCACTTTGATAGCCGAATCGCTTTGCTGCGCGCACTCACCGAACTGAATCAATTCCTATCCATCGGTCTCATGGGAGGCGGTACCGGAGAAAAGTCAAGTCTCGATGGCT
>JBARNC010000048.1:0-6207 GCA_049802775.1 Pseudolabrys sp. | reverse complement strand
TTAACAGCGTGGGCCTTAACACCGTCGCGCAACCAAAATTAAACGCTTCACCGACACACTCACCGCGCTTCCGATGGGAAGCGGCGGACGGGCCGAAGCCCGTCGACGAAGGCGTTTTTTATGGACGACTTGCTGCGGGAATTTGTCACCGAGACCAATGAAAGTCTCGACGTGGTCGACATCGAGCTCGTGCGTTTCGAGCAAGATCCAAACAACAAGAAGATCCTCGATAATATCTTCCGCCTCGTCCACACCATCAAAGGCACTTGCGGCTTTCTTGGCTTGCCGCGTCTGGAGGCGCTCGCCCACGCTGCCGAGACATTGATGGGCAAGTTTCGCGACGGCGCACCGGTATCGAGCGAAGCTGTCACGATTGCCGCTGGCGCGAATTTTTTCATAACCAAGCCATTCCGCGCTAGGCCCGATAAAATTCGGTGCCGACCTTATTACCAATCCGGCCGACACCGTCCAACGTTCGCTCAGCGGTATCGGCAACATGTTCGACCGCGTGGGAGCAGGGCTTTCGAACAGCCGCGCCGACCGGGACGATGTGGCGGAGAGTTTACTTGGCGTGAGCGACGCGCAACGCGAGCTCGCGGTGGAACTGGATGTTGATCCCTATACTGATTTTCCGCCGCTGCGCCAACGGCTGAAAGAAATGGCCGGGGTCATGGCGAGCGGCGGTTTGCCGATCAGGGCTGGATTGGCGGCTGTGCCTGGCGGGGTCGGGATCGCTGTATCATCGGTGGCGACAGTTGGTAGCGCGAAGGACACCTTGCGCAGCAAGACCGCTGCGCAGCTCATTGCCGAGGTGCGGACAACTCTGGCTTCTCTCGGTGTCCCCGAAGAATCCATAAATCGCCTTGTCGAAAATCGGAATTTCACGCCCGCCGACCTGCTGATCATGGCGCGAGCGCTGAAACAACTCAATGCCCAGAACACCGATGTCTTCGTTAAACATGTAGCGGGGGCAGGCTCGCGCAACGTCGCATTCTATGATCGCCGCCGCGCGCAAATCCTTGCCGTGCGCAGCACCGAGCTTGGCGGTATCGTCTCTTTCGTCGCCTTTGGCGGGCAGCCGATCAACTTCGCGCGCAACGGCGACATTGTCGCGGCCTTCATGGTCGACGACATCGCCTGGACTGAAATCCAGCAACGAACATTCGTTGCGGCGACTACCGAAATACACCGCACAAAACCAGGCGAGGTCCCTGTGCTCGCTACGACCGGCACGGTGACGCCGATGGCCGCCGCCGAGATCGGCAAGCGCGGTTGGAAGATCGTGCAGTTCAAGCCGCAGCGCTGAATGAGACGGCGCAAAGGAACAAGAAAGGCGACAACGCACCGCAGCAGGCCGGCCGCGGCTAGTCGGCTTAAGACGTCGTCTTCTCGTCAGCGAGGTCACTCCGAAAAGCGATCCGAAAAAGACGATTGAACAGCTTAGACGTTCAATCCTTTCTTCACGACCAAACCGGCTGGAGAGGGGACGGGGCTTGGCCTTTCCATCAGTCACGATATCATTGTCAAACAGCATGCTGGCTTAATAGAGGTAGACACGCAGCCCGGCGAATTTACGGAATTCAAAATCATTCTTCCCCGTACGGCGGCATCCCTTGCCAATCAGGAGCACGAGCGTGAGCGTCCTTATTCTTGTGGTCGATGATGAACCTGATGTGGAATTGCTGTTTCGCCAGTAGTTTCGGCGCGACCTCCGCGCTGGCCGGTTCACCATGGAGTTCGCCCAGTCCGCTCCTGATGCATTGCAATGCATCAGCGATGCGCGAAACGCCTCACTCATCCTGATCCTGTCCGACATCAACATGCCGGGGATGAGCGGCCTTGAGCTACTGCCCAAGGCCAAGGCGGCTCGACCGGACGTTCCTGTCATCATGATTACCGCCTATGGCGATGCGGAGACCAAGCGTAAGGCATTGGAAGGCGGCGCCGAGGCGCTTTTCACCAAGCCCATCGATTTTGGGATGCTTCACAGCGAAATCGAGGTGCGCGTCGAAAGCGCTGCGTGAGCAAACTAAAAAACTCCGGCCGAGAGAGGCCGGAGTTAAGTTGGATGGGAAATAGCCCGACGGCTCGCGTCACCCAAACGCAACGCGGGGGAAGTCTGGTCGCTACGCTGGAATTCGCTCGTCCGCCTCGGTCGGCTCGCGCAGCACGTAGCCGCGGCCCCACACCGTCTCGATGTAGTTCTTGCCGGAGGAGGCGTTCGCAAGCTTCTTGCGAAGCTTACAGATGAACACGTCGATGATCTTGAGCTCGGGCTCATCCATGCCCCCATAGAGATGGTTGAGGAACATCTCCTTGGTGAGCGTCGTCCCTTTGCGCAAGGAGAGCAGCTCGAGCATCTGGTATTCCTTGCCCGTGAGATGCACGCGCTGGCCGCCGACTTCCACCGTCTTGGTGTCGAGATTGACCACCAGGTCACCAGTGTTGATGACCGACTGGGCGTGGCCCTTGGAGCGGCGAACAATCGCGTGGATGCGGGCGATCAACTCGTCCTTGTGGAACGGCTTGGTCATATAGTCATCGGCGCCAAAGCCGAGCCCCTTGACCTTGTCCTCGATGCCGGCCAGGCCGGAGAGGATCAAAATCGGCGTCTTAACCTTTGAGACGCGGAGGGAGCGCAGAACCTCAAAACCCGACATGTCGGGCAGGTTCAGGTCCAGGAGAATGATGTCGTAGTCGTAGAGCTTTCCGAGGTCGACGCCCTCTTCGCCGAGGTCGGTCGTATAGACGTTGAAACTTTCGGATTTGAGCATCAGCTCGATGGATTGTGCGGTCGCGCTATCGTCTTCAATGAGTAGAACGCGCATTTTAGTCCCCTTCTCGCCGCAGCCGGGCTTCAGGTCAGCGCCGCACAGGCGGCGAGTGTGAAAAAACGCGGTGGGACAAACCGATTCGACACTATCCGGCCATGGTTAACAAAACTTGATTCTCCCATGCAAGCGTGCCGTAGACAAATTAGCCAGAATCGGCGTAAGATGTTGCTCGAGAGTGATTTTTTGACCACGTCCTGTCTAATACCCTAGTTTAAGAGTCGGGCCGAACCGACTCTAGCGACTCGCCCCTTCCGTCCTGGCTGGGCGATTCTCAAGCCTTAGTCCCGTGGACGAATGACCCAATCATTAACGATGCGGGTAAACACCAAGTTAATGGAAACACCGGGCCGATAAGCCTAAGGGCTGGTTTATAGCGATTGCCGGGTGGGTGGGATGAAAAGCACATCCCGAATTAACGAGGCTATGGGATGAAAGCCGTCGAGATTTACGGCCGCGTGGTCGCGGGTTGATGGCGGAAGTCGCCGGGCTGGGGCGAAGAAACACAAAACTAACGTTATTGGGGCACAGTCGCCGGAATGGTCCAGAACGTGGGCGTGTGGCCCTGGCGGCATCCGCGACCGCGTATTCGGGGGCTTCGGGGAGTATCTAGCCGATGAAGTCACGCGAAACCCTTATCCGTCTTAAGAAGTTTCAGGTCGACGAGAAGCGGCGGAGGGTCGCTCAGATCGAGGCGATGATCGCCGAATTCGATCGCATTGCGGGAGAGCTCGAGCGCGAGATCAAGGTCGAGCAAGACCGCGCCGGCATCCATGATCCGGCCCACTTTGCCTATCCGACTTATGCCAAGGCTGCGACCTCGCGGCGCGAGAACCTCAAGCATTCGACCGACGAGCTGCGGGTACAGCTCGAGGACGCCAAAACCGCGCTGGGCGAGGCATTCGAAGAGCTCAAGAAGGTCGAGATGTTGGACGAGCGCGACCAGGCTCGAGAGAAGGCTGAGGAGGACGCGCGAGAGCAAACCGAGCTCGACCGCATCGCGGCACTGCGCTTCGATGCTGGCGGCGCACCGGCGTAACATCTTATTCCGCGAGTTATTGCGACGTCGGCGACGGCGCCGCTTTGCTTTGTGGATGGATCGATCGTCAAAAGCCGGTCGCCGATTATGTTTCCGATTTCCGGTCGCATGAGCTGGCGTTGACCAAGACCTTCACGACCATCAAAGATTCAAGATTGCGCCGCTGGGTGGTTGGTCTGGTGGAAGAAATTGCAGGAGACGAGCGGTAACAGCGCGTCCGGCCGAGTTCACAATCCTAAAATGCCGCTGCCAGATCGCGCGCGCCTTGTGCCTGCGCACCGTGGCTCATTTTACTTTCGATATCGGCGATGAGATTGGCCACCACACCGGTGCGGCGCGCTACCGGGTTGCGATCGTAGCCTTGCTGTTGGAAGAAATTCGCGGTCGGTACCCGCGTGCGTAAGGCTTGTGGCATCGTCACCATGTCAAAGCCGTTGCCGTCACCAGTCAGATTCATCAATTCGAGTTCGGAGGCAGTGAGCGGCGCCGTGTAGCCCTTGGTGCGCGCGAAACGCACCGAGTCGGTCAGTTTCTGTACCTGCAACAGTGGGCCGAGGTCGATATCGAGTACGGCAGCATGGATGCCGAAGCCGCCCAGCGTGGTCTTAGCCAGCCGGTCGTGCTCGCTCCAGCGGTTGGGAACCGAGCGGCTATAGGCGATCATTCGCTTGAGCCCTTCAATCTTGCGTTCCATCGCCAGTTTTGCCGGGCCGCTCAGCGCCTTGGCCTTTTGTCGAAGCACTGCGAGATAGCGATTGCCGTCTTCGGCCAAGAGCGACACGGTGTTGGTGCTGAGCAACTGGTTGTAACCCACCGCCGGCGAAATCGCGCGCGCGCCCGGTCGGTAGGGCACGAGGCCTGCCTGCGAGTCGTAGGCGCCGTTGCCGCCGGTCTCGAATGCATAAATGCCGACGATCTGTTCGCGCGTGAGCCCGGCGGCGAGGGCGATGCGAGCATAGGCGCGCTTGAAGTCGAGGTCACTAGCCGGCCGGTCCGGCACAAAGCCGAATTGTTCGGCAGCGTTGTTCAGGAAATCGGCGACGACGGGTATTTCCGGCCGCTCCGGTGGTGGCGCAGTTGGCGCACGCGGATCGACCGGCCGCGGCGGCCCAGAATAGGCGGGCGGCTGGGTCAGCACGTAGTCGTCGAGCCCGATCGGCAGATGGTCGCGGCGCTTGCCGTTGCGGGTCCGGCGCTTTTCGGAGATCGCGTCCCAATAGGCAGAAGCTTGCGCTTCATAGGCGCCGTGCACCTGTTCATAGACCGCGAGCTTGGCCTGGTAGTCGGCTATCGCTCCGTTCGCCGGCGCGAAACCTTGAGCACGCGCCGGCGCTACAGACAGCACTATGCTGGCGGTGAACAGGCAGGTAAGGCCCAAATGGAGTGAACGGTTCTTCATGCCTGATTTGTTGTCGGCCATTTTGCTCGATTCGACCACTTCACAATAAAACGCGCCGCAAATACGGCGCGCGAGGAGGGGAGGTTCAGGGATCGTTGGTAAACGGCTTACCGGACGGTCGGGCCGCTGCGGTCTGTAAAGACCACGGGGCCGCCGGCTTTGATGACGGCCGGGGTTTGCGCGGCCATGATATCCGTGCCGAGATTGAGTTCGTGCGCCGAGATGCCGATCACGGCGATCATCAGCGCGGCGACAAGCCCAACCACCACAATCTTGAGGTGGGTCGTGCGGTCTGCGGTGTACATGGACCAGTTCATAACGTCCTCCGGGGCTTTCGCACGTTGGTCGCCCGGTCCCGACTAAAGGTTCACCCAGTTCGTGACACTAACGTAGTTACGGCGTCCCGGTTCCCAAGGACCCATCACAGATCATTGAATCGCTGTGATATCAGCCGATTTTTCGCGGGTTTACGGGCGCTCCGGCGCAGTTTCGGCCACGCGGCCTTCGCCGGGGGACTTGCCCGGGGCACAGGCGTCTAGATGCTGCTGACGGTTTTGAGGCGCGCGCGGGCGAATTTCGCCTTGCGAGAGCACGGGCGTCTGTGCCCGGAAGCGCTCGACGATACCGCGAACGGATGGCCGGATATTTTGCGAGGTCACCAGGACCGGCGCCTCGCATTTGCGGTCAACCTACTCGAAAAATTCGCGAACGAGCGTGATAAATTCCGTGGCGCGATAAGCGCGTGTACGTGTTCGGTGGGCATTATCGGCTTGCGCGAGCCGCGGTGCCGTCGGCAATGCCTTCGAGGAGGTGATTAGAACCTATCTCAAAATTGCTGACCGCTGTCGATCAGATATAAATGGGAAATGATTCGGCTCACCGACGAGCAGTGGGAACGTATCCGGGATCATTTTCCGGAGGAGCACATTGCCGATGGA
>JBARNC010000047.1:0-1843 GCA_049802775.1 Pseudolabrys sp. | reverse complement strand
TCGGCGGTGGGCCGGCGGGCGATGCCTATGTCGAGCTGCATGTCGAGCCGCATGCGTTCTTTCGCCGCAAGGACGACAATATTCATGTCGAGGTTCCCGTCACCCTAAAGGAGGCGGCACTAGGCGCACGGATCGAAGTACCGACCATAGGCGGCCCGGTGACGGTGACTGTCCCGAAGGGGTCAAATACCGGTACCACACTGCGACTGCGCGACCGAGGCATCCGCAACCGTAAGTCTGGGCAACGCGGACATCAACTGATCACCCTGAAAGTCATTCTGCCTGCAGTCGAAGAGCCCGAGCTGGTTGCGTTTCTGGAAACCTGGCGGCCGAAAACCCAGCAGGACCCGCGCAAGGAGATGCTGCCATGATGCGTGTCGATGACCTTGTCGCAGCGATATCCGCTTTGCAACGCAGCGATCTTGAAGCCTGGATGCGTGAGAAGCTCGTCGTGCCGCGGCAGGAGGCGGGAACGCTACTCTTCACGGACATGGAATGCGCGCGGGTCCGCCTCATATGCACGCTGCACTACGAGCTTGAGATTGATGCGGGCACGCTGCCGGTGGTGTTGTCGCTGGTCGATCAGCTCTACGACACCCGGCAGCGCCTATTGTCGCTGACCGCCGCCGTAACGGCGCAGGACCAGAACGTCCAAGCGGCGATCATCGCTGCTATGGAGCCGAATGGCGGGTCCTCTGGGGCCGACAAATCATAGAGTTGCCTTCCCAGAACAAGGCGGCTGATGACACGCGCTTAGTGCGACACTGGCGCAATCACGGTTCAATATTAACCGATCGGTCCCGGCCAAACCATAGTCATCGCCGGATGAGGTTTCCGGTACGCACAAGCTAGGTCGCCAATGACCCAAAGCAGTCATCCGGTCACGCTAAACACTTTGCGGCCACTTTATTGCGGGCGAAAATTAAACCGCCCAGCCGGGTAACCAGGCGGTCTGATATTCTTTCGTCGCGGGTGAGGCGCGCGTCTTATCGTCGGTAACGGCGGTGATGCCGATGATGGCGGACGGACGAAGGCACGACTGGACGCAACTCGAGCCCGGTCACGGTGGCAACGACGTTGAGTCCGGTCTGCCCCTCGACGCTAATCGGCTGGAGGGCGAATGAGTTGAGTCCGCCCACGAGGCCATTGGCGCCAACGCCAACGCCGACCGCAGCTCCAGCGGAAACGCCGCCATATCCGCCGGCTAGCGTACCGGGGCCCACGCGCGGAGTCGGCGCGAAGACGGCCCACTACCGGTTTGCACTGGACCCGATCACTTCGATGCCGCGCTTCCAAAGGCTGCGCGATCAAGGCAGTGGCACTAGCTCCACCGGAAAGTTCTTCATGTCATATGGTAGCGAGACACGAAGACCCGTCATTCCACTATAGATTTGGTTGTTCGTCACGTCCGTCTCGGTGCGCGTGACCGTCTTGTTAGCTGAAGCCATCACACTGACGAAGATGCCACCGAGGACCAACGCAATTAGTAGTCTTAGCATGTGGGCCTCCTGTGCGGATGCCTCCTCTCCCTTTCGATAATTGCGCGGGTTCGAGCAAAAAGTGTGTGTTCCAGCTCACACAGGCCGCCGCCCATCGCGCCTTAAAATTCGCCATCGCCTGCGCACGGCCGATCTGGTTCCTCGTGAGTGATTGGGGAGGGCGGAACCATGTTCAAGGTTATGCGTTGCTTTTTCTCGCTTTCTGCCACCAGGGGGATATGCGATGTGGATCAATGCCGCCACCAGCTTCCAGAAGAGCCTCGCCGCCCTTCCGCTTACAATCTACCAGGCCGGCGAGACGGTACTTGCCGACGGTTCGAGGACGGACCGGCTGCTGATCCTCA
>JBARNC010000046.1:0-8359 GCA_049802775.1 Pseudolabrys sp. | reverse complement strand
CGAAAAAGGCGACATCCCAACGACGACCGAACATTGGGAAAACGACCAGCGCGTCGCCATCAAGATGGTCGACATCGCTTCGATCGGCGCGGGCGGCGGCTCGATGGCGAAGATCGATGCGCTCGGCCTGTTGCGCGTCGGACCGCAAAGCGCCGGCGCCGATCCGGGCCCGGCCTGCTACGGCAACGCCGAGAACGCGACCGTCACCGACGCAAATTTGATCCTCGGCTTCGTGCCGGCCGACTACTTTCTCGGCGGCGAGATGAAGCTCGACGAGAAAGCGTCGCGCCGCGCCATGAAGCCGTTGATGGAGAAGCTCGGCGTCGATGAGAAGCGTGCGGCCGAAGCGATCTTCCGCACCGTCAACGCCAACATGGCGAACAAGATAACCGAGGTATCAACCAAGCGCGGCCACGATATCCGCGACAGCATCATGATCGCCGGCGGCGGCGGCGGACCGATCCACGGCGGCTTTATCGCCGACGCGCTCGGCATCAAGCGCGTGGTGGTGCCGCCGGTTGCCGCGCTCTACAGCGCCTTCGGCATGTTTGCCATGGACATCGGCCAAGACTACGCGCGCTCCTTTGTCGGCCGCACCAACAACATCGATCTCGATACGCTCAACCGCGTCTACGCCGAGCTGGAAGCTGAGGCGCAAACCGCGTTCAAGCAACATGGCGTGCCGCCCGACAAGGTCATCCTCAAGCGCAGCGCCGACCTGCGCTATGTCGGGCAGTTCCACGAAGTCGAGGTCGACATGGCCGGTGGCAGGATTACCCGCGAGGCGGTGGACGCCGCGGCGGCCGGCTTCACGCGCAAGCACGAGGAGCTCTACACCTTCGCCATGCCGTGGAAGGCGGTTGAGATCCTAACGTTGCGGCTGAAAGCGACGACACCGAACGCGCCGTTCGCTTTGCCACAGGTTGCGAAAGGCGACGCCGATCCGAAGCCCGCGCTCAAACGCCGGCGCACCTGCCGCTTCAACGGCCGCGACGTCGATACGCCCATTTATGACGGCGAGAAGGTGATGGCCGGTAACGTCATCAGCGGCCCAGCAATCATTGAAGAGACGACGACGACCGTGGTGATCCCCGAGGCCTATGTCTGCTCGGTCGACAAGTACAAGAACTACATCCTGACGCGGTCCTGACGGGAGGCGACCATGAAACAGCAAACCAATATCGATCCGACCACCGTTGCGACCGTTTGGCATTCCATGCAGACCATCTGCAAGGAAATGCGCCATCTGGTGAAACGCACGGCGCAAAATTACCTGATCGGTCAGCTGCAGGACCTTTCCGTCGGCATCTGGGCCGCAGACGGTTCGGCGGTCGCGATCCCGGTCGGCTTACCGAACCAGTTCCTCGGCACGTCGTTTGCGGTCCAAGAACTGGTCAAGATGTTCGAAAATGATATCCATCCCGGCGACGTGTTCCTAACCAACGATCCCTACCACGGCGGACATAACACGCATCTGCCGGACTGGGGTTATATCCGCCCGATTTTCTATAACGGTGAGTTGTTGTTCTTCACGCTCTGCCGCGGTCACCAGATGGACACCGGCGGTTCCTTCCCAGGCGGATACTTCCCGAACGGCTACGACATTCACGCCGAAGGGCTGATCATTCCACCGATCAAGGTCATTGATCGCGGCCGCGAGCGGAAGGACCTCGTCAACCTCATTCTCAACAATGTACGTTTCCCCGATGGTGTGCGCGTCGACCTGCACGCCATGATCGGCTCGACGACCATGTGCGAAAAGCGCGTTCTCGCGCTGCTCGACATGTACGGCCGCGACACGGTGTTGGCGAGCATCCAGGAGATGATGCGGCGCACTGAGATCGCTGTTCGCGAAGAAATCCGCAAAATCCCTGACGGAGTCTATGTCGGGGCCGCCGCGACCGACGACGACGGGACGACGCTCGACGAGCAAGTGTGGGTGCGCGCGAAGATCACGATCAAGGGCGATGAGATGACGATCGACCTTTCGGAGAGCGACGCGCAGCGCAAGGGTTTCGTCAATTGCGTCTATGCGGTCACCTACGGCATCGCCATCGCCGCGGCGATTCTCTATTTCGATCCCGCGTTGGCCGATTATCACAATGAAGGAACGATGAAGCCGATCAAGGTGATCGCAACGCCTGGCTCGGTCGTGAACTGCCAATACCCCGCAACCGTTGGCGCATCACCAGTTAATGTCGGCGTCCAGATCATGGAAGCGGTGGTCGAGGCCCTATCGAAGGCGTTGCCCAAGCGGGCCATCGCCGCCTGGGGCAAGCATCGCGGCGACTACCTGTTTGCGGTCGATCCGCGCACAAACGAACGTTATGTGCGCACGTGCTTCGACTACGATGGCAGCGCCGGCGCGGTCTGGGGTTACGACGGCTACCAGGCGGTGAGTACGTTGACTGCAATGGGAGCCGCGCATCGAGACAATGTCGAGGAAATGGAAGGCCGGGTGCCGTGGCGCGCCCTCCGATGGGAGTTCGTGCCGGACTTCAGCGGCGCCGGGCGCTGGCGCGGCGGCCCCGGCGTGCATTGGGAAGCCGTCAATGAAGGCTCGGACGGCCAGATGGCGACAGGAAGCTCGGATGGCGACGTCGTGCAGGGTTTCGGCGCGGGCGGAGGCGAGCCTACGCCTGTCTCTCGCACCTATCTGCGCCGTGATGGCGAGGATATCCGGGTCAAACCGCACCGGCTCGTCCCCGTGAAGACCGGGGATGTGCTGGTCAAGCATTCCTCGGGCGGCGGCGGCGTCGGTAATCCCGCCGAGCGCGACCCGGACATGGTGCGCGAGGACGTGGAGAACGAACTTGTTTCGATCACCACGGCCAAGGAGGTCTACCGAGTGGTCATCAGTCCCGATACCCTGCAAGTGGATGAAAAGGCTACCAAGGCCTTGCGGGCGAAATGAGGCTTATCGATCAGCGCGGCTGAAACCGCAGCCGCGCGTTGGATTGTCCGTGGGAACTGCGGCCACACTAACATCATGCGAGCTATGGCCAATCAACGACCCAGACCACGCAAGGCACTGACGCTAAAAAATATCTTGCGGCCGTTGGCTGGCGACAGCCACCGCCGCGCCTCGGTCGATATTCATCGGTATCTACGCGACCGCATTCTGTCGAACGCTTTGCCGCCGGAAACAATTCTGTCTCAGGTCGAGGTCGCTGATTGCCTTAGGGTCAGCCGTACGCCCGTGCGCGAGGCGCTGCGGATGCTCATGGAGGAAGGCTTGGTCAAGGCCGAACCCAATTATCGTTGCCGAGTGCTGGGTTTTGATCCGCGTGAACTGGAAGCGCTTTATGTCTCGCGCATTGCCAATGAAGGAATTGCGGCGACTGTCACCGTGCAAAGCATGACCGACGCGGACGTCGAAACACTCAAAGAGCTTTTGCGCCAACTGCGCAAGGATGAAAAGCAACACAATCTTCGCCGTTGGCTCAAGAACCATCGGGCATTTCATCAAATGTTGTTCTGTCGGGCTAACCCGTTGCTGCAGCAACGCATGAATGTCGATTGCCAGCGCAGTGAACGCTACGTCTACAACACCGTGCAGGCGGGACTGACCGACTTATTTCGTCGCGCCGCCATCGAACATGAGGAAATCTATAAAGCCTGCAAACGACGCCAGCCGGCGGCGGTTGTTGCATTGTTGACCGATCATCTCGCCGCCGCCGCGATCGACATCATGGCTGAATTTGCCCCCGATTGGGAACCGACGACGTTGCGTAATGCCGCCCTGCTCATGCGCAGTGGAGCGGCGCATCTTGTTGACGCGTGAACTCATGAACACGCCCATGGTTAGCTATGTGACTCCCATTCTGCTGGCATTCGGGTTCGCGGGCATTCTGAAAAAATCGCGAAATTCGGCTCATTATCCACCAATAGGTTAGCGCCCTATTCAGAATGCCGGTAACGCCGACGAATGTCCGGTATTACGGCAAGAGCAGACTCAAATGGGTCGGTGCGCGTAGGTCCGTTGATGTGACAAAGCGGCAATTTGCACTCATGCCTTGAACGGTCGCTATCGAGCAATCGGTACATTTTAGCCCGCGATGGTTCGGTAGATAATGACCCGAAGCTTACAACGGCGTCTCCCCTTCAGTTTTTTTGAAATAAAGAGCGTTACTTCTGCACGGCTTTGGCTTTATGCCCGGGTCCCTGATTGACTGAGGGCTATCAGGAAGTAGGACAAAATTGGCATTCGCATCGGCTGTCTCCAATAGGGGGCACTGCTCGTGAATGGACCATGGCGCGGCGTGGCCAAGCGATCTGAAATTCACCTTGTCGCCATTAAGCGGAATATTTGACTCACGATAGCCCCCAATTGATCGGCGGCAACGCGCGTTTCATCCAGGCCGGCCAATGTACATGCGGGTCATAGGTTTTTATCTCTTCTGCCGTCAAGTCAAGCTCGAGCCAGCGCTGGCGTTCCGAGAAAGCTCATCCGATTGTGCGGGTTTCGGTTTATGATTCTATGGAAGGTCGGCAAACAATTATCGGGGTAGAAAAGGCCTAGGGTTTGGATGGTCGGGAATCAGCAGGGCCGCTTTTGACTTCGCTGCTGTGCTTTACTCTATTACGCGGTCAAGGCGGCTAAAGGCGCGCGATGGGTACGAAACCGGTCCAGACAATTTAGCGGGCGACCGTTGTGTATCGGCAACAGGTGATGAATTAATGTCGGGCGGGCAAGGAGCGCTTGGATCGAAAGTATCGGTAACCGCCGGATTGAACACATAGCGCCGATCACAAACAGCAACCGACGGTGGTTGCTTTGTTGCAAAGAACGCATCGTCTCCCGATTTGAGCATTTCCCAAAAAGGCGCGTTAGGATTATCCGCGTGGCGCGTCAAGTTTTGCGTTGTCATTCGGAATGGAAAGGCCGCCAATTGAATTCTATCCTGGCCGCCTTTGAAGGCTTCGTCGACTAACCCGTAGATTTCTTCCATTTGATAATCTGTCATCGCATAGCAGCCAACTGATCTGCAGCCGCCATGCACCATAAGAAGACTGCCGGTACGGCCAAGAGATCGATCAAACGCATTGGGAAAGCCAATATTAAAGGAGAGATATTGACTCGAGTTTGGATTCATTTGCTCTGGCGTAATGTCATAAAATCCTTCAGGTGCTTGGTGATCTCCTTGGACAATCTTCGGCCCGAGGTTTCCTGAAAATTTGCAGATTGGATAGGTTTTGAGCAGGGCAAACCTGCCGGTCCGGTCCTGCTTCCAGACCTCCAATGTGTTTTCCTCCTTATAGATGCGGATGAGGATCGGCGCCCCACGATCCATGTTGAGGCTTTCCATCTGACGGAGCGTGGGCGTCCGCACAGTGCCCGTCCTCACCACTGGTTCGGTCTTATAATGTGTGCTCGAACAACCAGCGAGACTCGCCACGGTGACTACGAAAATCAACGCTCTTAGAAAAACGACAACAGCGCAATGCCTAACCGTCTGCTCACTCTTCCACATCAAGGCAAACCCCGCCGCATTCGATTAGGAAAAGTTTATTTAAGGTTTAATTTTATGGCATTTTCGAATTTCAACGCGTCCGTGCAGATTTATGGTGATTGTGCCCAGCCTTCGCTAATGGATTGCTATACTGCGCTTATATGTTGGACGAGCCGCTAGCGTTCCAGAACTTCCGAGTACCCCTGGCGGGAGCGGTTTTGACTTGGTTCAGCCGGCGACTGCGCGACCTGCGCCTGCGGCAGAACGATCACTTTGGTGCCGACCTGAACGCGGTTGTAGAGGTTGATCACGTCGTCGTTGGTGAGGCGAATGCAGCCGCTCGATACCTGCTTGCCGATGGTGGTCGAATCGTTGGTGCCGTGGATTCGATATTCAGTGCCGCCGAGATACATGGCGCGCGCGCCGAGCGGGTTTCCGAGGCCGCCGGCGGTCATGCGCGGCAGATAAGGCTGGCGTGCGATCATTTCGACCGGTGGATACCAGTCCGGCCATTCGGCCTTGCGCGCGATCGACTTCACTCCCGACCAGGTGAACCCTTCGCGGCCGACGCCGATGCCGTAGCGGATCGACTTTCCGTTGCCAAGCACGTAATAAAGGAACGTGTTCGGGGTATCGATGATGATCGTGCCCGGAGTCTCGTGGCCCGCGTAGTTCACGATCTGCCGTTGCAGGCGGGGATCAATGTCTGCATTCGGGTCTTTCTGCTCGACTGTCGGCGCGTATTGCGGGCCGATCTGGCGCTGCACGGGAGCATTGGGAAAGTCGAACAGCGACTCGGCCTGCGCGGCGCTGCACGACAAAGCGGCGGCGGCGATCAGCGCGGTCAGCGAATCGTAGGAATAGATCTTGCGTGACATGATACCACTCGTCCGCTTCGTTAGGATTGCCTTCATTCGTCGGGGCAAGCCCTGTGAGGGTTTCATCGCCGCGCGGTCGGCTATTGGCGGAGTTTGAGATTATTGTGATTAAGCGATTATGAATCGTTAAATAAGCAGTAGTGTCATCCTTAAAGAACCGTTATGGACGCTCTGTTGTGTACACCGAAGCCGAAATTGCTGCGCGCCGACACCAGTGGTTGTGTTGCGCCGGATCGTGCATAGGCGCTTACGAACAGCCATCGCTGTTCTTTATCCAGCTACATCATGTTTACCGAAAACCTTACACTGTTTGACTGGCGAACCCGCCGCGCAGTCGATTCGAACCAAGTCTCCTGCCAAGCGGGCTATAGACATATCAAACTCGGAACATAGAGATTCTACTTCAAGATAAGCAGCCCGCGAACGGCAGCCTTCGTGCGACAATGTCCGTCTGAACACCCGGGGGCGGATTTGGCGCATGGATGCTCCTCTCGATCCCGCCAATGGAGCGCATAGGCCCAAACCCCCGCTTTTGGGGTGTGATTCCTTGATCGATCCCGTCAGAAATTTTCTCGCGCCCGGTCATGCCCGTCGTTTTACATGAAAGGCCAGCGCTTCCAGCTTTTTGAGCAGGCGGCTTTCCGAATGATTTCAGCGCATTGCGTAACCCTGTGCATTCGTTGGATTGGTGGGACCGTCCTCCGCGTGGATTGGAAGCCGCGCCTGCGGAGAGATTGTCTATTGGACAACGCCCGCTTGCCACGCCTGCGGAGAGATTGACCACCTGGCATGCCTGCATCCGATGCACGGAATTAACTGATCCACTTAACCTGATGCACGGAATTAAATGATGTCCTTAATTCGACTCTTATTTGGCAGTTGATTGGCGCAAGTGTTCGAACAGAAAAACTTTGTTTATCTCCACATCGCCATTCCCATGCCCAACGAATCTCCAAATGACCGGGTGTTGTCTGTCGAAGCGTGGCGTGCAGAACTAAAAAGAAGCGCGCAGTGAAAAGACACATCAATGGCTGAATGCTCACGGCCACATGATAGAGACATCGGCGTGGCGAGAACCGCTTCCACACACTCCAAGCCTTCGGAAAAGCGCAATGGCATCCGGGAGCACTGGGCGCAGCGCGCTTTTTCACCTGTCGAGTTGCTCAATCTCTGGGAACCGACCGGCGCGTGGGAGGAGTACCGCGGTCTCGCCTATGGCGAGGGGCCGCGACAGAGGCTTGATGTCTATAGGCCGCGCCACGCGGCCAAGGCGCCCGTCCTCGTGTTTTTCTATGGCGGCAGCTGGCAACGCGGTTCGCGCGATCTCTACCGTTTTGTCGGCGCTTCGCTGGCGGCGCAAGGTATCGTTACGGTTGTGCCGGATTATTCGATTTTCCCACCTGCGCGGTTTCCGATGTTTGTCGAAGACGCCGCGCGAGCGGTGCGCTTTGCCCGCGAGAGGTCACCCCAATGGGGCGGCGATCCCGCGCGGCTGGTGCTGATGGGACATTCGGCTGGCGCTTATATCGCAGCGATGCTGTCGTTCGATCCGCAGTGGTTGCGGCAGGTCGGCCTCAACTCGAAGACCGATCTCGCCGGCTTCATCGGGCTAGCCGGTCCGTATGATTTCCTGCCAATCGAGAGCCGGACCCTGCGCACCATTTTCGGCGGCGCCAATAGGGCGGAAACGCAGCCGATCTTCTTCGTCACCGGTAAGGAAGCGCCCTCGCTGCTGATCACGGCATGGCGCGATCGCCTAGTCAGTCCCGAGAACAGCCGCAGAATGGCCGAGAAGATTCACGCCCATGGCGGTGTTGCCGAGGAACGCACTTATCGCCGGGTCGGTCATCTTACGTTGATCGGTGCTTTTGCGCCCGCTTTGCGAGTTCTGGCGCCAGTGCTGCGCGAGGCCACTCAATTCGTCTGGCGCGTCACACGGCAGGCCGATTTGTCAACACTTGAGCGACGCCGATACCGATCAGGACACTCGGCGCGCACGACTTAGGGATTAATGTCGGTCGCGTCGAT
>JBARNC010000045.1:0-3918 GCA_049802775.1 Pseudolabrys sp. | reverse complement strand
AAGTGTGGATTGTGGCGCGCGTGGCGAAACCCGGCCCGGATGGCGCTGGTAAATCGCTCTGCTGGTAACTGATGCACCGTACTTTGCGGTGAGTGCCACCACAGCAGCGCACCTATGATGCCGAGATTACTGACTGCGTTAAGCCAAAACGGTGACGCAATTCCAAATCCGGCAATGATCACGCCGGCGAGCGCCGGACCGACCGCACGGCTGATGTTGATCCCAACACTATTGGCAGCAACCGCAGGCGCTAGGTCCTGCTTGGGAACGAGCTGTGGAACGATCGACTGCCAAGCCGGAGCTGTAAGAGCAGCACCAACACCGAGTAAGAACGTGAACAGTAGCAATATTCCTGGAGTGACGAGGTTGAGCCACACAAGCGCGGCTATTATTCCGGAAACCAATGTTATCGCGCTCTCGGCCACGACAAGGAATCGACGTTTATCGACTATGTCAGCGAGCGCCCCGGCAGGCAGAGCGAACAGGAACATCGGCAGGCTGGTCGCCACTTGAACCAGCGATACGACCAATGGATCGGCGTTGAGCGTCGTCATCAGCCAGCCGGAGGCTGCGTTGTACATCCATGTGCCGATGTTTGCGATCACCGCCGCGGTCCACAGAACCGTGAATGTCGCGTGGCGGAACGGGCTCCAGGGCGACGGCGCGACCGGCGGCGAATCCGCAGCAGCACGAGCGGTTCCTTTTCGCCGTACCGCCATGAGCACTTAATCCTTCGATACTTCTGTTATTAGTTCCGTTGCGGAAGTTTCAGTTGTCATTCAAAGCAGTGTTAATACTCAACGCACGCTCCCGGCTCAAAACGCCCAACAAGAGCACCCGAGTGCGCCCCAGAAAGCCTTCTCATCAGATGCCGGTATGTTGGCAGACCATGCGATTGCATGGGCGTGTCCATGAACGTTGCAGGAGTTGCTCGGCAGTCATCGCCTTACCTCATAACAGTCGGATGCGTCATCACTTCTAACCTAGTCACTTGGCGGGGTTCGGACCGATGCGCTTGCCGTGCTTGACGCGCTCTGCCGCCTTGTGGACCAGAGTGTAGGCGTAGTCGACACCCATGCCGTAGGCACCGGAGTGCTCCACGACGATGCCGATCGTGGCGTCGTACGTGTCCTTGCGAGCCCAGTCGCGCTGCCATTCGAGCAGCACCTGCTGCCAGGTGACCGGAACCACGCCCGCTTGGACCATGCGATCCATGGCGTACTTGTGGGCCTCGATCGAGGTGCCGCCCGAGGCGTCGGCGACCATGTAGATTTGATAGCCGCCCTCCTTCATTGCAGAGAGTGCGAAACTCAGATTGCACACCTCCGTCCAGAGCCCTGAGACGACTACCTTCTTGCGCCCATTGGCGGCCAGTGCATCGCGCACGTTCTGGTCGTCCCAAGAGTTCATTGAAGTGCGTTCGAGGATTGGGTTATCGGGGAA
Source organism: Pseudolabrys sp. (assembly GCA_049802775.1). GTDB lineage: Bacteria > Pseudomonadota > Alphaproteobacteria > Rhizobiales > Xanthobacteraceae > Pseudolabrys. The sequence continues at coordinate 2,475 of JBARNC010000045.1, read as the reverse complement.
GACGGCGAGAAGCTCGGGGTAGGCGTGGCCGGAGAAACCCTCAGTCTCGACTGTCGTGATGGTCGTAGGCACCTTGAACACCTTGGCCGACTTGGCCAACGCAACGACGTTGTTCTTGAGCATCTGGCGATCGATGGACTGTACGCCGAACGCCATCTGCGGCTGTTGGTCAATGATGATCAGCTGGCTGTTCTGCGGGGTAAGAAGTTCGAGGTAGCTGCTCATGGATGTCTCCATTGGCTGCGATCTGTCGATAGAAGTGCCAATAGCGGACATTGGCGCAGCTTATTCGATCACCTCATCGGCAGCGTTCAGTAGGCCAAATGGAACAGTGAGAGCCAGCGATTTGGCCGTCTTCAGGTTGATCAGGAATTGGAATTTTGTCGGCTCTACGACCGGCAGATCGGCAGGCTTCTCGCCCTTGAGTATCCGGCCAGTGTAGACGCCGACTTGGCGATACAAGTCGGCGAAATCAATCCCATAGCTCACTAGGCCACCATCAACAACATATTCACGGAACTGATAGATCGTCGGCAATTCATGCTGGGCAGCCAGTGCGACGATCTTAACGCGGCGAGTGTCGAAGAATGGATCGGCGGCTACTTGAAGCGCAGCGATTTTTCGTTGCGCGAAGCTCTCAAATGCCGCGTCGATTTCACGATCATTGCTTGCACGAAGAACGTCTATCTTCAGCCCAAGGCTAAGCGCCGCCACTTGCAAGTCCTTTGACTGTTGCTCAGATGGTGGATAAAGCGGGTTCACAAGCACACCGATCGTCGTCGCCCCCGGCACCAGCTGATGCAGGAGCCCGAACCGTTTGGCTTCTAGCGTTGGAGTTAGGGCGTTTATTCCGGTGACGTTCCCACCGGGTCGGTTGTAGCTGGCCACCAGCCCCAGCTTAATTGGATCGCTGAGAATAAAGACGATTGGGATGATCGAAGTTGCAGCCTTGGCGGCAACCCCCGAAGGTTCACCGCCGGTCGCCGCTATAACGGCCACAGGAAGTTTCGTAAGTTCCGCCGCCATCGCCGGCAGTTGATCGTATTGGCCGCGCGCCCACCGGTACTCGACCCTTACGTTCTGATCTTCGACGTAGCCTATTTCGAGCAATCCGCGTCGGAACGCGGCCACTAAATGGGCGGCGTCGTCGGGAGATCTGCTGTTGAGAAACCCGATCACCGGCATCGGGGACTGCTGCGCGTGTGCCGCAAGCGGCCACGTAGCCGCTCCCCCGAGAAGCGTGATGAACTGGCGTCGCTGCATGTGTCCCCCCGTAAGGACCACGCCTTCTGCAACGCTTAAAAGGTAGCACTTTGCGACCTCAATGTCCGCTTTACCCCCGAAAGCGGACATATGCAGTGCACCGCGTATGTCCGCTTTGTGCCAATAGCGGACATCGCGGGCCCAGAGCACCTCTACTTGAACCCCTACCTCAGCCCATAGAAAACGCCGAAGATCTAGGCGGCGATCTGCTTAGAGTTCGCTACCAATCGTAATTGGCCGATTGCTATTTGAAGCTGTCGCGTGAGATTAATCGTCGTCCCTTTCCCGAGCGGCAAACCCGCTGTTGGAATCGGTGATCCAAATGTCACCTGGATGGACGGCCGGTGCATTAGATGCGCGACTTGTATCTGCCTCGGGCCTTGAAAAAAGGCAGGCACGAGCGGAACCCGAGCGAGAAGCGCGATCGTCGCGGCGCCACGCTTGAACGCAACATTTTCTTCGTTTCGCGTGCCGCTCGGATGAATCAGGATGATTTCACCTCGCCGCAGAATGTCGACGGCAGTCTTGATCGAACTTGGCGAGGGGTTCGCACGGTCAATAGGAACTGAACCGCCATGCTCGAAGACCCAGCGTGACAGCGTCGAACCGAAAAGTTCCTTCTTTGCCATATGACGCAGCAGTCTTGGATAGACAGCGTAGGCCATCCATAAACTATCCGCCCAGCCAACGTGATTGCAGGCGATGACCGCCCCCGCCCCGTCGAACCGAAGAAATTCGGGTCGATTGATAACTTCCGGCTTGCCAACGCGCTCAAATAAAACCTTGAGTCCTGGCGAGACGATCGCAAGAACGTTCATGCGGGATGTCCTGACAAACAAATTTTCAACATATAGGGATCAACATAACAGTTGCTACATTTCGATGTGCGTCGAATGGACGCCGACCGCTTGGCCGAAGAAAAGGATTTGCTTGCTAATTACCCGCAAGCCTACGTGCCAAAGGGATGCGACGTTAAAGAAGGGGGTTAGCAGGCTCGGCGATGTCCGCTTCGGGTCATAAGCGGACATTTGCAGTGCAAAACGGCATGTCCGCTTTACCCCCAAAAGCGGACATGTGCGGTGCAACTCGGCATGTCCGCTTTGTGCCAAAAGCGGACTCATGCAGTGCAGCATGAAGCATCGCTGTTCGATCATCAAACCGCGCGACCGATCACAATTGCGGCCGGAGTCGTGCCGCTTTAAAGAAGGGGTA
>JBARNC010000044.1:0-3302 GCA_049802775.1 Pseudolabrys sp. | reverse complement strand
GCCGGAGCCGCCGCGATCCGGCTAAGGATAAAAAAACGATGGGATGCCGGCGTCGGCTTTGCGGTCCACAATGACTCTAAGTTCCTGCGAATAACGGGCGAATTCGCGCTACCATAGCAGGACTTCGGGGTGCGCGGAGCCGCGGCCTTATGAACATTGGTATCCGGCCAAGCGAATCAGCCGCCCTTGGCAGTGTTGCGCCAGCCCCAGCCACTGGTCCAGGATGAACCGCATGCGTCGCATCAGCGCCATCTTCATTGCGGTCTGCGTCGTGCTTATCGCCGCCTCGATCGGAGCGGTGCTCTATCTGGGCTTCAACGTCGATGCCGGCACGTCGGCAGTTGTGGCGCTGTCCGCTCTCGCTGGCATGGCCCTGATCAGTTCTGTCAGCAACCGTCTGCGTGACCGCACCGATCTCAGCGACCAAATCGCCGACCTGTCGCGCGGCACCGCCGATCTCGCCCGCCAGGTGGCAGAGATCTCCCGCCGTCTCAACGCAGCGGAAATCAAAATTGCATCGCCGTCAAATCGTGCTCGCTCCGCGACCGATCCATTGGCGACCGAAATCGGTGAGCTTGGCGGGCTGGTGAAGCAGATTGCCGAGACCGTCGCGGTCCATGCCGCTGCATTGCAGAAGCAAGGCGCTCTATCGGCCCGCGCCGCTGCTGGCCCGCCGAACCCCGAGATCGCACGCGTGGTCGAAAGCGCTCTCGCACGAAGTCAAAACGATATGGTCAATGGCGTGGAGCGGGAAAGCATTGCTGACTTGATTTCCAAAGCCGTCGGCGCGAACCGCATAGACCTTTACCTGCAGCCCATTGTGACGCTTCCGCAACGCAAGGTGCGCTATTACGAAGCAATGTCACGCCTGCGTAGCGAAGAAGGCGACATCATCCCCGCAGTCGATTTTATCGACATCGCTGAAAGCATCGGCCTGATGCCGAAGATCGACAGTTTGGCAGTGTTCCGCTGCGTACAGGTGACGCGCCGGTTGCTGTTGAAAAGCCGTGATGTTGGCCTGTTCTGTAACCTGAGTGCGGCAACTCTCACCGATGCGTTGATGTTCCGGCAGTTCCTCGATTTCATGGACGCCAACCGCGCGCTCGCGTCCTCACTGATGTTCGAATTCACGCAAGAAGCTTATCGCGCCTTTGGCCCGATAGAGCACGAGAGCCTGGCAGCGCTCGCTGAGCGCGGCTTCCGCTTTTCCATGGATCACGTCGTTGACCTGCACATGGAGCCTAATGATCTGGCCGATCGTGCGTTCCGCTTTCTGAAGGCGCCGGCCAAACTGCTGTTCAACAAGGCTGCCGCAGCACACACCGGTATTGACCCCGAAGACCTCGCTGACCTCTTGGCGCGTTCCGGAATCGATCTGATTGCCGAGGGGATCGAAACCGAGACGACGGTTGTCGATCTGCTCAACTACGATGTGCGTTTCGGGCAAGGCTTCCTATTCTCGCCGCCGCGACCGGTGCGGGCCGAGGCGCTGCAAGGTTCGGCCAACGAACCTCTAAAGCCGGGTGCTGACGAGACAGCGAGTGCATTATTGGCGGCTGGCTGACATCTTCCCTTCGGTCATTGATGCGATACCTTGGCCACGTCATTGCGGGTTTGCTCGTTCGGGATAATGACGGAGAAGATTTTTCGTGACAGCCACTTTGCCACCCTTGATCCCGAAGTTCTCACCCCTTGCACCCGGCTATGACGTGCTGCTGTGCGACGTCTGGGGCGTGATCCACAATGGTATTGCCGCCCATCCGCGTGCCTGTGATGCGCTGATGCGCGCGCGCGCCCGCGGCGGCACGGTGATCCTGATCACCAATGCGCCGCGTCCGAGCGAAGTCGTGTCGCATCAGCTTGAGCGGTTACATGTACCGCGGGAGGTCTATGACGCCATCGTCTCCTCTGGTGATGTTACCCGCAGCGTGATCGAGGAACGGCGTGGCCAGACGTTTTATCACCTCGGCCCTGAGCGCGACCGCTCGATATTCAGCGGGCTCGACGTGCGCTTTGCTCCACCTGAAACTGCCGACTATGTAGTGTGTTCAGGCCTGGAAGATGACGAAGTTGAGACCCCGGATGATTACCGCGCGCGGCTCGAATCCATGCTGGCGCGCAAGCTGTTCATGGTCTGCGGCAATCCGGACGTGGTGGTCGAGCGCGGGTCGATGCTGGTCTATTGCGCGGGCGCAATCGCCGATCTTTACGCAACCATGGGCGGCGAGGTGCTTTATGCCGGCAAGCCGTACAGGCCAATCTACGACATGGCGCTGGCAAAGGCGGAACGGGCTGCCGGTCGGAAAATCGCGCTCAGCCGGGTGTTGGCGGTCGGCGATTCTGTGCGCACGGATCTCAAAGGTGCACGTACGGTTGGTGTCGATTTCCTGTTCGTGACGTCGGGCATCCACGCCGAAGAGCTGGGTAGTCGCGAGCGGCCCGATAGTGCCGCGCTGACAGCGACATTTACGGCAGCCGGCGGCATGCCGAAGGCAGTGATGCGGGAATTGAGGTGGTAGCCCTCAGGCCGCGGGAGCGGGGACTTCTGAGAATACGGCGTCGATCTTATTTTTGAGCGTCTGCGCGTTGAACGGCTTGACGATGTAGTTAGATACGCCTGCCTTCTTCGCCGCTATCACGTTCTCGGTCTTTGATTCGGTCGTGACCATAATGAACGGAATTTCGGCCAGCGAAGGATCGGAGCGCATTTCCTGCAACAGTGCAAAGCCGGCCATTGGCTCCATATTCCAGTCGGAAATGACCAGACCGTAGTCGCGCCTGCGCAGTTTGGCGAGCGCAGTCGACCCGTCATTGGCACCGTCAACCCGCTCAAAACCAAGCTGCTTGAGCAAGTCATGCATGATGCGAATCATCGTGGTGTAGTCGTCCACGACCAGAACAGGCTTGGTCAGGTCGACAGCCATGGCGCATGCCCCCACACTGGGCTCTCCCCAAAAGGTGGCGATAAATACCAGCGGGCCTTGAATAACCCGTTAATTTGAAAGTTTGTTAACGGCGCGCTAACCGTAGCTGCGCGCACTAAAAGTTTGTCGAAAGATCATGTACACGTTTCTGACTGCCACCTCCTGCAACCGTCCCGAATCGCGATGAGCGAGCCCGCCGTCCCGGCGAAACACTTCCATGTCACGCGCGGTGGCGTGCAGGGCATCGATAGCGGGCCGCTTGCCGGCGCAGTGGTGGCGATTGGCAATTTCGATGGCGTGCATCGCGGTCATCGCGCTGTGATCAGTGCTGCGCTAATGCGCGCTCGCACACTTGGGCGCAAGGCGGCGGCACTGACC
>JBARNC010000043.1:0-1725 GCA_049802775.1 Pseudolabrys sp. | reverse complement strand
GCTGGCTCCTGCGATCGGGTTCGCCTTATGCGGCGGAGGTTCACGCCATTGCCGCCGAGCTCGGCTTTCCCGGCATCTGGTTTCTCAACGGCTGCTATCAGTGGGGTTGCACCGCGCTCGCTCGCGAACAAGGCGGCGCGCCGTGGCTTGTGCGGACGCTCGATTGGCCGTTTCCAGGGCTCGGCCGTCACCTAGAAGTGGCGCGGATGCGGGGCGCCGCTGGTGATTTCGACAACGTGACGTGGCCGGCCTATGTCGGAATCCTGACGGCGTCGGCGCCAGGACGTTTTGCCGCCTGCATCAACCAGGCTCCGATGTTGCGGCGTACCCGGCGGCCCTGGTTGCGACCCTATGATATTGCCTTGAATGCACGGCAGACGTGGGGAATCCGCTCCATTCCACCCGACCATCTGTTGCGCGAGGTATTCGAGACCTGCACGACCTTCGGCGAAGCGAAACATCGCCTGGAGACGACGTCAATCGCCCGTCCCGTGATCTACACATTGGTCGGCTGCTATCACGGTGAGCGGTGCGTGATCGAGCGCACGCAAGATGGCTTCGCGAGCCGCGACTACGATACTGGAGCCGCAAACGACTGGTTGCGAAGTCGGCCGCCTTGGGAAGCACGCGTGGGTGCTGAGGTCCTTTTCACACGCACCTTCGACGAAGCGGCCGAAAACAGCCGCACAAGACGCGACCACCTTGAGGCCTGGCGCGGTCGCTTCGGTGGAGGATTCGAGTGGGTATCACCGCCGATACTCAATCCACAAACCCGGCTCGCGGTCGAGATGTGTCCTGCGACCGGCGTGCTCCGGGCGATCGGCTACGAACAGGCCGAAGACCAGGAACTGCCGGAGCCGGTAACACTGACCTGCAAACTGGCGGCAGCCGCCTGAAGCGCCGCAGCGCGGACGAAGTGATCGAATGAATGGCGGAATGTCCGCTATTGGCACAAAGCGGACATCCTGCCCGCAGCCGCAAATGTCCGCTTTCGGGGGTAAAGCGGACATGGCCTGGACAAAGCAGAATCGACGCTTTTGACGCAAATCAGGCGGGAGACGGTACAACGGCGGCCTACTTCGCTTGCAGGCGATGAATGTACAGCACCAACGCATTAATTTTGGCACGCACGAAGGCTTCGGGATTAGGATTGAGAGTGCGTTTCTTGTAGCTAAACTCTTGGCCCCAGATGGGCATATCTCGCTTGCCATGGGCTGGTAGCGCCACTTCCATCAATAGATTCATATACCTGCGAATAGGGGAATACGCCGCCATTCCTTTTAGAAAGCGTTGTAAGGTTCGGAATAGTTACGGTCAGTAAGCGCGCATATGGTCCTTCACCTGCTCCATTTGAGCCATGGCACGCGGCGCAGTGCGAGTCGTAGTCATCCTTTCCTGCATCAAACGTTTGCGCTGCGGGTCCATTCTGTTGCGCATGTGCCGTTGTGACGGCACCGGCTGCAATTGCGCCAATTGTCAGTGCTTTAATTAATTTGGAGCCCATTTTTCCTCCTGCGCAGATGGTTGCGCGAAGTGTGTAATGCTCATAACTTAAATTGCTGAGCCCAATGATCTAGATCAACTGAGTAAAAGGCCCATGGTGTGCACCCCGTTTGACCGGACAGGTAGCTTGGTTGCATTAAGCACTGAGACGGAGAAACTCTCTGGGCGAGAGAAATTTCAAGCCTGAGTGCGGGTGAACCTCATTGTAGTCCTCGAACCATG
>JBARNC010000042.1:0-4753 GCA_049802775.1 Pseudolabrys sp. | reverse complement strand
CAAGCGTCTTCGCGCCAAGCTCGTCTAGCGGAGGGCACGGCGCGGATAAGCGGTTGCGATGTCCGCTATTGGCACTTAGCGGACATGGGATGATGCGCCGCAAATGTCCGCTTTCGCGGGTAAAGCGGACATCGCAAATAGACACCTTCATGTCCACTTATGACCCAAAGCGGACATTGAATTTCGCCTGCCAAAACCGAAATCATCGTAGGATAAAGGTTTCGGTACACACAGTGGTAGCGGGGCGTACAAGTGACCAGTCCGAACTTCAGCAATGGTATTGAGGCGAGCGTTACGCTGTTCGCGGCCACAGCAATCGTCATCGCCGACATGGTTGGCGTCGGCGTTTTCACCAGCCTCGGCTTTCAAGTCCAGACTATCGATTCCGGCTTCTCTTTGATCTTGCTTTGGGTGGTCGGCGGCATCGTGGCGTTTTGTGGGGCGACTTGTTACGCCGAACTCGCCGCGATGTTTCCGCGCTCGAGCGGTGAATACAATTTTCTGCTGCGCACATATCATCCGGTATTCGGATTTCTCGCCGGCTGGCTATCGGCGACAGTCGGGTTCGCAGCACCGGTCGCGCTTGCGGCGATGGCCTTCGGTGAATACGCGAAACCGCTTTTGCCCGGCATATCGCCGCTGGTGCTCGGCCTTGCCGTGACTTGGCTAGTGACGATATTCCACTTGTCCGGAATTAAATACGGCTCGGCATTCCAGAACATATCGACCGTCGGCAAGCTCATCCTTATCGTCATTTTTATAGCTGCCGGCCTTACGGTCGGTAATCCGCAGCCGATCTCGTTTGCGCCTGCTACCAGCGATTTTGGTCAGGTAATCAGTCCCGCGTTTGCCGTCAATCTGGCCTTCGTGATGTACGCCTATTCCGGCTGGAACGCGTCAACCTACATTCTCGAGGAAATTCATGAGCCGAACCGCACGTTGCCGCGCGCGTTGTTTGCCGGCGTCTTTATCGTGCTGGTGTTGTTCGTGGCATTGAATGCTGCGTTCCTCTACACAACTCCGATCGAAAAAATTGCCGGACAGGTTCAAGTCGCTATGATCGTCGGGGATCATATTTTTGGCGTACGCGGTGGTAGCATCGTCAGCGCGTTGATCTGCCTTGGACTGATTTCTTCGATCAGCGCTATGATGTGGATCGGCCCTCGGGTCACCATGGTGATGGGCGAGGATTTCCGGATGCTGCGGATCTTCGCGCACAAATCGAAATACGGTGTGCCTTCGTTTGCGATCAGTTTTCAACTCGTTGTCGCAAACCTGCTCCTATTAGCGCAAAGTTTCGAGGCGGTACTTGAATTCATTCAATTCAGCCTCACCCTCTGTTCGTTTTTCACGGTGCTGGGCGTGATTGTGCTCCGCTTCACCAAGCCGGCGCATCCACGGCCATATCGCACTTGGGGCTATCCGGCGACGCCGATTATCTTCTTATCGGTGACGTTCTTCATGATGAGCTACTTGCTCATCAACCGTCCAGTGCAATCGCTGGCGGGCGTTTTAGTGATGCTCGCCGGTCTCATCATTTACGCTATCGCCCAGTACCATCCGGCCGCGCCTGCGGCCCAGAAAGCGATAGCCATAAATGAATAAGTTGAGCTTAACTACGGCCATTGTCGCAAGTTTTCTCAGCCTCACATAGCGAGCGCTAACTACACAGCGCGGACATTCGTCTCTGAGACGAGGTCGCAAACATCCGGCCGACGAAACGAGCGCCCACAGTCCTGCTCCACAGGAGCTGTGCTGTTGTCGGCATTCAATCCTGCGACCGGGTAAAGGGCACAAAGCGTACGAGGATAACTGAGCGCGTCTTCGTCTCACCCGTTGCGATCTTTTCGACGACTGTGAGTTGCTGTGTGGCGGACGCGGGTCCCAGTGGCATGACGAGCCGGCCACCCACTTTGAGCTGCTCGATCAGCGGCGGCGGTACGTGCCCGAGTGCGGCTGTCACGACAATTGCATCGAACGGGCCGCACTCCGGCCAGCCATGGTAACCGTCGCCAACCTTTATGCTCACATTGTCATAACCGAGGTCTCCCAGCACTTTCGCGGCGACTTCGCCAAGTGCAGGTACAATCTCAATGGTACAGACCTTTCGCACCAGCCGCGCTAGTATTGCGGCCTGGTAACCTGAGCCCGTGCCAACTTCCAGGACTGCTTGGTCAAACTTGACCTCAGCGAGATGGGTCATTAGGGCGACTATGTACGGCTGCGACATTGTCTGGCCCTGGCCAATGGGAACCGGCATGTCCGCGTATGCGACCGAGCAAGAACCCGCGGGGATGAACCGATGGCGTTCCGTTTGCCCCACGGCCTTCAGGACGCGCTCCGATATGCCTTGCGGTCCCAAAGCACCGGCGTCGGATCGCGCGTAGGCCCGAATGGTTTCGACCATCGCGGCGCGTTCGCGGACGCATTGTGCGTCCTCTGCCATTGCTTCACGTGCGACAGCAATCAACACGAGCAGCAGCATTTTCTTCATCATCGTGTGTGGCCTCCGGCGCACAACGCAAAGGCGTTCAACGAAAATCGTTATTAGAACCATATATTTTTTCTAGCTTAGCCCTGCGCGAGGCTTCACGTGAAGTCAGGAGGAAGAACAATGAAGGCTCGCGATGTAATGGTGTCTCCCGTCGTTACGGTGAAACGTCGGTCAAGGAAGTTGCCAAGATTCTTCTCGAAAACATATCAGCGTCGTTCCTGTGATAGACGACGGCGGGAAACTCGTTGGCATCATCAGTGAAGGCGACCTGATGCATTTTCCGCTATTGGAACAGCGGATATTGTTCGGCACGGGCGCTGAATGGCTAGGTCGCTAATGGCCCAAAGCGGACATTGCTCTGTACGTGAGCAGCATAAACACCGCTAAATAAATGCGTTGCCGCATGTCTTTTGCCATCTGGACGTGTTTACCTCGCAAAGCGATGATAAAAGACCGTTGGCAAATATAATTTTGCACGGGAGTAATACCATGCGCATTGCTATTTTCGCGCTTGCGGTCCTGGCTGGGGGCGGCGCTGCGGAGGCAGGGCAAAGCTCCGTGGGAAGATTGGTCTTGGTTGCCGTCAAGCTCGTAGGGTCGAGCCAAACGGTGCCATGCTGTTTCGTAACGGCTGGAATGCTCGCCCAAGCTCCGATTACAAGAACGGCTACGATAGTGATGCCCAACAGGATGCGCATGGGAGGTCTCCTTTAGTTGTTACGGCGAGTCCTTTGCCTCGATGCACGCTAGTCACAGCCGCCCGATCTCAATGTTAAGGACGTCACACAAGGATTGCTCGCCGGTCAATTTATGGACAAAGTTGGACGCCTCCGCCTACCCAAAAAGGCGCCAAAGAATAATTCCAAGTAGGACGTAATTGACCGTGAATGCAAGGCTGATCCAGCCAAAGTCGTTTTTCGCGCGAACGTGAATTAGGGCATCGTGAAGTTTTGAGAATTCCCTCCGCATTTCATCGTCCATGACTACCCTCGCAAAATCTGAAGTGGTCGAAAAAGGAAAGTGTCCTATTTCCTAGGCCGTTTAGACAGACTGCCGGCCAATCAATGTTTGTGCTTCCTCGCCCATTTGGCAATGGCCTCGATGTCAAAATAGATGTGTCCGGTCGCATCCTCACCCCGGTTTTGCATCTCCTTGAGATGTTGTTTCTCGTCGGCCTCTAGATAGTTGAGCACAACGAGCAGCGAGCAGAACACTCCGGCGGCGTTAGCGTCGGATTGTTGCGCACATAGTCAGCAGCGGTGTTTTGCAGATAGAGGTTGAATTCTTCGTCAGTTATCATTTCGTAATCCAACATCGTTGCCTCCCTGGTTGCATTTTTTATTGCGGCGGCTCCTGGCTGCGCCGCAGGAACCCTGGAATGCTTAGGTCTGAATGGTCATCGACCCAAAATCGACGGCATTCATCGTGCACCCAAACCTCGCTGTCCCCGTTTTTCAATTTGATGGTCGGGGCCTCGCTGTCGGTTACAGGCCCACCCCGGCATTGAGCGCAGTTAAAGCCTAGGGCGATCAGCTCACCCAGAACGGCATCATTGTTGGTAAGGGTATGTCCGTTGGCGCCATGTGCGCCCTCTTTCCCCTCATAGGTGCCCTCCAAAAAAGAGGGCGTGAGGGATGGTTCCCCCTCCCCATGGGCGCCCTCATCGTCTGTTTCTTCATCATGTGCGCACTCATTTCCCATGTGCGCCCTGTTTTTGTGGTGGGAGCCTATGGCGTCGGAGGATGGGGCGTGCTGGGGAAGCGACCAATAATGAACAGCGCCGGGTCCGAAATCCTCTCTCGACTTCACTATCTTCCTGGCAGACCGGAACGGCTTGGATTGCCTCATCTGCTGGTTATCGCCCAGGAGGCAGGCTGCCCGCGCTTCGGCCTCGATATCGAGCACCTTGACCGGCCCGTCAGCGAGGACGAGTTGAAGGAATTCGATAACATCATCCTTGGCAGTCCCTGATCCGTCGCCTTCAGCGGCAAGGGCTTCACCGGCGGTTGTGTTGGTGACGTGGTCCTTCTCGAAGCAGATGGATGACCCGATGATGCCCTCTTTGACAAGGTGCTGCTCGACGCGGAACGCTAGCCCTTTTTGCGGCGGTGCGAGATTATTCTTGGCATGAAGCATCAGAACGCAGGTCTTGTCCTCTTGGTCTGCAACTACCGCAAAAGCAATACCGGCAGCACCGATGTAGGCAATGCTGCCGATGAACCTATAGATTGCCTTGCCGCCTAACTGTTTGGAGAAATG
>JBARNC010000041.1:0-2103 GCA_049802775.1 Pseudolabrys sp. | reverse complement strand
GACATCGCGTCTACTCGATCACCTCATCGGCGCGGGCGAGCAATGTCGCCGGGACGTCGAGGCCCCATCTTGCGGTGCGGCTGCCGAAATCGCACATGACGATGGGTGGCGGGTCCGACAAGAGCATTGACGGGCGTGGCGACACTTCTGATCATCGGCGCCAGCAGAGGGATCGGCCTTGAGACCGTGAAGGCCGCCCTCAAAGCAGGACATTCGGTTCGTGCCCTGGCTCGGTCGGCCCGAAGAATACCTGTTGGTCACCCTAAACTCGAAAAAATGGCTGGCGATGCGCTCGAGATGGCCACGGTGAAACGGGCGCTGACCGGCATCGATGCCGTCATCCAGTCGCTTGGCGTTTCGTCCGGGCCCGAAATCATCCTCAAGCCGACGCGGTTTTTCTCCAAAGCGACCCAAGTGCTCGTCACCGCGATGCAGGAGGCTCGAGTCAAGCGATTGATCTGCGTAACGGGCTTCGGGGCAGGCGACAGCCGCGGCAGTGGCGGGTTTCTTTATAACGTGGCTTTCCATCTGCTGCTGGGGCGCATCTATGACGACAAGGACGTACAGGAACGCATCGTCCGCAGGAGCAACCTCGACTGGGTGATCGTGCGTCCCGTGATCTTGACCAGCGGGCCAAAGACAAAATTCTATCGCGCGTTAGTCGATCCGCGCGATTGGGCATGCGGGTTCATCTCGCGCGCCAACGTGGCGGATTTCATCGTCAAGCAGATCGACAACGACGCCTTTCTGCATAAGACGCCGGTGCTCACGAGCTGAGGAGGCAAGGCCATGCGACGTCCGCTTTGGGTCATTAGCGGACATTTTGCGATGCGGGATCAATGTCCGCTTCACCCCCAATAGCGGACATTAGCCCGGCTCCAAAAAGGCAGCCGTTTGCGCCTGTGCGGCTTGCCATAGTGGCGCGGCCTGATCGACTGACAGCGCTTCCACACACGAAACAAATCGACGCCACGCCTCTTCTGCCTTTGCCAGAGCGTCGGGCTTTGGCTTGTCCTGTCCGGTTTCACGCCGCCAACGGCGGACATTTTGCAGCGGGCCAGCGAGTCGGTGCCGTTGATTATCGGTGAGCGTGGACCGCCATGCTTCGATGGCGCGGCACCGCAGTTCAAACTGCTCGAGCTGGCGCTGGCTGCGCATGTCGGCAGACTGAGGGAAATACGCGGTCTCTTATGAAATGGCCAGCGTTGAACAAAGCTGCATATCAGAGCGAATTACAGGGTCATCACTGAAGTTTCCGCTGAGTGCCTTCGCACGGAGCCAACGCTGTTTGTAAGCCTCGGTCATTCTACCAAATTGTTCGAGTGCGAACTCTTGGCTGAACGGCTTTACGCTTTCTGACATCGAAAGAAACTTATCCCCGGACTCCGAGTATACCTTGCCTTGTGCTTGAAGATGAGTATCTCGCTGTAAATGACCGCAAAGATAGAAGCGCACCGTAGGAACACGAATTGCGCAGCGCCCGGATTTCGTTCGAATTCGTTTTGTCCCACATACTTTTCGATGGTAACCATTTCCTGAGAGAAAACAGGCCCGGCTCCAATTGCTGCGATTCCGGTGGCCAAGAATATTGCCGCGACGAGCGCGACGCTGCTGCGTAGTTTTGACAATTGACACCCCCCGATGCCGAATGCCCTACTGGGAGGTATGATGTTGCCATCATCGTCCCGGCCTGCCAAGCCCGAAATTTTGCGCCAGATCCATGCGGCACCCCTATGCATTTTCTGGTTTGGTTTTTCGTCCCACAGCCGGGAAGGGATCGCGCCGTCTCGCGCCTCATGCCGTCAAACAGGGGGCTGATCACGCCGCCGCGGGAGATGCCGGCTGAGTACCACGTGACGGGTTACGCATACACCTACGTAAACGAGCATCCCGTTTTGGTTGAGCCCCGTACTCGACGTGTGGTGGAAATCATCACTAGAGTCGCGAATTGATGATCAAAGGGTTTGGGTCACGAGGGCGACGCTCAGGAACGGTCTCGTAGACAGCGCCGCAATTGCATGCAATCCGGCTCATCTGGGCTCGCTCACGTTACTCGATCAATTGATTTTTTAGTACTTCTTCAATGTGGCAGTCGTCGCAGAC
>JBARNC010000040.1:0-8274 GCA_049802775.1 Pseudolabrys sp. | reverse complement strand
ACTGCCGAGAGTCGCCCCTAACGTGGTCATCAACCCCTGCTTGGCGAAGCTCGACCGAACGCGCTCTTGCTGTTCCTCGGGGGTCATTTTGCTAGTCCCACGAAATTCAAATCAGGACACTTTAGGGTCGAAATCTAGAACATTTCCCGAAAATATTGGATTGCAGGAAAGACCGTTGTCCTGTGACCCCGATGTCCGCTTTGGGTCATAAGCGGACATTTTGCGCTGCGGGAGCGATGTCCGCTTTACCCCCAAAAGTAGACATTTGGCGTCGCTGTCCACGGCCTGATAAGGCGCCTCACGCAGAGCCGGTGAGTATGGCGCCAATTAAATCCCGGTCCGTCATTTTGTACATGCGGCGCTGCCCGTGTACATCGTCGCTTAGTTGGCACTTGAAGAAAACCCGCTCGATTTAAGGTCGTCGCCTATGGCCTCAAACAGAACGGCCACCTCATCCTCGCTAATGCGCCGCTGGTTAGTCAGCCGGGAGCGGGGTTTCGGTGCGAGAGTTCGACCGTTGCGCACAAATTTATCTGGCGGTTTCCATTCAGCACAGTACGCTAAAACGTCAGCAGCAATTTCCCCCCTTGCCCGCAACTCATTTAGCGCCGCAGCACGATCTGCACCGGCAGGCACCCAAAGAATATAGAACGGCTGCGCGTCTGCCGTGGCCCCTTTGCCGCGTTCGAGCTTTTCAAGTTTTGATTGCAGAAATCTTGCCATGCTTAGCTCTAGTCATTTTCCGCCATTTGCTCTAATCGCTTGATCCGCTCCGCCAAGTCGGCAGTCTCCGCGACACGGGTGAAGCTATCAACGGTCTTGTTCAGCTCTGCCGCTTCCGATGGCGTCAAGGCACCATCGGCAACCGCGCGGATGATTGCCGTGGCGGCTACAAGCGCGTCGGACGGCGTTTTAATTTCCGGCATGTCGAAGCTAACCGGACGATCTTTTCGCGGCGGGATGATCCGGTCCAGACACAGCCGCAGCGCGGTTATGTCGCCGCCCTTTGCTAGTTCGATTGCCTTCTTGGTGATTGTTTCTGCATCATCATCAAGTAGCTTCTCCATCGCTACCGTTGTCTTGTTTCGTGCGCCCCTTGGCTTGCCAGCCGGGTTGCCGCTTTGGCCCTTTTCAAATGGCATCGCTGTATCCGTTTTGTATTTTCAATGTCATTGTTCAACAAATGAAACGATTGCTCATATTTGAACATATAGCGAAAACTGAATATGAGCAAATTACGCCGCTCCACGGTCGGGAAATGCCCCGTAATGCATTGATGCAAAACAGGCAGTTTCGGTACCAGTCGGGAGAAAAGCTGAACTCAATTAATGCAGTGGGGCAGATTTTGATTCCGCCATTCCCAGGTTCGAATCCTGGCGCCCCAGCCAAATTTCTACTGCCCTTTCATTGTCTTGATAGGAGTGTCCTCGCGCCTCCTATCTTCATTTCGAAACCGATTCCGCGTTTCATTTCGAAATTCTGTTCCCGCAGCGTTCGCTAGGCGATGCGCGTGACGCTTGCGAGTTGCTTACAGCGCCCGCTCGATCGTTCTCTTGGCATATCCAGCATAGCGCGCTCGCCGTTTTGTGTGCGGAGAGGGCGCGACCCTGACCGTCAGTCAATTCCGCCTCCTCCAGCTCGGTCATGCCGCCGTGGCGGCAGGCGTCGAGCGTGAATGTGGATGGCAGACCAATTTTGTCGCGCATTGTATGAACGATTTTCTGCATACCGCTGAACGAGTAGGGCTTTGTTACGCCCTTACGGACCTCGCGTAGGATCATAGGAACGCCAATGCGCGGTAACTGCGCCAGAACTGCTCGGCCTCTTCGTAGAATTTCACTAGGCCTGTGTCCGTCATTTCTTCCAGTGGGTGCCAGACAACCGCGCCGGTCTTATGGTGTTCGATCTTGATGGCGTTTGGCCACTCGGCGCTGCGATAGTCGGTCCAGCGGAGATAGCCAGCTAGGACGTTCTCCAGGCGCTGCAACCATTCAAAACAGATTACCGCCGCCGCCACTGCGCCCGGCTGGCCATTTTCTATACAGCCCCAAGCGAAGCGATAAACGAGTTCGCGGGTAACAGCAGCCTATTGGTTGTGTTGACGCCTGCCGCTCAAGCCTTAGATTGTTTAATATTGAACGCTTCGGCTTGCGCTGCCTTACGATCATAATCGTTGGCGAGCCGGAGCATTTGGACTTGTGCTCTCTCGTCTCGGAAAAGTTCAGCTTGAAGGCGGCATTCTTCGGCGCGGGCGCGGTAGTGCTGACTCGCGGGCATCGCCTCACGCACCTTTAGCGATTTCCGATATCCTTTATGCGAAGTAGTAGGTTCCAATTGAAAACGTCGAGCAATGATTTTTATGCGTCCAAATCGGCTAGTTTTCTGTTCGACAATGACTGTTTGCGACACGATCTGCTCCAAAATGCGCCGGGGATGCGCAATTAACAAGTTGGGCGGTTAGTCGTTCCCTACTTTTTTCTCTCCTAATGGAAAAAGGCCCCGGTCGCCGGGGTAGCAACCGTGGCCGACGGGCGAGCCAACTACTAGGGCAGCGGCAAAGGCCCGCGACAGCTATTGAAGAATGTTTTCAAGACGCGGTTGTGACAATTTCGAGTTAGTCAACAGCGCAGCGGCATCCCGATACAGTGACCGGAAATTATTTGCCATAAATCCTTCATCCGTTACCGCTATTTTGCTCTGAGCTGGGGTGGCCGTTTTGTTGCTCCTCGTCGGTCGCTCCATCTGCGTACTGATGCCCCGGCCCTCGCATCGCCCCTGGGGCCGGGGCTTTTTACGTAGGACGAGCAATGGCACACTCGTAGGTTTCCCATGCTGGGAAATTGCTCCGGTCATGGTTGTTATCCTCGTGGCGGTCGTGATCGCGTTTGTGCGATGGCCATAAGTATTCATCGGTTGCCCGACGGCGAAGTCACAACATGTCGGCGAGCTGATGGAACGCGGCGCTGCGTGTTTGGTTTGAAACCCGGCCTGTAGAATATTTTCAATTGACGGCAGCAAGCGCCACAACACGCGGTTAACTGGCATCGCCTCATCGAAGGGCACTAATTTCACAATCGATCATCCAACTGCGTCGCGGGGAGGGCATTGGATCGGTTGTATTCTTAGAGTAAGATTTTACCGCGCGGAAGTTCACCAAGCGATTGCTATATCAGACATTCTGATGCGTTGTCCGGTCGCAGGAGTTGCTGTTTCGACCAGCCTCAGTACCGAACAAATCGTCTTTAAGTCACTGCCAAATATCGCGTTCCAACTGCGATGCCCTCGATGCAAAAAACTGCATCGGTGGAGGCCAAAAGATGCTTGGGTAGAGAAAGCGCAAGATAAGACGGGCCAGAGGTTAGACGCGCAAAGGCTCGATGCCGCAGCTATATGACACGCTCAGCTCGTAGCTAACTGGCTAATCATACAACGCCGATGACGCTGCCTTGATCGCTGTGTATTAAGGGCTGGCTGCTAACTCCGGCCAACAACGCGGGCGGCAATGCTTTCCTCTTCACCGGAAACGGCCGGAGATGCTCCAGCCTTCGCAGGCACTGGTATTGCCATTTTAGGCGTTGGTTCGCGCGCCAGAACCTTAGCTTTCTTGCTGTGTCTTCGGGGGCCTGATGAAAGTTTCAGCTTCCGGATTTCCGACCTGAGTTCCTTCAATTCATTTTGCAAGGATTTAATCTTCTTCTCCATTTTCAGGGATTTAGATTTTTTGTTTTTTTTCGACATCGCAGACCTCCCGTACGGTTATAACGTAGTACCGTAACAAATCGAAGGGTTGCATTCCAACCTTTATAAAATGCCGCTCGGGTGTGGTCGTTTTGAGGAGGACAAAGAGGCACCAGCTGGTTAGCTTAGCCAACCGGTCTGGTTAGAGCTGAGTTTCGAATTTTGTAAACGTCGAAATAACCGGCGGATAAATTTTGGCGCAACAGAGCTTTGAGTGGGCTTTTTGGCTTGGAACGGCTGTTTTTTGCGCGGAGCCTGGCCTGCGCGAGCTTTGGCTCGCAGCTTTGATACCCTCCGTCCATTACCCGCCCACGATCTTCCACGCCGCGATACGACCTCTGCCTTCTTTAGGGACCGTTCGCCGATATGTGCAAGAAATGCCTGTTCAACTGGCTGGGTGAGGCGGGCTACTGCCGCATCCAGCGGCAGCCATTTTACAGTTTTGATGTCGCCCGTAAGCTTCTGTTCGTCGTTACCAACGCTGGCCATTAGCCAGAAGTGAATAATCTTTGACCTGCCATTAGATTCGTACGAAATAGTTCCCAGGAACTCCTTAACAACTACGCTGTGACCAATTTCCTCCTCAACTTCGCGTCGAGCGACGGCGAGGGCGCTTTCTCTTGGTTTTATCTTCCCCCTCGGCAGTACCCAACCATTGTCCTTGCGTCGCTGGACTACTGCGATCAATGGAAAGCGGCCCGTCGTAGCCACAACGCCGCCCGCCGCAATGATCGGTGTGTGGGCTGACTTTTGTCGGCGTGTTTTCATACGAATCAAAACGATAATATCCCCACTGCGCGAATACCAACAAATGAATTGTGACACTATTCGCAATGCACAGCAAAGTGGTGCCGTAACAATTGTGACAAGACTTCGCAGCGAGAGATCGTTCACGAAAGAGAAACCCTGGTCGCGGGGAGGCAACCAGGGCTCCTGGGCGGGACCCAATCACCAACGGACAGCAGCGTGGTGAAGTGTCATTGAAGATCGCTCTCAAGACGCGGCTGTGACGGTTTCCTGACGATGCCTTTGCGAGTTCTCTAATTGTGATTGCAACAATCGTCACCGTCGCTGACTATTTTGCCGTTTTTTAGATTGACCAAATGAAACTGTTGGCACGCGCCACAGACGATCGCTTCACAGGTGTCATCGTTTTCGACGCCGTTACCCTCGGCAAGTCCTTGCATGCGCAAGCCAGTGTTCGGGCACCGGAACGTAATAATGCTGACTATCGGCTATCATATTCGTACCAAAGCGGAAATCTTATGAAACCGCGAAACGTTTGATTGTGACAGACCCATCGACGCATATTCGGCGGCATGGCTTATGGCTTGGTAGCTTTTCAATTCATCCAATAAACTGAACAAGACGAGTTGGGAGGACTTCCTTTTATGTGGACTATGCGCGAGGATATTGAAAACTAGGTGCATTATGGGAAAGGAAATAGAATTAAAGCTTCGGGTGTCCCCTGAAGATATCACGGTGCTACGGAATCATCCGCATTTTGTTGATACATTTCATGACCCTGTCCACGAGACGCTGAATTCGACCTATTTCGATTCTGACGATCGGTTCTTACGCGAGCATGGACTAACGTTAAGAGTGCGCCAAATAGGTCCCGAACGCGTGCAGACCATCAAGTCCATCGATCAGGGCTCCGATTGGCTCGAAAGATCGGAGTGGGAACAGACCATCCAAGGTGACCAACCCGACCTCGCCCCCGCCACAGATGCTGGCCTCGGGCCGATTCTCACCGATGAAGTTCGCAAAGCATTGAAACCGATCTTCCAAACGCGGATCGAGCGGACAACTTATTCTCGAAATGGAGACGGAACCAACATCATCCTAGCGATGGACGAGGGGCAGATTGTTGCAAACGATTCGTCGTGCCCCGTGTCAGAGATCGAACTTGAGCTTAAGCGGGGTACCACTGCCGAACTTTTCAAGATCGCGCGCGCAATAAACGAGATTGTCCCCGCTCAACTCGATGTCAAAAGCAAATCTGAACGTGGGTATGATCTGATCGAGAATAGACTGTTAACCGTCGAAAAGGCATATAACCCCACGATAAGCGCCGGAATCAGTGCCGACCACGCTTTCACGATAATTGGACGCGCTTGTCTACGCCATTTGGTCGCGAACATCGCAGCGACAATTAATCGTGATGTTGAAGCGCTCCATCAAATGAGAGTCGCTCTCCGCAGACTACGCGCCTCTATTTCGCTTTTTTCCGATTTCTTAGGCGACAATAAAATTGCTGCGATTAAGACAGAGTTGAAGTGGCTCGCACGCGAATTTGGCCCAGCGCGCAACTTGGATACACACATTTTCGAGGTTCTCAGGCCATTACGGAAACGACATCCAAAAGCACCCGGGCTCGTCAGTGTTGGTAAGATGTTCGCCCGCCAGCGCCTAAAGTGCTATCGGCGGGTTCAGGAGGCCGTTCAGTCCGACCGCTTTCGCACGCTCGTTCTCGATACTGCGGAGTGGTTGGAGGCGGGTCCCTGGACGCGGTCGGGAAGCCCACTGGAACAAGCTCGGCGTGAAGCGCCGATCGAGATCTATGCTGCTGAGCAGCTTTCACGGCGTTTCAGGAAAATAAAGCGACGTGGTGCGAAGATCGCCTACCTCAGTCCGGGTGAACTGCATAGGCTTCGAATCCAAGCCAAAAAGGCTCGGTATGCGGCCGAATTCTTTTCCAGCGCATATGCCGGCAAGAAGTCAGCGAAACGTCGGAAGAAAATTCTTTCTTCACTGACCCAATTGCAGAATTCCCTCGGCAGGATCAATGATATTGCAACGCATAAATCGCTATTCACCGATATCATCGACAATCCGCGGCCTCGCTTAACCGCGAAGCAAAACCAACAACGCGCATTTGCAGCGGGTCTCATTATTGGCGATCAGCAGGCGCAAATTCCGGGATTGCTTGAAAGTGCGCGAAAAGCGTATGCGCGCTTCAATCGTACCAAGCCATTTTGGAGGCTGTCGCATCGGCGCAACAGCAGTTCGCAACTGCAATTGCCGTTAACCGGGAGCGAAGTGACGCAGGCGGGGAAAGAAGATCTAGGGGCCGCGTTTAAGGCGCCGTTGCAATTCCAGCCTGAGTAGTTCTTTGAATTCAGTTTAGCGAGTGCTCGGAGAATCTTATAGTCAATGCATTAATCTCGCGTTATTTGCTTTCGGGCGCTCGCTCGCCGGCAGGTGGCCAGAGATAATGTAATGAATTGCTTCTGCTATGTTGGTTACATGGTCACCGATTCTTTCAAGGTTTTTGACGCAGAACAGGATTTGAGTGCACGTAGCGATCCTATGTGGATCCTCGCCCATATAGACGAAGGTTTCATAAAAAAGCGCATTGTTGAGCGTATCGATTTGTAGATCTCCATTACGAACAGCGAGCGCTGCGCCAATATCTCTTGCGGCATAACTATCAAGAACTTTTTTGAACTGCTCCATGACCAGTCGTGTCATGTGCTCTATACCGTGAACTAAAGATATTAGAAGGGTGTCGCCCCCAATGGCAATTGTACGCTTTCCTATATTCTTTGCTAGATCGCCAATGCGCTCAAGGTCGTTGGAAATGTGAAGCGTGGAAATTATTGCTCGAAGGTCAACCGCAAGGGCTGACGTTGGGCGATCATACTGATGGCCTTGGCTTCTATCTTGGCCTGAAACGCGTCGAGGTTGGCGTCGAGATCAATAATCTGGCGAGCGAGTGCGCTGTTTCGTTGCACGAGCGCATCAAATGCTTGCGCAATTTGTCGCTCGGCCAGCCCGCTCATTTCCGCGACCATCCCTGCAAGATCCTGCAGGTCAGCATCAAATATTGTCCGCGTGTGGGCAGGCATTGCTGTATTCATTGCTGGGTTCACCGTTTTCTTATTCTGCTACAAACGGCGTCACTAAACTGCCCTCGTTAAATATCATCGATTGCGGCCTTCGTCTTAGCTCGGTTCCAAATCGACAGCGCAATTATGAATCGCGCCAATCCCAATGCCAACCTTAGGCACCGCGCTAGACTGCGTTATTCGCCGATTAATCACGCATTTTGTTCGATTGATGCCTTTCGAAAAATCGGTCGCATGGATACAAAGTGCAAAGACCCATCACCAACAATCTCATTTATCAGGTGACGTCCCCAAAGTGACGGTTGGAGACTCTCCGCGTCCCGAATTTCGTAATTCTACGGCCAACTGTGCCGAAATTCTCTGCGCGTTCTCGGCATTATTCCCCTTTTCTGGAGAAGCGAACCGGAGATTGGGTTCGATCCGACTGCGCGACCGACTTGGCAGTCTTATTTAAACGCCTCTAATTGCGATGTCCGCTTTACTCCCAAAAGCGGACATTAGCTGGCGTCAATCGCATGTCCGCTTTGTGCCAAAAGGGCGAGATAACCGAACCGGTGCGATATCAAAGTGCGGCGACGAGATGATGCGGGTCATGCTCTATGAAGCGGCCCAGAGCATGCTGACCCGCACCACCAAATGGTCCTGGCTCAAGGCCTGGGCCATGAAGATCGCCAGGCACCGCGGG
>JBARNC010000039.1:0-11138 GCA_049802775.1 Pseudolabrys sp. | reverse complement strand
GACCCGAACCATGATGCAGTCATGCGCATCGGCAGCGAAGCTCCGAAGCGGCGGACCCATTCTTCCAATCGGCACGAAAGCCAAGGGGCATTGCCGGGATTCCGCCACCTCGAACCGTCATCGGCGTTCCATCACAAGCGGACGGACAAAGCCGAAACTGTCGGGGTGCCTTTCAACATCCTCCATTCATTGCGCCGAACGCAAAACGACGCCGTCCGGCACAACGCCCTGCCGCACGAGCCGCCACAGGGCGATCAGAAGTTTGCGCGCCAAGGCTACGATCATGGGCTTGCGCGTACCGCGGGCGTTCTCGGTGCGGGCTCGAAACCATTGCGCCAAGGCGCTGTCCTTCTGGTGCAGAAGGAACCGCCACGCCAATTGGATCATGCCGCGCCGAACGCGACCATTGCCGGAACGGGCCAGTCCTTTCTCCCGGCGTTTTCGGCCGCTCTCGTCGGGCGAGCCCGTGAGGCCGGCATAACGGGCTACGGCCCGTCGGTCGCGCAGGCTTCGCGACAGCACCTCGTGTACCAGCATGTCAGCCGTCTCGATGCCGACCCCGATTACGCGCGCCAACAGGCGCACCATAGCGTGCGGTCCATCACCGGGCGCGTGATCGAGACGCTGCAGGCGTGCCTCCTCAATCTGCCGGATCTGATCCCTGACGAGCCGTCGCCGCTCCATGTCGCGCCGCAGCTCAGCCAGCGTGTTCGGCGGTATTGGCTCGTCCTCGGGCGTGCGTAAATCGTCAAGGCGCCCGGCGGCCCTTTTCAGCTTGGGATTGAAGCCGCGGATGCCGAGCCGGATCAACGCCGCTTTCATTCGGTTGATAATCCGGCTTTGCTCGCTAACGAGGTTCTCGCGCTCGCGGTTGGGCCGCTTGGCATCTTCGTTCTTTATTGACGGGATCGCGACCATCTTGCAGTGATCACGTTCGCCGCGCAGCCAGCCGAGAAAGGTGCGTTTGAGCAGCTCGGTGTCAAGACGATCGGTCTTCGCTCGCCGATGCTCGCGCGACACCGCCACACTCGCGGCGTGGATGACGTGGGCCTCGATGCTGCGGGCCTTGAGCCAGCGCGCCAGCCAGAAGCCGTCACGGCCGGCCTCGAAGGCGACGGCAATGCGCTCGATCCTGCGTCCTGCTTTCTCCGCTTCCTCCCGCCAGCGATGCAGCAGCTTTAGTAATGCACTCTCGTCGGCCGCAAGCTTCTTCAAGGGCTGGCGCTCGACGCCAGGCACGATGCCGGCAACGAGCCAGCTCGACAGGCTCATCTCGATCACAGCGATCAGCGTGCCGTCCGGTTCGAGGGCAATGAGGGATCGGCTAAAGTCGTTCAATTTCTGCATGGAGCGCTCCATCGGTTCACATCAGCAACGATGGATGCAATATCCTCGCCGCCGCCCCATAGCATCTTCCATCATGGGATTCGAAGACGAGGCGGAACAATCTTTGGGGCGGCCTTGCCGTTAGACAAACGGCAGGTCCAAGCGGACATACGATCTCACCTCATCCATCGTCCCGCGAGGGACATCATTATTCCACCGCTGGGTGGGGCTCGGGTTTCCTTCTATCGTATTTGATCCTGCACGGTTGGGCCGACCGCTACGATGGCGACCTAACCGATTTTTTTGCGCTTCAAGATGAGATCACCAAGAAAGTCGTCGCCGCGATCGAGCCCAAGCTGCTGGAGGCCGAGGCATTCGCTCGCAAAACCGTTCGCCCGAGGATCTCGACGCCTGGACATGATGATTCACGCAAATTCATTATTCTGGCGTTTAACTAAAGCAGATGGCGAGGCCGCAATTGCCATCTTAAGGCGCACTATTGAGCGTTATCCGGATTATGGGCCAGCACATAGCATGCTGGCATTCATGCTTCTGCTATCACAACTTACTGGCTGGAAGAGAGAGGAAGCACTGGGAAAGCAGGCAGCATCGTTGGCTGAACGAGCGGCCGAACGCGACGACAGCGATCCGTGGGCACATCTCGCGCTCGGTTACGTGGCCCTCCAGGCGGCGCACTGATGAAGCAGTGGAAGAATTCCAGCGCGCGCTCGACCTAAATCTAAATTTTGCCGTCGCGCATGGTTATTTGGCAATGGCGCTCGCATTGGACGATCGTTCCGAAAAGGCGATTGCGCATGCCGAGCAGGCCATTCATATGAGCCCGCATGATCCGCAAAACGCGATATTCAATGTGACCATCGCGGTCGCCCATTATCTTGCCGGCCGATATCCAGAAGCAGTTGCATTTGGACGCAAAGCCATACAACAGCGTACGCAATTTACTTCGGGTCATCGGATTTACATCGCGAGCTTGGCGCAAGCCGGTCAAATTGAGGAAGCCCGCGAAGCGTTGGCGCGAGTGAAAGAACTATTCCCTGAAATGTCTATCGCGTGGATCAAGCAATATGTTCGATATACAGTCGGTCCGATGGATAAATTCCTCGAGGGCATGCGTAAGGCCGGTCTAGAATAAATTTCAACGTCCACTAATGACCCAAAGCGGACATATGCACATACGCGGGTATTTAGGGGTTTGCGGCAGTCGTGGTCTTCACAATGAAACGCGACAGGAGAGATGCCGTTCTAACTGCCGGGATTACGGAGGACCACGCAATCTCCCCCAGCCACATGAATCCTTTTGCAAACATCATTTGCAGCCGCCCGCGATTCAGCACCGACCCTGACTTGATAGCGAGGGAGGGGACCTGGCCCGCGTTCAAGTAGGATGGGGTCCCGTCCGGCCAGCACTGTCGCGAACCGCCGCTGGAGTGCGGCGTATCGATCCAAGATTCCTGGGCGCGATTTGTCTGCGCCAAGAATGGCACCCCAAGGTTGGGTCGCGCCCGTCACCACGTGCTGTTGGAGCGCTGCCAAGAAAGTCGGCGGTGGTTGCTTGAGTTTCGCCATCAGCGTTTCGCAGCTAACTTTGCCTTCGGTTTTGGCCTCTACGTCCCGACCCGCTGCCCACTCGTCAACCGAGTTTCCGGTCACCGCCTCTACGTAGGCGCGAGTCTGAGCCGGCATTGAGGCTGCGCCTGCCATCCACGCCCGGACGCGACCAGCCCCTGCGTTATAGGCAGCTGCCGCAAGTCCAAGGTTACCAAACTGACCGCGCAAATCTTTGAGGAACTCGGCTGCCTTTGGCAACGCCTCTATGGGATTGAATGGGTCAAGTAGACTACGTTCGGCTGCTGTAGTTGGCATGAACTGTGCAATTCCCAAAGCATGCTTGCCGCTTCGGGTTGATGGGCCGACGGCAGTGGGCCGGAATCGACTTTCCCGCCAAATTAATCGGACGAAAAATTCGACCGGCAGCCCGTTCGCATGAGCCGCCGATTCAAGGAGGAGACAGGTTGACTGCTGCACTTCTCGAGATGTTTCGCCTTTATTTGTTATTGAAGCGCGCTTGGAAGTTTCGGCGGCTTCCTGCGCTGTTAGGCCAGCTGCCGTCAGCAGTAAGGCAAAAAGAGCGCATGGAACAAAACGCAACATCAAGCACTCTCGACCTTTTCAATTGTGCCAGTAATGCTTGAGCGGCTCAAGAACGACTTCGCCTTACGGGTACAGTGACCGGCCACAGAATATCCGCTATTGGCACACATCGGACAATCTAGGTACGCCCGCGTTTGTCTGCTTTTGGACCAAAGCGGACAAAGTTGGCTTTTGGCCCGGGGCGGTTTGTCCGCTAATGACCCAAAGCGGACATCGTCGGGGAGGCAACACTGAGGCTCTCGGCAGCGACCAAAAAGTGAAATTTGTGACAACGATCACATCGCGCTCGCGCAATCGACCCTATTATTCGAACGTGCGATAGGAGGCTGTCATGCGCCAAGCGCTTCCAATTATCGTCGTCGCGACCTTGCTTGCTGCCACGGTGCTCACAGCTACCGTCGTCGATGTCGTCGCGGCCGGGGTCAAGACAGTTGCGGTTGGAAACCACTTTTACAGTGCGGCATCCACCAGTGGCATAAGCATAGCGTTACCCAGCAGCATGAGTAATTTCCCGAACGAGCTACTGCCTCAGTAATGAAGGTGGCCTTTCTCTCACTGCGGGTGAAGCAGACATTTCCCTGACTTGCCGTCATGTCTGCTAATGACCCAAAGCAGACATGACCGAGCCCTTCCATCATCCCCAATTGAGTCGCTACGATTGAGTCGCTACGATGCACGAACATTCATCACGCTTCTCGGCGGTGTGGCCATTTCGGTGCAGGCGCAGGTGCTTGGGGGTAAACCGGACATGGAAAATCAAGGGCGCTATGTCCGCTAATGACCCAAAGCGGATATTTACCTCGCCCGACCCCGCGGCGGTCTCGGGCAACCGAGCCTTTGCCGATGCGGGCGGCTTGATGTCGTTTGCCGCGAGCCTTGCGGACCGATATCGGAATGCAGCGCCTTACGTGGACAAGATTCTCAAGGGTACGAAGCCCGCCGACCTGCCGGTTCAGCAGCCGACCAAGTTCGAGCTTGTCACAAACCTTAAGACTGCCAAGGCGCTTGGGCTCACAATTCCACCAAGAATCCTCGCCCGCGCCGACGAGGTGATCGAATAAGCGACCGAATGTCCGCTTCTTCCGGACTAATAGCGGAATCACGTTTGTAGGGATCACGTCCGCTTTTGCGCGGTGGTCCGGGCCTCTGTCAGAGGCGGGCGGTGTAGGCCCCTTTTTGAGGTCACTCAGCGTAGCTGACCGGGACCGCTCGAAGCGCCGATCGGCAGCGGTGGACGGAGCACGTCGTCTTGTGGCGGCTTTGGTCTGGTTGCCTCCGGCAGCTTGGGCTTTGTTATCGTCTTCTGAGTGAATTCTCCGACGCTGCCGCTCTTCCGCTTTTCCGTCTTCTTTCCGTCCGGTGCTGAGGCTAGAGCGCTTGCCGCCGTATGATGCACCGCGGTCGGTTGGGCCGCCGGCGCGGCCGGTATAGCCGCCACTGGCTGAGCGGTTTTTTCATCGCTGCCAAGTGGCCACACAAAATCGTCAGCGCGGCCGGGGGGGGCCGCCAATGTCTCACCCTTCACCAAGACCTTCGTGGCGATGGCGTCGCCGTGGGCAGAGCTACCCCCGGCAGCCCCGACTAGATCGTCGGAATCTTCTGGCGTGGCCTTTAGCGGCACCACGGGCCCCGCTAGCGGACGCGCGGCCTGTTTTTCCTCGGCTGCCGGTCCAACTGGTTCGGATGGCAGCGCGACGGGCACTCGATTGTTCATGTAGCGCTGCAATTCGTGTTCAACATAGTGCGCAAGCTTAAGCGCGCCGTATTTGGTGAAAAAGACGCCGTCGCTCGAACGTAACCGACGGGTCTGCCCCTCATAGTCGGGGCCATAGTTAGAATACTTGCCGGCTTCATCCACGAAACCATCCCACAAGTCGATATAGACAATGCCGGCGCGCTCGGCACGGGAGCGATAAAGATCGTTGAGGTAGGCCGCGTCGGCCGTGGAGCGGGTCCCGCGGATCGATGGTAGCCCGACCCAGAACACCGGCACGCCCTTACTTTTAAGAGCGGCAATCGTTTCGTCGATGCGTCGCGAGTAAATTTTTTCCCATTGCTCACTGCGGAATTCGACAATGCCATTTACTTTTGTGCCGCTCTCCGACATTGGGGTAACGATGTCGTCCTTACCGTCGGTGTTAGGCGGGCTTTGTTCGCCCTTTTTTCCAGCGTCGTTCTTGGACTGCTGATCTTTGGCTTTCCGTTCGGCCTCTTTAGCGAGGTCCTTTTCGCGAATGCCTTGACGATCAGTTAGGCCAAGCATCATGACCACGTAGCCGACCTTTTCCTGTGTCAATATATCGCGTGCGGCGTGCCACCAATCTAGATCGCCCTTTGTATCGTACTGCAAAAGGCCTGAGTAAGGTTTGATCTTGCGGACAACACCGATCTCTGGCGAATCCGAAAATACATCTTCCAGCCCATAAGCAAGCCAGTCCGCCATACCATCGCCCATAACCACGATCGAAGTCGTGTGTTCTGTTTTTGAATCCGTTTTGCGTGGCGCCGGCGCGCGCGAACTTTCGTCAGACTGTTCGATCTGTCTCTGTCGTTGTTGGCGCGGCGGATTGTATTCGTATTCATCGGGTCGCGAATTGTACGACCCAAAAAAATTCTGGAAAAAGCCACCCGAACGCGGCGGCGCGCGCCTGTACTGGTTCTGCTGATCGCCGAAAAACTGTGCCTGCGCCGGAATAGTGAAAGCAATTTCAACGGTGGTCACGCTGGCAGTTTCGGCCGCTGCCAGGACTGCCACCGCGATAAGCCAGCGCGAGAACGGCGTTTTGCCAAACATGTCGATGTCGGTAGCATTTGATTCCGGCCGCAATAGGCCGCCACCGCGTCAATCCGATGGAATTGTTGATGACGCGACTACCGGGGTAGTAGAACCTGCGCACGGTTCCTAGCGTGAAGTTCCGAAAACCTGGAGTCCCGAAGACAATCAGGAACTTTTCAAACCACGGTGACGGCCAACCATATCTGTCAACGTCCGCTTTTGGCACTTAGCGGACATTCATAAGCCGCCGATGAATGTCCACTTTCGGGGGTAAAGCGGACCTTCCAGGCGAACCTAACGTCTGTCCGTTTTTGGAGTAACAGCGGACAACGGTTCCGCTTTTAACCCACAGTGGACAAACCGCTACACCGCGCGCCTCAAGGGCTTTGGCGCACGTTCTCAGTCCTGCCAGAAATGTGGCCCAGTCGCGAGGCCACCCCCCGAGGGCCCAAAACGCGTTTGGTGCGGCGCGGGCAGATTAGTCCCCGAGAAATGTTTTTTTGGAATCCCGAACCTTCAAAAAATTTTTGCAAAAATTTTGTCACAGTTCAAGGGTTAAGAAGAAAGTAGGAAGCACTGTTTATGTCCTGCTTCTTCAAAAAATTTGCAACGAGTTCGAGGAACGCCCCAACATGTCTCTTGGTAAATCCAAGCCCTCACCCCCGATGATCGAATGCGCCCAATGTGGCGAACCGCTGTTTGTGCCGGAATGGTCAGAGAGCTTCGATGAGTGTTCTGTACGCCACCTTTGGGAATGCAGGGCGTGCGATTATGCCTTTGAGACTACCGTTTCTTATGAAGAGGTAGCGGCGTAATCATAACTTCAAAAATACCTCTGACGGCCGTCTCTCTGAAATCCCGCGGGAAAACGGCGCAGGCACCCTATAAAGTGCGTCAATTTCGCTGATTGCGACTGCCTGGGCCCCGTCGCTTTATGAACTAGCTACCCCGTCCGAATAATTCCCGACTACTGCACCGATAGGGGCCCAAGCCTGTTATTGGCCCTTGCACGACAGTACAGTCCAAGCGCAGGGTACGCCTTTTGAGGAGACGACCATGGACGACACACAAGTAGGCTGGATCGCGGCCATCATTATCGGCGGGGTTGCAGGCTGGCTCGCAGAACAATTCATGAAGAGTGAAATGGGGCTCGTGATGAATATAGTGCTCGGTATCATCGGGGCGGCGGTTGCCAGCGCCATTTTGAGCTTCTTGGGAGTCCACCTTGGGGGATGGCTCGGCTACCTGATTGCTGGGTTCATCGGCGCGGTCTTGCTGATTTGGGTCTACCGGGCGATAGGGGGACGCCGGCTAGTTTGAACCGTGCACATCTTGCATACGCCACGCATGACTGCGGGCGCTACGCATCCGGCATAGAACCGATCTGTCGAGACGCGCTCTCGGCTGAAAACTGCCGGGAAAAAATCGCTGTGGGCGCGAGTCGTTGACGGCAAAGCGCCGGTACAGCTCTCGTGGAGCTATCCGTGTAACCCCGGGCAGCTAGCGCACCTTTTTTCAACGTCTCTTTCACGATTGAGGCCGCCGAGTTGTTTCGGTTTGATCTTCCAGTATGACTGCTCTCGCGTGCCGACGAAGTGATCGAATAAAGCGTGGCGATGTCCGCTATTGGCACTTCGCGAACATTTGTTTTGCACCGCCGAATGTCCGCTTTCGTGGGTAAAGCAGACATCACGCGGACTTGTCGCAATGTCTGCTTATGCCTCTGAACCAACATCGGCAATCGGATAGTCAGTGATGAGCCGAGACGCTCTTGACGTACTCCGAGAGTAAATCGTTAGGCGCCAAACCACTGACATCGCCTAGCGCAAGCATGCCGACCATCCGCTTGCCTTTATTGATCACCGGCAGTCTGCGGACCTCAAGCATCTCCATGTGTTGTACCGCCTTGGCGAGATCGTCGTCCTCCCGGCAGCAATGGATGCCTGGCGTCATCACGTCTCGTGCAGTCGTGGTGCTGACATCAAACCTATCCTGCGCCAAACCTTTGCAAACGATGTCACGGTCGGTGACCATGCCGATCAATCGGTCATTTTCGCCAATCGGGATGGCGCCGATGTTGTGTGTGCACATCAATTTGGCGAGTTCGGTGACAGGGGTATCCGGGCCGACCCAATCGACGCCCTTATGCATTGCTTCTTTGACTTTCATGCGGACCTCCTTGCTAGAGTTGGATGCACCTGTAATGAACAAAAGTGCAGCCCCGCCGGAGCCCTAGGCCTTAATCCCATCCAATCATGGCGGCTTCACGATCTTGGAGTCTAATACCGTTCCTTGCAATCATGGCCAGTATGGCGGTGGGTCAACAGCTCACGCCGGTGGCAGATGATCCGACGCTGATTGATCGGGTAGCTGCACAAAATTGAGAATGTCCGCGCTTTCGGGGGGTAAAGCAGGCATTCGGTTTGGCGGACGTAATGTCCGTTTTTGTGACCTATCCCATAGCATCCCATAGTGTCAGAAGTGCCTAATTTTATTGAGGATTCGACACTTTGGGGATTCCCATCGAGTCCCGTTCAGTCCTATAATTTCATCTCGAAACGTGGGTACGAACGTGGGTACGAAAATACGAAAAAATCGTACCCGAATTTGATTCCCAACCCGCGATTCGAACTCAGAATTTCAAATGGGGGTACGGAAATGGCGCGGACGACCAATCGGCTCTCCAGTGCAAAAGTGAAAACCAAAACCCCCGGCATGTATGCCGATGGCGGTGGCCTCTATCTGCAAGTCACACTCGGCGTAAACCAGCAAATTCGCCGGTCATGGGTGTTTCGCTTTGCCATAAACGGACGCGAGCGCCTCATGGGTCTCGGCTCATACAATGACGTCAGTCTCATCAAAGCCCGCAAGGCTGCTAGTGCTGCGCGTGAGGTCCGAGCGCAGGGGAAAGATCCGATCATCGAACGCGAATCTCTGCGGAGCGCCCAGGCTGTCGCAAACGCTAAAGCAATGACGTTCGACCAATGCGCGGAAGCCTACATCACCGCGCATAGGGCAGGGTGGTGAAATACCAAACACGCTGCGCAATGGAGAACTACGCTCGATAGCTACGCCAGTCCGATATTTGGTTCATTGCCAGTACACGCCATCGACGTTGGTTTGGTCATGAAAGCAATCGAACCGATATGGTCAGACAAAACCGAGACCGCCAATAGGCTGCGCGGTCGAATTGAAACCGTCCTCAATTGGGCTACCACGCACAACCTTCGAACCGGCGATAATCCGGCGCGTTGGCGCGGCCACCTCGAAAATCTGCTGCCGCGACGCTCCAAGGTGGCTGCCGTCAAGCACTTTGCAGCGATGCCATATGACAAGATGGCGGCATTCATGATCGAGCTGCAGAAACAAGACGGCGCTGCCGCGCTGGCATTGCAGTTCACAATCTTAACCGCAGTGCGGACCGAACAAACGCTCGGCGCTACATGGGATGAAT
This sequence comes from Pseudolabrys sp., assembly GCA_049802775.1. Taxonomy (GTDB): domain Bacteria; phylum Pseudomonadota; class Alphaproteobacteria; order Rhizobiales; family Xanthobacteraceae; genus Pseudolabrys. The sequence goes on along the minus strand of JBARNC010000039.1, from coordinate 1,410 downwards.
TTGATCTCAAGGGGCGGCATTGGATTATTCCGGGCAAGCGCATGAAAGCTGGCAAAGATCATCGGGTGCCACTCAGCGATGAGGCTACAAAAATTCTGGATTGCATAGCCGCCGTCAAACAAGGCAAGTACGTGTTCCAGAGTAACCGAAGCGACCGGCTTTCCGGGATGGCGATGCTAATGTTACTGCGCCGTATGGGACATAATGGCCTGACTGTACATGGCTTCCGTTCATCGTTCCGCGATTGGGCTGCCGAGCGCACCAACTACCCGAGCGAGATCGCGGAGATGGCCCTGGCGCATGTGGTCGGGGACAAGGTCGAGGCAGCATACCGGCGCGGCGATTTACTTGAGAAGCGCAGGCACATGATGACCGCCTGGGCGGAATTCTGCACCACAGTTTACCCTACAGCCACAGTCATACCGCTGCACGCCTGACGGGCTCCCTGGGCGGTTCAAGAACCTGTGGCGTTAAGGCTCAGGCAAATGTCCGCTAATGACCCAAAGCGGACATGCGGATGTTCGGGCGAAGCGACTAAATTGCTGCCCCATACATCGCTTCCCCCGATACCTGCCTGCCGGACGAATCAAATTTCATTGCTTCACAGGCACGGCTGCAAACCCCGTTGAGATTCGCCTCGTAGAAAATGATCAGATCGTTGGAATCGGAATCCCAAACAATGTGGTCAAGTTTGAACTCGATCTTTTCGATCTTCTTTGCAGCAAGATGCCAGTATTCCGATAGCGCCTTTTTTCCCTCTATCACTGGATTGCCGACAAAGCTTGCGGCTTTGGGGCTGATGAATTTTGCGTCCTCAACATAGTGCTCCAGTACTGCATCGACGTCCTTTTTGTTCCAGGCTCTGATCCAGTTCGTCGCGAATGCGTTCGCCTCAATTCGATTCATGCAAGCTCCAATGGGTATAACCCGCGCCACTGATACCGGGACAGAATGGCGCCCGAAAACCATTTGCAATCAGTCTCGGACAACCTTGTCGCCCTCGGTTCGACTAGTAACAGGGTGAGGTCTGTGCGGGCTTGACAACGAAGGCTCCGTCTTAAACGCGTATCCGCCCCACAAGAACGAGGCAACACTTACCGCCATGATGGCGACGTCGAGGCAGGTATCTAGAAGCCTTTGCAATGTTTATGTCTTTGAGCCGGCTAGCGGCATGTCCACTTTGTTGCCCTTCTTCCTGTTTTTCCCCTGAGAATTAGTTGCGCCACAAATCAAGTTGCTGCCAAGAATCGTTTGATAATAGGTGAGCGTGTTTTGCAATCTCACGGCGAGCTTGACGGCGCCGCGTCTCCCTGAGTGCTTCCATGAAGCGGACGAAGAAACCCTTCCGCGGTTCGGCCAGCACTGGTTCATCAACATCGGTGGCGAACTTGCGAATAACCCAATCAGTCA
>JBARNC010000038.1:0-9557 GCA_049802775.1 Pseudolabrys sp. | reverse complement strand
GCGAAGCATCGTTATGCCTTCGCGATTACTTTATTTTGGACTCGGAATATTCAACGTGCTTTTTTGCGATCGGATCGTACTTCTTCTTTTTCATTTTATCGGTCTGCGTACGCGAGTTCTTCCGGGTCACGTAGTAATGACCGGTGCCGGCGCTGGAGACCAACTTGATCTTGAGACTGATGGCTTTGGCCATGGAATTTCCCTTAAGGCTTTAAGTGGAGTGGGCAGGGTGCCTTTGGCGCGGAAACTAGCGCCGAAGCGGCAAATGTCAAGAAAGCCCAGATTTTGATGCGATCTAGAGTAGTTCCCGGAAGAACTGCTGGTCAATCATGAAGTAAAAGGGCACCGGCATGTCGTGACCCATGCCGGCCTCCACACGTACCAGAAGTTCTTCCAGAACAACGCCGGTAATCGTCGGCATGTCCAGATGAGTAGCTTCTTCGATCGGTACCCAAGTCAGTTCAACCAGTTCGGAGTCCGGACCGACCACACCCTCTATCGTATGAGCAATGGCCGAAGCATCGGCGGTCAGAAAGCGCGTGTCGAAGCGGCGCGGCCGACGCGGAGGCGTTATGGCACGAGCGACGAAATGGATCTGGCCGAGATCCGGATGCACATTCGCTTTGGCGAATTCGATCCAGATTTCCCCCGGCACCGCCGGCGGTTGATCGCGCTTAACCCCGAGCAACAGTCCGGTTTCCTCGGCGGTTTCGCGCACGGCAGCGAGCGCAAAGGCGCGGGCGAAATCCTTGCTCGGTTGCGCCACTCGCTCCAATAGTTTTTTCTGCGCGTCCGGGTGCAGTTCGCTGACCGCGGTCATCATCCGGTCGAGCGGCTCAATGCGGCCGCCGGGAAAAACGAACTTGCCAGGCATAAACTTATGTCCCGAGTGGCGGCGGCCAAGCAGAACCTTCGGCTTGGCGTCAGAGCGATCGATCAACATCAGCGTCGCGGCATCGCGCGGTTCGCTGTCGGGGAACGACTGATCGCGTTCCATATTGGTCATGCGCTCGGCCCAAAGTTTTCCGAGATCTTTCGTCATCGAGCCTTCCGTTGCTTGCCGCTTGAGCGGTGTCCGCGCTCGTACCGCGCGGGAGGCTGAGGCCGGCCAGCGCGGCCTGCGGACAAAATCTCGAAACGCAGCGCACCGGCAACGGGAGCTGCTTCCACGAGCTTGACCGTCACCGGGTCGCCGAGCCGGTAGGTCTCGCCAGATCGCGAGCCAACCATCGCGTGACCTTTCTCGTCATAGCGGAAATATTCATCACCGATGGTGCGTGCCGGCACAAAGCCATCGGCGCCGGTCTCGCGCAGTTTCACGAACAGGCCGGCGCGGTGAACGCCCGAAATGCGGCCCTCGAAGGTTGCGCCGATGCGATCAGCAAGGAAATGCGCGATCAGGCGATCGTTCGTCTCGCGCTCGGCCAACATGGCGCGGCGCTCGGTGGCAGAAATCTGCGCGCCGACCTCTGCCAACGTTTTTTGATCGGTATGCTCGGGCAGGCCGTCATGGCCGAGCTTCATCGAGCGTATCAGTCCGCGATGCACAATCAGGTCCGCGTAACGGCGGATCGGCGAGGTGAAGTGCGCATAGCGGCGCAGGTTCAATCCGAAATGCCCGTAGTTCTCCGCGGCATATTCTGCCTGTGCCTGTGTGCGCAAGACTACTTCGTTGACAAGTTGTTCGGCGTCGCGACCCTTTACGCGCGAGAGAATACGGTTGAACGCTTCGGGCTTGAGCACGCCGCCCTTGGCGAAAGGGATGTCGAGGGTTGCGAGGAATTCGCGCAACGCCTGCAGCTTCTCCATCGCCGGCTCGTCGTGCACCCGATAGATCAGGGGGCAGCGCACGCGCTCGAGCGTTTCAGCGGCCGCAACATTCGCCAGGATCATGAACTCCTCGATCAGCCGGTGCGCTTCCAGCCGCTCGGGCGTAATCACGCGGTCGATGGTGCCATCTCCTTTAAGCAGGATCTTGCGTTCTGGCAGATCCAGATCGAGCGGCTGCCGCTCGCTGCGCGCCCGCGTCATAGTTTCGTAGGCAGCATAGAGAGGCGTAAGCACTGGCTTGACCAGAGCCTTTGTGTCTTCGTCAGTGCGCCCACCGATCGCCAGTTGCGCCTGCTGATACGACAGCCGAGCGGCCGAACGCATCAAGATACGATGGAACGTATGCGAGCGCTTGCGGCCATCAGCGCCGATCACCATGCGCACGGCAAGTGCGGCGCGGTCTTCGCGTGGGCGCAGGGAGCACAAGTCGTTCGAGATTCGCTCGGGCAGCATTGGCACCACGCGGTCGGGGAAGTAGACCGAATTACCGCGCGTGAGCGCCTCGCGATCGAGCGCTGAGTCCGGTTTGACGTAATGGGCGACGTCAGCGATGGCCACATTGACGATGAACCCACCGGGATTGTTGGACGCCGTGTCACGCTCGGCATGCACCGCATCGTCGTGATCTTTCGCGTCAGGCGGATCGATCGTGACAAACGGCATGTGCCGCCAATCTTCGCGGCCATGGGGGGTCGCCGGCTTGGCAGAGTCGGCTTCAAGTTGCGTCTCGCGGCGGAATACGGATGGAATGCCGTGCGCATGAATCGCGATTAGGCTAACAGCGCGCTCGCTTTTGAGTGAGCCGAGCCGCTCGACGACGCGGGCAGTCGGCAGGCCGAGACGTGGCGCGCGTGATGTTTCGACAGCAATCAGGTCGCCGTCCTCGGCATTCGCGGTCGCGCCTACCGGAATTGCCAACTCCTTGCCGAGCATTTTTTTGTCGACCGGTTCCAGCCGTCCACCGCCGTGCGCGATTTTGCGAAAAATCCCCAGCACGCGGTGTTTTGGATGATCGATGATCTTGATGACACGGCCGCGGTGGCGAATTCCGTCATCTTGTTCGGTTTCCTCGACTCGGAGCAGGACGCGGTCGCCAACACCGGCAGCTTCTCCGGGTCGCGCCTTGCGAGGCAGATGAATACGGATTTTTGGCGGGGCGCCATGCGCTTCCGCGTCCCATTCGTCCGGAGTCGCAATGAGATCGCCCTCACTATCGCGCGACGTGACATCAGCGAGCACGGTCGAGGGCAGAGCACCAGCATGGTGTAGCTTCTTGCGCCGCTTTTCGATTGAACCTTCATCGGCCAGTTCGCGCAGCAGACGCTTGAGGTCCGCGCGGAGCGCATTCTTCAAGCCGAAAGCGCGAGCGATTTCACGGGTGCCAATTTGGCCTGGCTTGTTGCCGATGAAGGCGAGGATTTCAGCCTTTGAGGGGAGAGATGGGTTTTTCTTAGCGTGTTTTTTCAAAATAACAATCCTGCGCCGAAACGGCGCGATTGAACGAAATGTAATGACCGAAACTCAGCTTCGCCAGTTATTCGGCGGCCGTGATCTTGGCAGTCTTTTTCGCCGGCTTCTTGCGCCGCTTGGCGGCTTTCTCGGCAGTATCTGCCGTTTCGGCGGCCTTCTTTTTGCGACCCTTTGGCGCTTCCGAGGGCTCGCCCGCCTTCTTGCGGCCGGCCGCGCGCCGCGGCTGTGAGCCGAGCTGTTCGGCGCGGGCATCGAGCAGCACAATCGCCTCGGTCAGCGTGATCGTCTCCGGCGTCTTGTCGCCAGTGATGGTCGCGTTGATGCCGTTGTGGCTCACATAGGGCCCATAGCGGCCATTCTTGACGACAACCGGGCCACCCTTGTCCGGGTGCTCGCCCAAAACCTTGCCAGGATCGGTACCGAAGCGGCGGCCTTTCGATGGATTGGCTTTCTTCTCCGCGATCAGGGTGACCGCGCGATTAAGGCCGATGGTCACGACATCATCGCCATCTTCGAGATTTGCATAGGTTTTGCCGTGCTTGACGTAAGCGCCGAAGCGTCCAATGCCGGCGATGATCGGCTCACCGTCCTCGGGCGACAGTCCGACTTCGCGCGGCAGCGCCAGCAGGCCGAGCGCTCTTTCGAGATCGATGTCATCAGGCAAAATGCCTTTTGGGACGCTGGCACGCTTGGGCTTCTCGACTTTCTGTTTTTTCTCGCCCTTCTTAGGCTTCGGCGGCTTGATCTGCTCGCCGAGCTGCAAGTAGGGCCCGAAGCGCCCGCCGCGCAGCGTCACTTCAAGGCCGGTCACCGGGTCTTCGCCCAGCACCTTTTTGCCCTGAACGCCGTCGGCGCTGGGCGTGATCTGCCGCGTGAAATTGCATTCCGGATAGTTCGAGCAGCCGACGAAGGCCCCGAAGCGTCCAGTCTTCAGCGAAAGCTGACCGGTACCGCATTGCGGGCATTGGCGACGCGGCGTGCCGTCGGCGTGTTCGGGGAAAATATGCGGCTCGAGCAAATCGTTGAGCGCGTCAAGCACGACACGATTGCGCACTTCTTTGATCTCATTGACGGCGCCGACGAATTGCTCCCAGAACTCGGCGAGCACGGCACGCCAGTCGATTTTGCCCGCCGAAATTTCGTCGAGCTTTTCTTCTAGGCCGGCGGTGAAATCGTATTCGACGTAGCGCGTGAAGAAACTTTCGAGGAAGGCAACGACGACGCGGCCTTTATCTTCCGGAATCAGACGCTTCTTGTCGACGCGGACATAACCGCGGTCCTGCAGCACCTGCAGAATTGAGGCATAAGTTGAGGGCCGTCCGATGCCGAGCTCTTCCATGCGCTTGACCAAAGCGGCTTCCGAAAAGCGCGGCGGCGGCTCGGTGAAATGCTGCGAAGATTCGATCGCCTGCTTGCTGAGCGTTTCGCCCTCTGACATCGCGGGCAGGCGGCGCGACTCGTCATCATCGGAAACTTCGTCCTGGCCTTCTTGATAGAGGGTGAGAAAGCCATCGAATTTCACAACCTGGCCGGACGCGCGCAGCTCGATGTTCCGTGAACCCGCCTTGGCGGTGATGTCGACCGTGGTGCGCTCGAGTTCGGCGGATTCCATCTGGCTCGCGATCGCGCGATTCCAGATCAATTCGTACAGGCGCGCCTGATCGCGATCGACATATTTGGCGACTTCAGCGGGTACGCGGCTGGCGCTGGTCGGGCGTACGGCTTCGTGCGCCTCCTGCGCGTTCTTCGACTTGTTGTGATATTCGCGTGGTGAAGCTGGAACGTATTCCGTGCCATAGTTGCGGCCCAGCATGGCGCGGATGTCGGCAATCGCCTCTTGCGCCATATCGATGCCGTCTGTACGCATATAGGTGATCAAGCCGGTGGCTTCGCCGTCAATCTCCACGCCTTCGTAGAGCCGCTGGGCGAGGCGCATGGTGATCGCTGGAGCGAAGCCGAGCTTGCGGCTTGCCTCCTGCTGCATGGTCGAGGTCGTGAAGGGCGGCGGCGGATTGCGCCGTGCCGGTTTGGCTTCGACTGCGGTTACCTTGAAGATGGCGTTCTCAAGATCGCGGGTGAATCCTTCCGCCTCGGCGCCGGAGCCAATGTCGAGGCGCTGGATCTTCTGCCCATCGGCGCCCACCAGTCGTGCTTCGAAGACTTCGTTACGCGGCGTCGCCAGCTTGGCAAGAATAGACCAGTATTCTCTTGCGACGAATTTCTCAATTTCCAACTCGCGGTCGCAGACGAGCCGAAGCGCGACCGATTGCACACGGCCAGCCGAGCGTGCGCCCGGCAGCTTGCGCCAAAGGACCGGCGAGAGCGTGAAGCCGACGAGGTAGTCGAGGGCACGGCGGGCGAGATAGGCATCGACCAATGCGGCATCAATGACGCGCGGATGTTTCATCGCCTCCGTCACCGCTTGCTTGGTGATGGCGTTGAACACCACGCGTTCGATCTTTTGGTCTTTGAGCGCCTTCTTTTCCTTCAGCACCTCAAGGACGTGCCAAGAAATTGCTTCACCTTCACGGTCCGGGTCGGTGGCGAGGATCAACCTGTCGGCGCCCTTGAGCGCGCGTGCGATGTCGTTCATGCGCTGGTTCGATTTTGCGTCGACCTCCCAGAGCATGCGGAAATCGTTATCCGGATCCACCGAGCCATCCTTGGGGGGCAGGTCGCGGATATGGCCAAAAGAGGCCAGAACCTCATAGCCGGGGCCGAGGTATTTATTGATCGTCTTCGCCTTGGACGGCGACTCGACTACAACAATATTCATGGAAATCCAATGGGTTATCCGCCAGAGCGTTGAGAATCAAGGCGGAATCGGCCGCATGTTGGCTTGGAACATGGGGAAGGTGGCCTCTGCTGTCAAATAAGCCCGTTTAGAAGCCGTGTCAGACCAGTTAAATAGGGCGCGAAAGAGACAGCGATCGAGCACAATCGAACATTGTATATTGTAGAAGATGCTCGTTTTAATAGACCAGTTGCGGTCGCTATGTGCGTTCGGGCGAGCAGTCACCGCGTTTTGAGACCAAGCTTCTCCAGCAAGGCGGCGGTCGGGTTGCCGTCCGGCACCATCCCGAATTTCTTTTGCTCGGCGCGGATATTGTCGCGCAAATCGAAATCAATGTGACCTTCGAAGTCTTTCACCTTGTAACCGAGCTCTGACAATTTTTTCTGCAAGGCGATCCGGTCATCGCGCGAGAGCTGACGGTCGTCTTTTGGCCAGGGCGTTTTGATCAAGCCACCGCCGTGAATGCGGTCGGCGAGGTGGCCGACCGCAATCGCGTAGGCATCCGAGTTGTTGTATTCCTTCAGCACTTCGAAATTTTCTGTGACGATAAACCCGGGACCGTTGGCGCCGCTCGGGAAGAAAATGATTCCTTGGCCCGAAGCCGGAAAAGGTTTGCCATCGGCGCGGCGCACACCAAGCATCTCCCATTCTGCGAAAGTCGCGCGGCTTCGCATATAATCGAAGCCACTCGGTACCGTGACCTCGAAACCCCAGGGCAGCGCAGGATTCCATTTCCATTTGTGCAGGTAGTTGGCCGTTGAACCAAGCACATCCGGCACGTTGCTCCAGATGTCGATGCGACCATCACCCGAAAAGTCCACGGCATAGTCGACGAAATTCGACGGCATGAATTGGCTCTGGCCCATGGCGCCGGCCCAGGAGCTCACCATCTTCTCGCGGGCGAGATGGTTGTTTTGCATGATGCCCATCGCCACAATTAATTCGTTCCGGAAATACGGATGGCGATATTTCACATAGGCGAGCGTCGCGAGCGATCGAAATACATCCCAGCGATCCTTTTCAGTGCCGAAATCGGATTCCATACCCCACAGAGCCAGCAACACCCAGCGATCGACCTGATATTTCTTGTCGACTGCATCGAATGTCTTTGCCCATTCGCGCGCTTTGAGTTGCGCGTCTGCAATCCGACGGTTAGAGACAATCGCATTGACGTAGTCACCGACGGGTTTGCCGTACTCCGGCTGACGCTGGGTGGCAGCAATCACACGCTGATCGGGCGTGACATCCTTAAGCGCAAGATCGAAAGTAGCGCGGGTAATAGCTTTGGTTTGAGCATCTGCCCACAACTCGGCAACGAAAGTCGCGAAGGATTGCTGTGCACGCGCTGGCGAGCCTTGAAAAATCAAAAGGACCACGATGGCTACAAGGTATCGGCTGATCATGGAGAAGAATCCGTTGGCGACCATAAGTTTAGCCCGGCGCAGCGGTCTATGCGCCGATTTTTCTTTCGCTGCCATCAAGCAGACGTGCGATATTAGCGCGATGCATGACCCACAATAAAGCTGTCAGCAGCAAGAACAGCGCAGCGACAGTGGGTAGACCGAAAAACCACAGACCTAACGGCGTGAACGCGCTGGCGATCAAACCGGCAAGCGATGAATAACGGCCGATGGCAGCGACCGCGAGCCAGACCGCGCAAAAAAGTAATGCTGCGGGCCAGTAGAGGCCAATGAGCAGGCCGATATAGGTGGATACTCCCTTGCCGCCTTTGAACTTCAACCAGACCGGAAAGAGATGGCCGAGAAATGCTCCGAGACCGGCGGCGAGCGCCGCATCAGCACCGTAGCGCGCGGCTGCGAATACAGCGAGCGTGCCCTTGAGCGCGTCGCAGACAAGCGTCGCCGCAGCGATCCCCTTCCTGCCAGTTCGCAGCACGTTGGTTGCGCCGATATTCCCCGAGCCAATGGCCCGGATATCCGGGCCGCCAGCTGCGCGCGTGAGCAAAAGGCCGAATGGAACTGAGCCGAGCAGATAGCCGAATGCCAAAGCGAGCACGACAGTCATACGTATTCGTACACGGTTCGCCCGGAGACAATGGTGCGCACCACGCGGCCGGTAAGTCGCGCTTCGTCGAACGGTGTATTTTTGCACTTTGACTTGAGCTCATTCGGATCGAGCACCCAGGGCAGCTCCATGTCGACCACGATCACGTCAGCAGGCGCGCCGCTCTTGAGAGTGCCGCCGGGCAATCCGAGCAATTCCGCCGGTCGTGTCGACATCGCGCGTAGAAGCGCTGTCAGATCAATCTCGCCACTATGGACGAGACGCAGGCCCGCTGTAAGCATCGTTTCGAGGCCTATTGCGCCAAACGCCGCTTCCGCGAACGGCAGACGTTTGGTTTCGACGTCCTGCGGATTGTGATCCGACATAATCACGTCGACGAGTCCCGTGCCCACAGCCTCGACCAGCGCTTTGCGGTCATCTTCTGCGCGCAGTGGCGGCGCCAACTTCAGGAAGGTGCGATACGGCCCGATGTCATTTTCATTGAGTGTGGCGTGGTTGATCGATGCCGAGGCGGTGACGCTCAAGCCGGCATCTTTGGCGCGGTGTAATTCCTCGAGCGAGTCCATGCAAGTGACCGACGCAGCATGGTAGCGCCCGCCTGATAACGCCACGAGGCGGACGTCGCGTTCGAGCATCACTGTTTCCGCGGCTTTCGGAATACCGAGCAGACCAAGGCGGGCGGCGAACTCGCCTTCATTCATCACTCCATCGCCGATCAGATTTGGATCCTCGGTGTGATGCACGATCATCGCGTCGAAATCACCGGCGTAGGTGAGCGCGCGTCGCATGACCTGCGCATTTGTGACGCTTTTTGCTCCATCGGTGAAGGCTACAGCGCCTGCCGCTTTGAGCAGGCCGATCTCCGTCATCTCTTTGCCTTCGAGCCCTTTGGTAATCGCGGCCATTGGATGCACATGCACGATCGCATTATCGCGTGCGCGGCGCAGGACAAAATCGACCGTTGCCGGGTTGTCGATGGCTGGCGAGGTATCGGGCTGACAAACAATGGTGGTCACTCCACCAGCGGCTGCAGCCTGGCTTGCGGAGGCCAGCGTTTCGCGATTGGCCTCGCCCGGCTCTCCAATGAAGGCACGCATATCGACCAAGCCGGGCGCTATCAGCTTGCCACGGCAATCGACCACATCTGTACCTTCCGGTACACCGGCGGCACCGATGCCTTTCTTGGCCTCACGGATGACGCCCTCTGCAATCAGCAGATCACCGACAATGTCGAGATCGCGCGACGGATCGACGATCCGGGCATTGGCGAGCAGGATCGGGCGGCGATCAGACAACATCATATCATGCGTTCGGCAAATTTCGTGAAAGTGCCACTAGCACAGCCATGCGAACCGCGACGCCCATCTCGACCTGTTCGCGGATTAACGACTGGGCGCCGTCGGCAACGATGGAGTCGATTTCAACGCCACGGTTCATG
>JBARNC010000037.1:0-9253 GCA_049802775.1 Pseudolabrys sp. | reverse complement strand
TTCTTTCTTTAGGCCCTTCTTGCAATAAAGAGTATCAGAGGAAAGGATCCTGCGCGCTCTAGTGCCTCATCTGAAACAACAGGCGTAAGAACAACGACATTACGGGTGGACCACTTTTTAGGTTTGCTTTTCTTCGCTTTTCGCTTGCGTTTGATAGTAGGTTTTTTCGCCTTCCGCTTTTTGGCCATGTGATGCCCCCCAATCGAGAAGTCACTCCCGAACTCTATCACACTACCCAGCCTGCATGGTGTGGTGTTCACCACCTTCTGTATCTGCGATCAATTATCGTTGGGGGCTTCCCATTCGAAAGCGGCCTTCTAGGGTCGCTTGAAACATTGGCTGTGTCGCTTGAAGCGTTGTCGCCGTTGGGTTTGACTTCAATCATTGAAACCTTGCGGCTTCGTTCGATGGCTTGGTCTAATTGATTTGCAAAGTCTCCTTCACTAACCACGGCAGTAACGGCTAATTTCGGGTGTTCATGCGGTAACGCAGCGGTAGCAGCACGCATCCTCGTTTGCAGGGGCAGCGAAGGGTTGCGATAGACCTGTTGAAGCAAATCAAGCGAGGTCCCGTTCGGCGCAAGCTCAATTGCGTCAGCCTCAATCGTCCTCGTTAAGTCCGGTATCAATTCCATCGTTCATTCCCGGTCCGCATGTGGTCCGCATGAGTGGTCCGCATCAACTTCAACATTCCCGTCAATTCCCTCAGTCATTCCCCTTCTTATTACTAATGGTCCTCATGGTCCGCATGGTCCGCATGAAACTTCTTCCCTACCTATAACTAATATGTAGAGACGCACTAGAAAGGCATGCGGACCATGCGGTCCCCATGCGGACCACCCACTCTTGCGATCTTTTCATGCGGACCATCCTTTACGCAGCCGGAGGCCGGAGAATAGTCGCTTGCGGGTGCCGCCATCACGAGGGCGGATTGTTTGGACTTGGCCGTGGAATGCGGAGCGGAGCTTGCCGGAGAATTGATTGATAGGCAGGCGATCAGCCCAAGTGCGGGCCCCGTTGCCTTCGCACCAAGTACGATACTGATTGTAGGCCGTCTCGATTGATACAGTGAAATCAGGCCCAAGCTCACAGCACTCAGCGACGAACGCCTTAACCGCGCTTGCGTTGCTCGCGAGTTCTTCGTTGAGTTCGCCTTCGCCGGGTGGTGCGAACTTTCTACGTTGAGCAAGTCGTTGCCAGCCGATCAGCGCCCAATTCAATATTCCGCTTAGCTCTCCACAAAGCTTCGCTTCAAGGTCGGTGTCCTCTCGGCCAAGGAAGCTCACTTGCGTTTGCAGGATCACAAATCGGGTGGCGATTACGCCTGTGTCGTCTTTGAAATCCGGCAACTCATTCGACAGGATCATCACCCGCAGGCGAAGTATTCCACTCCAGTACGGTTTGTTCTTACGGTTAATGTCCTGCACATCTTCGCCAATGATGCTCAGGAGCTTTTCGGTAATCACACTTCGATTGGCCCGTTGATCCAACCTCGCATCCGGCACCACGGCGATCTTCTTGCCAATCAATCCTTGCATGCCGAAGATTTGCGCCAATTGGCCCAAGCTTGGTCCACAGAAGTTGCTGCGACCGAGTAGGTGCATCAGCACTCTGGCGATCGTGCCTTTACCGCTCCTCGCTGGCCCAACAAGGATGAACCCTTTTTGAAATCTTGTTTCATCCGTCAGCACTAATCCGAAGAACTCTTGCAACGCATTGGGTGTCGCAACATCTTCGCTCCAAAGCTCCCCAAGAAATTGCATCCATCTCGGGGCAGTTGCTTCGGGCCGGTACCCCGTCTCAATAACATTCAGTGCGAATAGCCTTGGATCATGAGGCCACAGCCTCCCATCACTCAGCCGTAGCACCCCGTTCTTGCAACAAATGGTCGCTTCATCACCCCAAGGGGCCTCGCCTTTGCCAAGCCATGCGCCAATCTCAACATCAACGGGTAACAAGGCCCAAGCCTTGATCGTATCAATCACCGCATTCACATGCTTCGGCGCTGGATCGAGTTTTCCTCCGTTGGCTCTTGCTAAGAACTGATAGATTTCAGCCCTGAGCGCATCCTCTTCCATCGCAGCATAGTGAGTGCCGGTCCACTTGCGCCATTCCGCATTCCACCATCGCAGTGTGGCAACACCTTCGAGGCTGTAACGATCAAACAAGAAGCGCCTAGCGATTTCATAAGGCGCATCCATGTCGATGCCTGTATGAACGAACGACGAAGGCTGTGCCTCAGGCTCACTAGCGCTAAAGTGGTCTTCCTTTGGCACTTCAACGCTAGGTTGAACAGCAGATAAAATAAAAAGGGGCTTCTTCGCCTCTTTCGGTTTCAGCTTCTCCAATAGTGCAGGCCGTTCTTCAGCCGGTTCAGGCGGTAATGGTCTTCGTCCCCAAGCCTTAGCACCAACAACCTTCACGCCTGCCTCATTCTGTGCCGGTAGCGCAGTCAACGGCTCTCCCTTTCCCTCTTCAGCTTTTAGCGTCGGCTTTACCACAACCTCAATCGGCTTGAGGCTCACCACGTTCCGCCGCTCTGATCTCTTGCGCTCCTCACGCGCTATCGCCACTGCACCCGGCACCCAATCGAGGCTAAGGTCAGCGCCAAGCGTGAGACATTCCTCAGTCACGTCCGATCCGCCTTGAGCAAAGTCGCTAAGGCATTGCTTGATTAGACTACTCTGCGCTTCAGGTGTGAGTGCAACTATCTTGGCTGTTTCAGTCATCCTCAACAATCCTTGCTCTAAACGTTAATCCAGTTTGGAGCTTTTCTCGATTAACTCGCTCCTCGTTCCTCCGAACAACGCCCCAAAGTTCATCGTAGAGCTTGCGCTCTGGGCTGGGTTCTTCCGCTTGTAGTCTCTTCTCCATCAGCGTTCGTTTCCAAACTGCGTCGATTGCGTCCTGGCGAGCCTCTGCATCTAGCTCACGTTGGCGCTGTTCCCAGCGTTGTTGTGCTAACGCCTTGGGCCACTCAGGCGGCTTTGGCTTCGCTGCCGTTGACACCCTGTCGAGATATTCATCGAAGGTTTCATTAGGCAGCTTTTCGTACTTCTTCTCTGATTTCATCCCGCATCTCCTTTCCCCATCCTTGCCTGTGCGAGCTTGAGTGCGAGTTCGGCACGGTCCTTTGCATCCTGTGCGTCTACAAGTCGATCGACTTCTTTGATGTAGGGTACTTCAAGCGGTCGAGGTTCGATCCAGCCGACTCGACGTTGAGGTTGAGGTTGCGGTCCCGGATTGGTGCCGCCAGTAATCGGATTTGGCTTCATTGCGTCAGCACGGAGGTCGGACATGAATGACGATGAAGCATCGACCATGGCTTTCATTGCGGATCGGGGCATCGACATTCCTGCGGTGTAGTCGATTGGCCCACGAGTTGATGGCGGACGTGGCGGCGGATTGACTTGATCTTTAAGCGCCTTCACTTCTTTCTTGAGGTCTTCGATTTCGGACATAGCTTTTCCTTTCATCGATCAACATTAGCTTGGCTCAACGTCAGCCTTTGCGACGTTCTGGCCCGAACTCACTCAGAATGTCTTTCGGCTGTGGCGAGTGGCCAGCCACGGTTGCGCCGTGTGTTCCTTGGCTTCCGCAGTGATGAACTGTTCGGCCTGTGCCTGGACCGCCTTTGCCTACGTTGGTCGCCAACGAATTTCCATATTGAGAGCCGTCATAGCCACGACCAGCATTCACTTGTTCTTTCTTGAATGCTGTTGCTTGTCCTATTTGATCTGCTGCACCCGGAGACGATCCCTTACTTGGTGAGCCTAGTCGCTGCCCGACTGAGACGTTCTTGTTTGATTGAATGCCGCCACCTGTGATCTTTGCCATTAGCGTTTTCCTCCTGTGATATCGCCCTCGCCGGGATTGGCAGGGCCATGGTGATGTTGATGACCAGACTTATGAACTGTTGTGACAGTTCTCGTAGGTCCAGAGCCGTGAGTGACGGACGTATGCGCCGCCTCTGGTGAGCTTGAGGGTTTGAGCCTATCGACAATTCTTTGAGCGTCGGATTTCGGGCCTTGTCTGACTTCAACCATCTTCACGTCTCCTTCTGTTGTGCGGTGCCTATCTCCGCGTAAGGCGACCATGTGACCTCACGCATCAACGCTACTAGCGCCGGTCACCGGCACGATCAGCGTACCGATTGATGTGCTGATGCCGACCCCGGCTAGAGCGCTAACAGCGCTTGCGTCGAGTGGGACCATCCCGGCGAATGGCGATGCACAAAGCTTCGCGCTGATACGGTCGCCAGCAACGGCATTGCCTTGACTGTCGGCCAACGTTTGCCCTGCGTGATAGCGGAATGCACCGTCAGCGCAGGCAGCGGTTAGAACGTATCTACTCATTGCTGTGTCTCCTTCTGTTCGACGTTTACTTGCCTCGCTTCACTGCGCCACCGAGCGGACTGACCGCACCACGCACACGATGATCGACATTCTCGCCCCACTGCGCACGCTTTGGAGCCCAGCCGTCGATTGGGTGCGCAGGTTTGGCCTGAAGGTTTGGAAAGATTTTGGTTGCGAGCGTAGTCGCCTTCTCGGTCCGCTGATCTTTTCGCTGTGTCATCACTAGGTCTCGTTGTAGAATTCGCCAGCACTTGCTTCGTCAGGTGACCGTCATTGCTCAGTGCACTTCCCCCACAACACCACGTCGTCTCAATTTGGCTTTGGCCTTCTCCCTAAAGCCATTCATCGTCGCTTCCATTTCCTGCACGTTCCTTTTGGAAGTTTTGCGAACTTCAGGATCGAGATGGCGCACAGCCAGGAAACGTTCCCATTCCAAAAGGCGATTGTAGGTTTGCCACAAGGCGCTCAACTTCAAGTCAGAATGTCGGGCAAAGATTGCGGCAATGGCTCTTTGGTCTCGCTCGGCCTCTTTTAACGCAGCCAAAAGATCAACTTGTGCATCCGGCCGAGGGACTTTGGTGTGGATACAATCGAGGTCCCATTCTTCGCCAACAGCGCTGAGCTTGCGTTCGGGGAATTCGAAAGGTTCGCCCCATTCCTCAGGCGGAAGTGGGTCGTAGTCAGCTTGAGCTATCATCCTTGCCATGTGGCTTATCTCCACGATTGAGAAGCCGGTGCGTTTGGAGAGTTGTTGTAGCGTCTTTAAGATTTCATCCCTGGTGGTCATCAAAATCTCCGCTTGATTGAAGTGGGTGATGAGCCAGCCGGCACCAAAGGAGTAATACCGACTGGCTCTGCGGCGTGATCCTCAACTTCAGCAGGAGGAGTGACCACTGTTGTTGGGCTCAACGCTGGTTCTTCCAAAGCTGCGAGGGATTTCTCAATCTCAGTTGGCGTTCCGTTTACTTCCATCACATTGATATCCATGCCGAACGGCTCTTCATTCGGTACAGGATCGTCACCGGCCCACGGCCCTGAGGGAAGTTGCGGATAAGTCGGCGATGGCGTGGAGCCGATCACGTTGCTCGGTGTGAGCTTGGCGTAACGGCCACCAGCATCGTCAACGTTGTTGCTCAGACGGGAAAAATAGCTGTCGTTGCGTAGGACTTCACGGCGGGTGTGCTGGTTGGTGTCGTTATTAAATTCGTGTGTTGTCACCTCCAACTCCTCCGTAGCGATGGTTGCTGTTGCGGCTCAGTGCGTTCTTTCAGTGACTTCATGACCTCGGCCAGCGGCTTGTGCGAGAAACGATTACGCCATGGATGTGGAGCATCTGGGATTTCAGCACGGCGCATCTTTGTCAGCGCTTCCGTCGCTGCTTGCCGCAGTTCTTCGGTCGGGCGAAAACCGCTCATCTCCACCAAAGCGATCTTTCTCTGATGGTTATGCCAACCGTCGCGACATTTTGGTTGGCAAAACCTCTGCCAATCTTTCGCCTTCCAATACTCTTGGCCGCACTGCTCGCAGATCGCCTTTGGTTCCATCTCACGTTCTCCTTTGCTTTGGCATTGGGATCATATTCCTAGTTAAAGTCTTCACATGCATGAAGTCAACCCCGATGTTTTCTAACGTACTGTTTTTATTGCGGTTTTTGGACTGTGGGTACCCAGACCCCTCCCCCTATATATAGGTATTAATTCCCATATTTCAAGAGCAGATGAGTAGCCGCTCCCTCGGTTCTCGGAGAAGGCGGCTTCTCTGGCCTCACTGACGGCGGTAAATTCCGACTTATTCCAGAAACAATATTTGCTTGCGCGGTCTTTCAGGCCGAGAACGGCACAAGCGCAGTCATGATCTGCGCTAAAATCCGATCACAGGAAGACTTAGCGAGTGCGCATCTCGGAAAAAGAAAGGGTGACCACACGTTTGATGATCACCCCTTTGCAAGGACAGGTTAGTTCACGCTCGTCGTTCCATCGAGGCAGGTGCTACAGGGCGGCGTTGCTCCGGTGGCGGGTCTCTTTTCTCATTCCCGTCAAGGATCATGTGTGCCAGCTCCAACAGATATCCGACTTCGTGTGTATTTCTTAGAGCTGTGTACACTTCATCAACTGCAAGGTCGGACAGTAGGTCCTCGATTTGTTTAGCGGCTGCTACTGCCTTGTTAGCTGCCCTCGTAGCCGCCCTCGTAGCTGCCGCTGCTTGAGCTGTCGCTGACGGTGGGATGAGCTTGGCTGCTGCCCGAATGGACAACTTCCCTTCATCGATGGCACTAGCAACGCGTTGCTTATCGATGACGTTCTTATTTTCCGCTAGCCGCATGTACAGACTGGCGGTCGTTTGGGGAATGTTTGGCAGGTTATGTCCGAGCCACCGCTGCCATTCACCTTTTTTAGGTAGGGCTTCCTTAGCCGAGTTCAGGTGTTCGCCTGCTTCGATGGCGTAAGTAAGCGAGCCTTTGGTAGCGTTGGTAGCCTTCTCGTATGCAGCGATGATCTTGGGTACGTAGGATAGAGCCCTGTCTCCTGTGGTGGTCATCGTCCTATCTCCCGAGGTTCGCTTGTGCTGCCGACGACACGGTTAGCGATCCATTTCTCTAGGTCTTGCTCACGGTACCGCACCAAGCGACCAGCCTTGACGTAAGTCGGGCCATCACCTGAAACGCGATATCTCTCTAGGCTTCTCTGCGAGAGACGTAATAGTGCTGCCGCCTCCCGCTGCGTTAACAGCGTTTGCATCATGTACTCCTAGCGATGTTTGGAAGCGGTGAGCCCTCTGCGGATATGCAGGTTAGGCTAGCAGGGACGTGACCCTACCTTTTCGCCGTCGGGACCCTTCATGCGCGAACGCAAGAGGCAGTTATCCCGCTCTGGACACCAATGCGCTGACAGTAGCCGTCGATGATGGCGAAAGTTTATCCGACTTTATCCGACAACAGCCGCCACCTGTGATCGGCCTAACGCTAGCACTGTCATAAGCTATCTCAACTCCTTCACTAAGACAGCGCTATCTCATGACTGTGCTACTCTAGCGCTGTCTATTCCTTTCACGTTGACAGTTCTAACAAGCAATGCACGTTGACAGCGCTAAGACTTAGACTGCGCTAGCTTGTCGAGGTTGGAAGGTTGTGACTGTGCTAGTTGCCATAAGGCCCTCAACGTAATCGGCCCACTTGCACAGCGCCGCTCGCATCTCACCCTCGTATTTTGCACGGTTGTAAATCCCAGCCACTCCGCTCTTGTGACCGCTAACGTGGTTGAGGATTGCTTCGATGATATGCGGCAACACACCTAGCTCAGCCATCATCGTTGCGGCAGTTCTGCGGAGATCGTGAAGTCGCCACTGCGCTAACCCAACCCGCCGATCTAGCGACGCCTTGTAGTCAAACCATCCGCCAAAGCCATTGACGCCAAACATGCCGACATCGTTAGCCTTGCCGTTGCCGTTACCGTTGCGGTCGAGCTTGGCGTTGTGCGCTACGCCGTTAATCGCCCGTCGAAGTATGGCACTTGCTTGTGGCGATAGTGGTAGCTCGTGCTGGCGTTTGTTCTTCGTCCTAGCTGGTGGTAGGACAATCAAGCCACGATCAAGATCAATCTCACTAAGTCGTAGGCCTCCAATTTCATTCCTGCGCTGGCCCGTAAGGATCAAGAGCCGAACGATATTGCTAAAGCGATCCTCGCCTAGCCCTCGCCAAATCGTTACAAGCTCCTCCTGCGATAGCACTCGATCACGTGGCCCGCTCCCTTCGGCCTTGGCGGTTGCGGTAACCGGATTGGTTTCAAGCAATCCCTCCTTCACAGTCCAACTGAAGAACGCTGAAAGCGAAGCCCTAACTTGATTTCTTGCAAAAGGACCGTTGGTGGTCTCAATGCCCCCGAGCAAAACTGCAATCTTGCGTCGATCTATTGCATTAAGTTTCGCAGTCACTAGCGGCTTTGCGTCCTTACGCAAGTGACGTTCAACCTCAACGAAGGATCGAGGCTTAAGCTTGAGCTTACGCTGGGCGAGGTAGCGCTCCACCCCTGCCCCAAAGCTTTCAGCCACAGGCGCGGCTTCGGGGAACGGATCAACGCCAACAGCAGCCTTGCCTAATGCCGCTAGTGCCTGCGCTCGTGCAGTGTCTGGTGTTAGGTGTCCGTGGAGGCCGAGCGACTTGATCCGTTGTCCGCCGCCAAGCCGATAGCGAACGTAATAAAACGCCCCGCCCTTCTGCCGCCTCACCCCAAAGCCTTGCAGGGTCGTATCCCACAGCCACTTCCCGTCAGCCGGTAGCCGCTCCACCACCAGTTTCGTGATCTTCGCCGTCGCCATCTCATTCGCTCCAAAGCTGATATCAACCACCAACACTGATATCAGATTAGTAAGCGGATAGTAAGTGATAGTAAGCGAAACCCTGACGGCCCGTGGCGACAGGTGGCGGGGCTTGTCGGGGGAGAAGTGGCTGCGGCGCAAGGGGAAGTGAGGCGTTAGGCCTTCGGTCTTAGAGAGGACAAAAAGCCTATATATCAGTCTGGCAATCTGATGAACCCGTGTAGCACGATTTTCACTTCACCAGCGTGCGGCCGGTGACGCGTTCGAGATTTTTAAAGAATATTTTGTCAGCGGTTTCCTTATCGAGCTTGAGCGATTCAAGAATGCGCAGTGTCTCGCGCGGATACATTGTTCCGTTTTCGGGATCGAACGGACAATCGGAAGCAAACACGATCTTGTCGACAGGAAAGAATTCCAGGCCGCATTTTGTAGCCGGCGTCGCTCCGAACACGGCCGTATCGGCATAGAAGTCCTGCTTGAAATAATCGAGCGGACGCTTTTTCAAGCTTTTCCGCAGCGCGACGTAGTCCTCGTCGCTTGTGCGCGAACCTAGCACATCCCAGCCCGGACCGATGCGACCTTCCA
>JBARNC010000036.1:0-14080 GCA_049802775.1 Pseudolabrys sp. | reverse complement strand
GCTTCAACTGACGGCGGATCACCACTTGGCCAGCGCCATCAACGCCATGCACCTGAAAGACCGACTTGGCGATGTCGAGGCCGACTGTCGTAACCCCTTGCATGCTGGGCCCCTCTGAATCCTGGTTGCATCAACAGCAACCATACTCATGGCACTCACCTGCCGGTGGGGGAGCCGTCCACAGCATCAATAGCGGACATTCCGCCATTCATTCGATCACCTCGGCGGCGCGTGGCCCTTCGTTCGCTCACCACAATGTGACTTTTAGAAACTCAGAAAAATTCAAGTTTAGGTACTAGCTATGCTGGGAGCGGCAACAAGAGGAGGTCTCGATGCAAAAGCGCTTCCAATACGGCAAAGCCTACCCTGAAGCTTACAAGGCCATGCTGGCCCTGAGCCAGGCGGTCGAGAAGACGGGTCTCGCTCCACAGCTGATCGACCTTGTCAATTATCGCGTATCTCAACTCAATGGCTGTGCATTTTGCCTCGATATGCATTCGAAGGACTTGCGTGCCCGCGGCGAGACTGAGCAGCGCCTCTACATGATCAGCGCATGGCGCGAGGTGCCGCATCTTTACAGCGATCGCGAGCGCGCCGCGCTTGCTTGGGCCGAGGCCGTGACCCGGCTTGAGGACGAGCAGGTTCCGGACGGGGTCTACGACATAGCAAGTCAGCAGTTCAGCGAGGCCGAATTGGCGCAACTTACCTTGGCGATTGTCGCTATCAATGGTTGGAACCGTTTCAATGTGGCGTTCCAAACGCCAGCTGGGAACTATAAGTCGGCGGTGATGCGCAAAACTGGCTGAGAACGACGGCGTAGTCGGGGATCGCATATCCTCGGCTACCGGTCTCGGCACAAATGATCTTACCCACCGTGCCACTGTCCGGGCGGCGAGAAACAAAGTCAAAGCAAACATACCGACAAGTCAGCGCAATGTCCGCTTTACCCCCAATAGCGGACATTCCGGGCGGCTAGCGTCATGTCCCAATAGCCGACATCGCGTATTCGCAGCCAAAGATCAAAGGGCCGCCCATAAAGGGACCAATACGCAAAGAAGCCCCAGCTTTGCAGCTAGGGCTCAGTGTGGGTTGGCGTCGTAAAGTGTCAGCGCGGACCGAATTGAATCAGCCCTTGGTAACAACCGGAGCCGGAGCTTTGCCCTTACCAATCGGAGCCTTGCCTACGCAAGCCGTGAGGCCGAAGGCGAGAGCCATAGAGCAGATTACAACTAATAATTTTCTCATAGGGCACCCCCGCTGAAGACACGCAAATCAGTTTCGCCATATTCAATTGATATTCGATTTATGACTAGTGCAGAAAAGCCACACGTCACCAAAATAAGCCTTCTTGGCAGGCGGCCTGATCCGAACAGTGGGCATGAAATGGCGAAGAAGAAGATGAGGGTGCGCATTTCTACCGTTATCCTTGATCGGTCCCCCATGCGGGCCACAAAGTGGGCGTTGTTGATTGCTCTAGTGTTTGCGGGTATTTCCTGCAACGCGGATCGAGCCAAAAGCGAAGTACTCATCAAAAATGACGGTGGCGGTGACATCCCTCAATACATCGCCAAATATCTGTATCTGCAACTGAGTGGTGAGCGAGTCATAATCGACGGGGACTGCCTCTCTGCTTGTACGCTGGCGCTTGGTCTGTTGGCGCAGGACCGGCGATGCTTTACCAACGAAGCACGGCTCGGCTTTCATGCGGCGTGGATAGAATCTGGTACGCCTCAGATAAGGAACCCTCTCGGCACCGACGTTTTTTGGTTGGTCTATCCCCCGGAAATCCGCCGCTGGATTAGCAGGCATGGCGGGCTTACTTCTAGAATGATTTATCTCGAGGGCAAGGAGCTCGCCGCAATGTATCCCCCGTGCAAGCGTCCGATCAGATCCTTGAAGAAATTCAAAACAAGGCATCGTAGCGGCGTAGACCGGGCCCTAGAAAAGGGGCCGGTTGTGAGGTCAGAAACAGGTTGTTGGGCCGCGGGCTGATGTCCGCTGCTCCGCTTTACCCCCGGAAGCGGACATTGATGGGCGGCGCTACCTTTTTGCCGTGCAATAGACTTGCTTAGCCAAAATGTTTTGAGAGTTTGGCTTATGAAAATCTCTATCTTAGATGATTACCACGATACGCTGCGTACCCTTCGATGCTTCGGCAAGCTCGCAGGTCACGAGGTTGAGATTTGGAACGACCACGTTCAGAATGTCGACGCACTCACCACGCGCCTGCGCGATACCGAAGTCTTAGTACTGATACGGGAACGCACGCAGATTAGAGCGCCTTTACTCAAGCGCTTGCACAATCTAAAACTCATCAGCCAACGCAGCGTCTATCCGCATATCGACATCGATGCCTGCACTCAGCTGGGTGTAATAGTTTCCTCCAACCAGCATCCAGGCACACCATCATATGCAACCGCGGAACTTGCTTGGGGGCTGGTATTGGCGGCGATGCGCCAGATCCCGCAGCAGATGTCGGCGCTGAAAGCGGGCCAATGGCAGATCGGCGTCGGTTCCACGCTGCGTGACAAGACGCTCGGTATCTACGGCTATGGCCGGATCGGTAGCGTCGTCGCCGGTTACGGCCGAGCGTTCGGTATGAACGTGCTTATCTGGGCACGCGAGGCGACCCTCTCACAGGCACAGGCCGATGGCTACGCGACGGCAAGCAGCAAGATGGCATTTTTTGAGCAGTGTGATGTCATCTCACTGCACATGCGCCTGGTCGATGCTACCCGCCATATCGTCACTGCCGCCGATCTCGCGCGAATGAAGCCGACATCACTACTGGTCAATACCAGCCGTGCGCAACTAATCGAACCCGGCGCGCTGGCGAATGCGCTTCGGGCCGGGCGACCCGGGATGGTAGCAGTCGACGTTTACGAGGACGAGCCGTTACGCGACACGACTCATCCATTGCTGACCATGGCCAATGTCGTGTGTACGCCGCACATCGGTTACGTGTCGCGTGACGAATATGAAGTCCAGTTCGCCGATGTCTTCGACCAGATTATTGCCTACACAATGGGCGAACCCATCAACGTGGTGAATCCAGAGGTATTGCGAAAGGCGCGGAAGAACCGCATATAAAGTTGCTGTCTCAAGCCGTGTAGCTTTAAGCGCGTCCGCTTTGGGTCATAAGCGGACATTTTGCGATGCGGAAGCGATGTCCGCTTTACCACCGAAAGCGGACATTGGTCGTCAACCCTTCGACGTCCGCTTTGTGCCAATAGCGCGCATTAATGCTTCCCTGTTGATGTCTGTGTCGACGACCTGTGCATGCATGCGCGAGAGGAAGTTGATTAGTATCTTTCGCTCGGCTGCAGAAAATGTCTTGAGCAGTTCCTGCTCTCGCGCAAGCGAAATTTTGACGATCCGGTCGTGCAAGGTCAGACCCTTACGGCTCAATGCGATAAGCTGCCTCTGCTTATCATCGGTGCCCAAACGTACGTCGACGATACCGACCTTTTTCATCTCGCGCACGCTGCGACTCACCGCTCCCTTGTCGAGGCCGATCACATCGCAAATTCGGCCGGCAGAGATCCATGGTTCGGTCGCAAGCAGCGCCATGATGCGCCATTCAGTGATGCCGATGCCGAATTTCGGGCGATAGGCCGCCGACGCCGAACTCGAAATCTTACCTACAAGATAGGTTAGGTAGGCTGGCACATAGTTGTCGAGATCGAGTGCATGCGCGGAAGTGCGCGTTTTGTCGGCAACGGTCGGACCGGGGCGCCGCGCTTTGGAACGAAGGCTCATGGATCACGCAATTTGCGATGCCGGGGGATATTGCCTACCCGGCTGGGTGGCGTGCGGGGCAAGCGCCGACCATCTCTGCCAAATCGTTGAGGGTCAGGAATCGAGCGGTAACCATCCGCAACCTTGACCTAAATCAAATCGCCCTGTGTACCTCGCGTGCCATAGTCTAGTTGATATGTCAACGAGCGGCACGGGGTAGCGCGCCTTGCAAACGTTGCGGCATTGGAGTTTACGGCACGCACCCACTCTCAAGCGCATTTATGATGCCTGCGCATGGGTTGCCCCTCATCTGAGTCGTCTCGTGCAATGGGCCGGTCCGCGGCGCGCTGAACGCCTCCTGCTTCCAATCGAAAGCGTAGCAAAGCGCCTGCTGGTCGACTGCAAGATGTGCGGCCAGTGTGCCCTCTCTTCAACGGGAATGGTCTGTCCGACCAACTGCGCTAAGCAAATGCGCAACGGACCGTGCGGCGGCGTGCGCGCCGATGGTACATGCGAGGTCAACACGGCCATACGCTGTGTCTGGGTCGAGGCGATCGAAGGACAGAAACGGATCGGTGGGCCGCGCAACAAGACCTTCCTCGAGCCAATTGATCACCGGCTTTGGAAGCGGTCGTCATGGTTGCAGGTGATCAACGGCACGCATGCGGCGCCGACCGCTATCAGCATCCACGCCGCGCCGGCACGCGAGGCCTTCAGTTTCGAACAGGCGTGCAAGTCCGGGCGTTTCGTCGCCACCGTCGAGGTCTCCCCGCCCGACTCCTCCGATCCCGCCGTGCTGATCACGCGCAGCACCCGCTTCCGCGATCTGGTCGACGCCATCAATATCACCGACGGCGCCGGCGCCAATTGCCACATGTCCAGCGCCGCCGCCGCCGCCGTTCTGGTCGCCAGCGGGCTCACTCCGGTCGCACAATTCTCCTGCCGAGACCGCAATCGTATTGCACTGCAAGGCGACATTCTCGGCGCAGCCACTTTGGGCGTACGCAATATTCTTTGCCTCACCGGCGACGATGTCAGCCAAGGCGACCATGCTTGCGCCAAGCCTGTGTTCGACCTCGACGCGATTTCGTTGCTGCGCATAACCAAGGGCATGCGCGATTCGGGCGTGTTCGCTTCGGGCAGGAAGCTAGACGTCGCACCCAACCTGTTTATCGGCGCCACCGCCAATCCTTTTGTTCCGCCGTTCCGTGACCGCATCGACAACCTAGAAAAGAAGATCGACGCCGGCGCGCAGTTCATTCAGACTCAGTTCTGCTTCGATGTGCCGATGATGGCCGATTTCATGCGCGAGGTGCGCCTCCGCGAGCTGCACAAGCGAAGCACCATCATTGTTGGCGTTGGCACCTTGAGCAGCGCCAAGTCGCTGCGCCGCATGGTCGAGCACGTGCCGGGCGTGCACATTCCGGGATCCGTTCTACAGCGCATCGCCGGCGCCGGCGATCAGAAGGCCGAGGCCAGGACCGTTCTGGTCGAAACTATCCGCGCGGTGAGCGAAATCGAAGGCGTCGCCGGCGTTCATCTCATGGGTTACCGCAACGGCGACATACTAGCGGAAGCCATCGACGAATCGGGAATTCGCCGCGGCGTGAGCACACGCGCGGATTGACACAATGTATGATCCGGGAGGATTGCGATGACTGAAATGACCGATCAAGAACGGCAGCTTGTCGAGTGGCTCGCCGACATGAACGAGGACGACGCCTTCGCGCTCGCCAAGAAGATGCTGCTCGAAGAGGGCGCCAATCCGTTGCGGGTGCTGCAGCTGTGCCGCAACGCTATGGACATCGTTGGCAAGCGCTTCGAGCAAGGCGAGTACTTCCTGCCGGAACTCGTGCTGGCCGGCGAAATGCTCGAAAATATCGGAGCCATCGCCAAGCCGCTGATCAAGCAGGCGCCCGGCGGCGAGCCGAAAAAGCTCGCCAAGGTGCTCATCGGCACCGTGCATGGCGACCTGCACGACATCGGCAAGAACATCGTCACCTTCATGCTCGACATCAACGGTTTCGAGGTCAAGGACATCGGCATCGATGTGCCGGTCAAGACCTTCATCGACGAGATCAGCCAGTTCAAACCCGACGTCGTCGGCCTGTCCGGCTTTCTAACGCTGGCGTTCGACTCGATGAAGGAGACCATTGCGGCCATTCAAGACGCAGGCCTGCGCGACAGGCTCAAGATCATGATCGGCGGCGGCCAGGTTGACGAAGCCGTGCGCAACTATACCGGGGCCGACGCCTTCGGCACCAACGCCATCGACGCCGTCTCGCTGTGCAAGAACTGGATGGGAGTTGCCGCATGAACGCGCCGCAGCCCTACATTCAGACCCCGGAAGCGAAGACCGCCTATGACGCGCGCTGGCAGCGCGTCATGGACTGCGTCGCGCTCAAGCAGCCCGACCGCATGCCGACCGCGATGTTCGCCACCTTCTTCCTGGCGAAATTCGGCGGCATCAGCCATCGCGAGCTCATGTACGATGACGTCAAGGCAACGGAAATCGCTGAACGGGCGCTGCTCGAATTTGAGCCCGACTGCTACAACCCCTTGGTGCTCAATGTTGCTATGGGTCCCGTACTCGACGCCCTCGACTACAAGCAGCTCATCTGGCCGGGCCACGGCGTCGGCGACCATCAGCCCTATCAGTATCTCGACCGCGAATACATGAAGCCGGAAGAGTACGACGAATTCATATTCGACCCGACCGCGTTTTATCTGACCAAGTATCTGCCGCGCGTCCTCGGCGTTTTCGAAGGGATGGAAGAGTTGCCCTACCTGCCGGGGCTGCATTATTTCCGTCTGATCGGTGGGATGCGCGCGTTTGCCAAGCCGCGGGTGCGCGCCGCACTCGAAAAGATCATGAAAGCTGCGGAGGAGGTCGATCGCTTCGCCAATGTTCACGCCGTCTTCACCGAGCGGATGACGGCGCAAGGATTCCCGACCTCGCACATCAGCACCTCGGTCTCTCCCTATGATCTCGTTGCCGATTATTTCCGCGGCGCCACCGGGACCATGAAGGATCTCTATCGGAACAAAGACAAGTTGCTCGAATTGCTAGATAAGGCGGCGATCTTCCTGACCAAGCAGACGATCAATTGGTCGCGCGCATCGGGTCACCCGGTGGTGTTCTTTCCGATCCATTGGGCCCCCGATTCTTTCATGTCGCAGAAGCAGTTCGAGACCTTCTGGTGGCCGTCATTCCGCAAGCTAATGATCAACCTGATTGACGCCGGCATCATTCCCATGGCGCTGTGGGAGGCCGACTGCACCAAGCGGCTGGAAGTGATCCGCGATATTCCGCCGGGCAAGTGCATCTACTGGTTCGAGCGCACCGACATGGTGAAGGCGTTCGAGGTGCTAGGAGACGTCGTCGCCTTGCGCGGCAATATCTCGCCCTCACTGCTGACCACCGGAACGCCCGATGAAGTGGACACCGCGGTGCGGCACCTCGCCAAAAATGTATTCCACAAGGGCGGCAAATTGATCCTCGACGCGGCGTTCGGGCTGCCCGACGAAACTCCGGTCGAGAATGCCCGCGCCATGTATCGCGCGGCGCGTAAATACGGAAGCTGAAGGAACGGCGAAAACACATGCCGACAGTCCGCGGCAGCGGCCTGCTTCGAGAGATCGCCAGGAGCCCCTGCGCCAGCGGGCGGTTTCGGCAGCAAGGGCGGTTTCGCCGCAACGCCATCCATCTGGTCGAGCGCGAAAGCCTGCTCAACGCGGCCTACTGCTATCGCATCGTCCGGCTCGACGAGCCGCCGAGCGATGTGCTGCGCGCCGGCGGCGAGACGCTTGAAGCCGCGCGGCTGGTGCCGGAGAGTGGGCAACTGACGGCAGTCGCCGTCGGTATCTTTACGCTCGGGCCGGCGCTTGAACTGCGGGTGTCCGCCCTGTTCGCCGAACGGCGCATCTCGCTGGCGCTCGCCCTCGACAAGCTCGGCAATGAATTGCTGTTCGCGCTCTCGCGACGCGTCGAGGATTGGATCGTCATCGCAGCGCGCAAAGCACAATTGACCGTTGCCGGCGAATTGCGCGCCGGCGATCCCGGCCTGCCGCTCGAAGCCCAGGCCGCTATGCAGCGCCTGGCCGGCGCCGATGAGATCGGCGTGAGCGTAACGCCCGGTCAGGTTCTGCATCCGCTCAAGTCGATGTCGTTGATGCTTGGCATCGGTATCCATCTGCCCCCTGCACGCTGGTCGCGCTGCGACGATTGCCCCTCGGCGCCGAAGTGCATGATGTCGGGCCGCATCGCGGCCCCGGCCATGTTTTGAGCAGCGCGCCATGAGCAAGCGCAAACCGGCTTCGGCGGCGCTGACGCTTGGCTTTCCCCAACTCGAGCGGAAGATCGCCAGCCATGAGGGTGAGACGATCTACCAGTCCGCCCGCCGCAGCGGCGTTCGTATTATCGGCGCCTGCGGCGGCCGCGGCACCTGCGGCACCTGCCGGGTGCACGTCGTCGAGGGCGAGATCGACACGGCCGGCGAAATAGCACTGGCAGGCGCCACAACCGGCGGAAAGAAACCTCAATGGGTACGGGCGTGCCAGGTGACGCCGAAGTCCGATTGCGTGGTGGAGATTGCTGAGCGATCCCTGGCCCCGGTTGTACGGGCCGAATTCGACGCCGGCGAAACAGTTGAGATCCTGCCGCTCGACCCGGCCGTGCTGAGCCGCGATGTCAGCGTTCCGCAAGCAACCCTCACCGACAATCTGTCGGACCTCGACCGCGTGCTCCGCGCTCTGGCAAGCCCGCTGCCCGTAGTCGATCTGCTCGCGGCCCGGCAATTGCCGGCCGCGCTGCGCAACGGCGACTGGTCGCTCTGCGCACATATCCGTGAGCATGAGCTGATCGGGTTTTCGCCACCGGGCCGCCGCAGCCTCGGCCTAGCCGTCGACCTCGGCACTACCAATGTCGCCGGATTCCTGGTCGACCTGCAAAGCGGCGCGCGCCTCGCCAGCCTCGGCATCGAGAACCCGCAGGTGGCCTGGGGTGCCGATGTCATTAGCCGTATAAATTATGCGATCCGGGGGCCCGCCAACGCCACAGAACTGCGCCAGGCGGCCTCAACCGCGATCAACGCGCTCGCCCATGACTTATGCTTCTCGATTGGCGCTGCCACCGCGGATATCGTCGATGTGGCGATTTGCGGCAACACCGCCATGCACCATTTGCTGCTCGGGCTCCCGGTGCGGCAACTCGGCCGCGCCCCATTCGTTGCCGCGGTGCGCGACACCATGGACGTCAAAGCACGCGAACTCGATCTGGCGGTCTTGCCCGGCGCCTATGTTCACCTGGCGCCTAACATCGGCGGTTTCGTCGGCAGTGATCACGTGACCGCGCTGCTTGCGACCGAAAAGCATTGGTGCGGCGACGCTACCACCCTGGTCATGGATATTGGCACTAATACCGAGATTTCCCTGATCCATCGCGGCGATATCCTGTCGGCCTCCTGCCCGTCGGGGCCGGCGCTTGAGGGCGGCCACATTTCCTGCGGGATGCGAGCGGCGGAAGGTGCGATTGAACGCGTCGCGGTCGAAGACGGCCGCATCAGGATCCACGCGATCGGCAACCGCAAGCCGGTCGGCCTATGCGGCTCGGGCGTAATCGATGCTATGGCCGCCTTGCGTGAGCTTGGCATTTTGGACGACGGCGGCCGCATTATCGGCCGGCATCCGGACATCGCAGAGTTGGACGGCAAGCGGATGGCAGTGCTGGCGCCCCATGTCACTTTTAATCAGCACGACGTGCGCGCGGTGCAGCTCGCCAAGGCGGCGATCCGCACCGGCGTCGAGCTGCTGCTGCGCGACCGCGGCCTGCACGAGCACGACATCGCCCTTGTCGTTATTGCCGGCGCCTTCGGTTCCTATATCGACGTCGGCGGCGCTATCGCCATCGGGCTGCTGCCGGCATTGCCGCGCGACCGCTTCATGCAGCTCGGCAACGCCGCCGGCCTCGGCGTGCGGCAGATTCTCGCCTCGCGGCAGATGCGCGCGCATGCGCGCGAACTCGCCCAGCGCTGCCGCTACTTCGAGCTGAGCACGCGCGGCGATTTCCAGAAGACTTTTTTGCACAACATCGGCTTCAAACAACGGAGAGTACCGTGACGAGTTTGCCCGGCTTCGGGATCGGAAAGATTGGCGATCGGATCAATCCTGGTTTCAAGAGCACTAAAGTGCTGCTTGACGCCGAAGATCTTGCCGGCGTGCAGGCGCTAGCCGTCCGCCAGGTCGAGGCCGGCGCCAGCGCGCTCGACGTTACCATCGGGCCGCGCGGCTCGACCGACTTCGAATTCCTGGCGAAGGTCATACGCGCCATTCAGGCTGCCGTGTCGGCGCCGCTATGCTTCGATTCTCCTAGCGCGCAGGTGCAGGAAGTCTGCCTCAAGGCCTATGACCGAGCCCGCGCCGGCGGCAAGCTCGCCCTGATCAACTCGATCACCGAGCAGCGCTGGGATCTGATGGACCTCTATAAGCCGTTCGGTCCGTTCCAGGTCATCGTCATGGCGTCCGAGCGCATGGAAGACGGCATCGCAAAGCAGAACAAGAGTGCCGACGAAATCGCCTCGACTGCCAAACGTGCCGCGCTGCGCCTGCAAAACGACTATGGCATGGCATTGGACGACGTCTACATCGACGTCTCGGTCAGCGCTGTGGTCGCCGACACCAATGGATTGCATCGGGCAACGCTGGAGGCGGTGCGCATGTTGCATACCGATCCGCAGTTCAAGGACATGCACATCATGGGCGGCCTGACCAATATTGGCCAGCAACTACCGCCGAAGGCGGCCGACGGGTCTGACCTGAAGCTGTCGCTCGAATGCGCGTTTTTGACCTTGGCGGTGCCGCTCGGCTTCGACACCATCCTGTGCACGCCTTGGCGCGAATATCATCCATTGCCGGACGACAATTACGTCCTCAAGACCTACAAGAATATTCTCGAGCAGACCGGCAGCAACTCGCTGCGCGCGGTGCGCAAGCTCTACCGAGCTTGATGCCGCAGCCACAAGAGCTGGAAATTGCCGGACATTGAACGGGGCGAGCGCCCTATGTTAGTCGCATGATATGCGCAGTCAAACGCCCTGCTAGGGTTTCAGCTTGGACGGATCTTTAAAGTTGGGGATCGTCACGAACTCCACATTGTACAATTCACCGCCAACCCGTTCGACTTTGCGAATGTAGATGTTCTGGATCACCTCCCGCGTCTCGGGATCGATGGTGACGGGGCCGCGCGGACTGACCCAGCTCAAGCCTTTCATTGCCGAGATGAGAGCGTCGCCGTTCGTCGATCCTTTCGTTTTCTTCAGCGCTTCGTAGATCAGGTGCATGCCGTCGTAGCTCTGCATCGCCATCAGGTTTGGACGCATTCCGCCGTTTGCCTTCTTGAAGTCCGCGACAAAACTCTTGTTTTCAGGGCTGTTATGAGCGGCTGAGTAATGGTGCGACGTAATAAGGCCGAGAGCCGCATCGCCGATCTGGTTGACGATGTCGTCCTCCGTCAAACTGCCTTCCGCAATGAATTTGATACCGGATTTGTCGAGCCCGCGTTCGACGAATTGCCGCACGAAAATCGGCCCAACACCGGCCGGAACGAATGCCATGAGCGCATCCGGCTTCGCATCTGCTACGCGCTGAAGGGCAGGCGCGAAATCCGGGCTTGCCAGTGGCACGCGCAAGGATTCGATCACCTGGCCGCCGGCGGCCTCAAAACGCTGCTTGAATGCCGTCTCTACATCAATCCCGGGTGCATAGTCCGAGACCACAGTCACCACCTTTTTGATTCCGTTTGCCGCCGCCCAGTTGGCGAGCGGCACGGTCGTCTGTGGGACCGAGAAGCTCGTGCGCACGATATAAGGGGAGCGTTCGGTGATGACCGAAGTCGCCGCCATCATCACGATTTGTGGGATTTTGGCCTCGTTAGCGATAGGCGCGGTGGCAAGTGCGGCTGGCGTAAGCCCAAATCCAGCCAGGAAAGACACCCTGTCATTGACCACGAGTTCCTGGGCGAGCCGCTTAGTCATATCCGCGTTGCCGGTGTCGTCCTTGATGACGAGCTCGATTTTCTTGCCGGCGACGATGTCACCCTTGCTCTGCATGTAAAGCTTTGCGCCGGCCACCAGTTGTTTGCCGGTCGCTGTGAAGGGTCCGGTCATCGGTACGATTAGACCAATCTTGACGACCTCTTCGGCGAAGCACGGCGTTGCTATCGTAACAGAGGCTGCGATCAGCCCTGCCACGCAACGAGCGATTGTCATGGCATGTTCCCCCAATTTTCATTCGGCAAATATCATTTCGCGGCCGGCCGGTTGTTGATCTAAGTCAACGTGAGCAGCCTAGATGTCAGACGGAATGGCGATGAACGGAAAGGAGCGTCGCCGCGAATACGAAGAAGCCGGGAAACGCCGCCGTGAGGAAGAATGGCGCCGCTATAAGGAGGAAAAGGCAATTTTTGAGGCTAACACGCGAGCAAATTCAAAAGCTTTGAGCGGAATCCCCTGCAATTGGGAATTTTTTCGAATAAACAGAGAAATCAGCGGCATCAACAGGGAAGCATCATTGCGCTTGGGCCAGCGCTGTTGCGAATGGACATTCCGCCAGGCGAGCAGCATGTCTGCTTTGTGCTAATAGCGGACATTCACCCATTCTGAGTTTCCGAGATCGCCCCATGGCTCTCGACACCGCTACCTTTCTGATCGTTTTGTTTGCAGCAATTGTGCTGATGAGCCTAGTGATATGGCTCAGGTTCCATTTTGAAAACAAGAAACGGTCGTAATCCAATAGCGGACAAACGCGGGTGCGGTTGGATTGTCCGCTAGGTGCCAATAGCGGAATCATGCACCGAAGAGATTGCTATTCGATAATCTCGTCGCTCCGCATTTGCAGCGACAGCGGCACTTCGAGGCCAAGCGAACGGATCGTTTTTCAGGGCGATTAAGGCTGGCGACCAGGCCAAGCTGGATCGGGTCACCTCCGTGCATGAACAGAATAGGGGTCGTCTTAGTTGCATATTTCGCGGCAAACGCGGTCTGGGAGCCACCGGCGGCTATAATAATCGCCACTTGATTCCTCACCAGATCGGCGGCGAGGTCCGGCAGTTGGTTATATTGATCCTCTGCCCAGCGATATTTGATGACAACGTTCTGGCCCTCTACAAAGCCGAGCTGCCCAAGCCCTTCTTTGAATGCTGCCACACGATGCACAAACCCAGTCGCCGAAGCACTGGATAGAAACCCTATCGCGGGAAGCGTTGATTGCTGTGCGCGCGCCGCCAGCGGCCACGGGGTTGCCGAACCAAACAGCGCCTTGATGAAGTCGCGCCGCCTCATGCCCCACCCTATCGCCGAGGCTCAGGAAGACATCGTATCAATTCAAACGACCAGACTGGAAGGTCCGTAAATCGCTATCGCTTATCGCTCAGGCCTCTTCAGCGCCTGTCAAAGCTGGTGCAAAGCGGATATTTGTGCCCCGAAATCGATCGGCTTTGCAACAAGCGCCTCGGCGGCGCCCTCCAATGCCTTGCGCTTTGCGTGTGATGTTCGCTTTACCCGAAAAGCAGATATCGCAGCGATTGATCTAAATCATTGCAATCAATCGAGTAAGTGATCTTATCTCAACGTTATCCACCACGCTTGGGGGTCGAGCCAAATGACCACCAACCCGCTTAAAACCCCCGAAGGCGACTTCCGCAACTGGACGGTCGTTGCGCTCATTGGGGGCTGCGCAATTGTAATAATTATAGTTCTAACCAGTACGTCGCCACGAACTGCTTTTTATACCCTGGCGTTGTTTTTTCTATTGGTTGGCGGGGCGATTGCCTTTGTATCGAAATTCTCCGCCGACACCGATTAGTGGGTAAAGAGGTGCGCCTCGACTTCTGTCAGCAGCCGCGGAACGTTTCCGTGCCGCAGGATCATAAGTTACAAGGAAATCCGCCCATGAGGGAGCCACGCAACTGGGTTGTTCAACTCAGGCGCTTCGGCGGTCCCGACGAGCTGGAGGTGGTCGACGTTCCCCAGCCGACGGCCGGCCGGGGCGAGGTGCGGGTCCGCGTGCTTGCCTCAAGCGTGGAGTACACCGAGGTGTTGATCCGGCGCCACCTCTACCCGCAAACGATGCTCCGCCGGCCGCCGTTTGTGCTGGGCTATGATGTCGTCGGGGAAATCGATCAGCTCGGTAATGGCGTGAGCGGCTTTCAGGTTGGCGACCGCGTGGCCGATCTGACGGTGGTCGGGTCGAACGCCGCCTATCGGACGCTCCGGGCCAGCGACCTGACCCGCGTGCCGGCGGGCGTGGACGCGGCGGAGGCGGCCGCGCTGATCTTGAGCTGGACGAC
>JBARNC010000035.1:0-1791 GCA_049802775.1 Pseudolabrys sp. | reverse complement strand
GGGCAGATGAACCCAAAAGAGAGAAACGGCCGGAACCCAAGACTTTGCCGCTGGGCGAGCACGATGACGCCGTTGCGGGCGCCAATATTCAGGCCATTAGTGGCGCAGGATGGCGAGTGCATCTTGGAGTTCATGGGCCTCTTCCCGCGTAACGCGTAGTAGCGTCGCCATCCGCTGCAGCAGTTTCCAGCCCACCACACCATTCTTCTCCACGAAAGGCCGGAAGTCCCAGTAGGTAAGCCCATAACAAACGAGTTCGCTGGAGGCGGTGATCGTCGCCATGCGAGTGCCTTCGTCGATGAGAGCGATCTCGCCAAAATAGTCGCCTGGCTTCAAGATCGTGCGCTCCTTGCCACCGATAAAAACCGCCGCCTCGCCGGATTCGATCACGAAGAAGGCGGCACCACCCGAACCCTCTTTGACGACAGTGTCGCCTTTAGAGAAACGGCGCTTCTTGAACAAACGCGCGATTTTTTGGACCTCGCGCTTGCTCAGATCCGCGAAGAGCGGCACACGCTGCAGGGCTTCAACTGGGGCGCCTCGCATCAGGACCGAGCCTACGTGGCGGAATATGCTGGTTGAGCTGTCGACGCCATCATAAAGGAAACAACGCAAGGTAAGAACCGGAGCACGCCGAGCAGCGGATGGTGTACCGAAAATTGAAGCACTGCCGGGCTCCTGGGCGCATCACGACGCTGACCGCGTAATCGCTCGACATTGAAGCAGGTAGAGCGTTCCCTCGGCGAAAGCCCATTCAACGTCTCGAGCAGGTCCGTACACGTCCTCACAGCGCGTGGCGAGCCGGTTCAGCTCAAGGAGCTGGTCATCCTCAAGGCAGAGTTTTTCCACAAGTTCGGCGTCAACATTCTCCTCGACCGTGCCGCCATTCGGACCACTACGGATCGCGACGCTCTTGACTCCCGGCGTGCGCTCGAGCACCTGACCCGAACGGTCAACGCGGTAGTGGTCCGGAATCACCGTCCCCGCGACAACAGCCTCCCCGAGCCCCCAGCTGGCCTCAATCACCCGCTCGTCGGCCCGGGTGACCGGATTTTTGGTGAACATCACCCCGGCAGTCTCGGGATTGAGGAGCGACTGGACGACCACTCCAATGCTGGGGCGAGTGAAGAGGCCGACGCGCTTCCTGTACGTGATTGCCGAGTCTGAGTTCGCCGACCACCAGATCTCGCTCAGCGCCGAACTCAACTCCTCCGATGACGGCACGTTGAGTAGCGTCAGATGCTGACCGGCGAAGCTCGCTTCAGCGCTATCCTCGTCAACCGCGGACGAGCGGACGGCTAACGGGCCGCCGAGTGGTTTAACGCATTTGGAGGCTTCGTTGATGGCACGTTGTTCGCCAGCGGCAACGGCTTCAACGATTGAACCGGAAAGCGCAAATCCGCGTGGGACCGGAAGACCGTGCCGGATCGCTTGCCCCAGCCCAACCGCCTTGGAGCCAAAGACCGCAGCGTCCTGCGCTTCTTCGAGTGGGACGACCTTCTTCACCCGAGCACCGTGACCTCGCCGGCATTACCGTCGACACGCACCCGCACCCCGTCGGCGATGCGCTCGGTTGCTTCGCGCGTCCCGACAACACCCGGAATCCCGTACTCGCGCGCGACGATTGCCGAGTGGGAAAGCAGGCCGCCGCGGTCCGTCACGACCGCGCCTAGCAACGGCAAAAGGATATTGAACGCTTCAGTTGTCGACTCGGTAACAAGGACGTCTCCCTGTATGATTCGGTCAAACTCGGAGGGACTTGAGACTCGGCGTGCCGGCCCTTCGTAGACG
>JBARNC010000034.1:0-2819 GCA_049802775.1 Pseudolabrys sp. | reverse complement strand
TTTGATCTCGATGGAGGAACGGCCGCTCAAGGGCCCGACGGCACCATCGCGGGCCGCCACCGCGCCCACCGCCCCGGCTACGCCGATCCCGGCGGAGTAGGGATCAATTCATTTGTTCAAGAGACAGACGGCGGCAATAGCGCACGGCCAGTACCAGCGGAACGACGGGGATCACCGCCTTAACTCACTTTTGTACAGGAAGTCTGCTGCGGCCGGCAGCACAACGACACCGGCGAGGATCGTGCAGGCCCGGTAGAAAATCTCTGCCCAGGATGGCACCATATCAGCCACCGTTGATGACGCTGCCCAGAGTCGCGCGCACGGTGAAATAACCACGATTCGCGCAGACGAATGCAGCGAACTATCGCACGGGATGCAGCTGCGGATTATCCGAGTGCCATCCGAAGCCCGCGCGCTGGTTATCGTCATTTGATACCTCACGCAGTCGAACCCACTGCCGCTCATCTCGATAAATCTGCGTTTTGAGAAAAGGGTGGATTGCGGGTGCAGCACGCCGTCGCCCTTCGAGGCTCGCACCGCAGGGTGATGGCGATGCTGGCTCACAAATTAATTGTGAGCCCAGCGCGAAAATCCGGCTAGCGCAGGACGTCGACGACGGTTGCTGCCAAGACAAGCGATCCCATACCAGCAAACGTGATGAGCGCGGAAACCCTGCCGACCATTTCACAGCAATGATTGAACATGGTTCTGTTCTGCATGAAGGCGAGGCTAGCTTCCCGGACGCCCGGCTTACGTGATGTACCTCACATGGCAACAAAAGAATCCGTGAGCGCCTTGCCTTGCCTGTGGCGCCATACCTTCGGCCGAGGCAGGGCCTTTAATCCTGAGTGCCCGCGCGCAACGCGAGCCTCGAAGAATGGCGGGCGTCGATCCTCCGCACAAAAAACCTCGGCCTTTGCAGGCCGGGTTTTTGTCTGCGCGAATCGCCGACGGTTATCAGTTCATTTGCATCTTTTGCGCGCGACGCACGCGCTTCGGCGCGGAGGCGTATGGCGCGGTGTCATAGGATCCGGAGGCGTAGGCACCGGTATCGATCCCGAATTGTGCGTTAGTGCCTTCGGCTTGAACCGGATTGGCGACATTGCCGCCGCCGAAATCATGGTCATAGGATTGCGCGAAAGCCTGTGACGCGAATGTCATGGCAAGCGCGGCAATCAGTGCGAGCTTCTTCATTGCGAGTCCCCATGTCTTGTTTCATCGGCGGATCATTTGCCGCCGGGGCCGGGGCAACAGAAACGCGTCGCGGCCTTTATCGAAGAGCACGTGGCCGGTGATATCCCGGTGCGGGTGCTGGCCGGGCTCGTTGATTTAAGTCCCTATCACTTTGCGCGCGCCTTCAAGCGGTCGTTCGGCGTCCCGCCGCACCGGTATCACGTGGGCCAGCGCATCGAGCGGGCGAAGGCGCACTTGCGCGATCGCTCGGTCACCGAGGTCGTGCTGGCGGTCGGCTTTGCCGAAACAAGTTCGTTTTCTGCGGCCTTCCGCAGGACGACCGGCGCCACGCCGCAGGACTATCGCC
The DNA here is from genome assembly GCA_049802775.1 of Pseudolabrys sp. GTDB lineage: Bacteria > Pseudomonadota > Alphaproteobacteria > Rhizobiales > Xanthobacteraceae > Pseudolabrys. The sequence goes on along the minus strand of JBARNC010000034.1, from coordinate 1,279 downwards.
GGACGCTGGGGTAGCGGGCGTTTTTAATGTGTCCAGGGCGCAGGCGCGCGCCACACACTTAGAATCATGCGCGGGCTCGACCCGCGCATCCATGATGAGCGGCGATAGAGAAAGGCCTTACGCGGGTGTGCTTGCGGAACGCCTCATGGATTGCTGGGTCGAGCCCCGGCAATGACTGGGTTGAGAGTTGTGTCATCCGGGCGCCCGGCACGTCTTTTTTTGACCTGAATCAAGGTCGATTTTGTTCTTTATGTAATGAAAGCGATCATCCCTATTCAGCACTTACAAACACGAGGTTCAGCCATGTCGAAGACGATAGTGAAACTGGCGACGGCGGCATTAATCGCCGTTGCTGTGCCTTTGTACGCAGGCATCGCTTCGGCCGCTCCGGTCAGCGGCGCGCTTGCGCTCAAGAATGCGGCGTCGAGCAATATCGAAAATGTGCGGTACTACGGCTGGCGTGGCGGCGGGTATGGCTGGCGCGGTGGTTGGGGCCGAGGATACGGCGGGTGGGGCTGGGGCGGTGTCGGCGCCGGAATTGCCGCCGGCGCGCTCATCGGTGGCGCGCTCGCTGCACCCTATTATTACGGCGGCTACTATGGTGGCCCTTATTACGGCGGACCGTACTACGTGGATCCTGGCTACAATGCTGAGCCGTCCAGCGGTGACGATGGCGTGGCGTATTGCATGCAGCGGTACAGGTCATACGACCCGCGAAGCGGCACATTCATGGGCAGCGACGGACGCCGTCATCCGTGCCCGTGAGAAAGTAACGCAAGGCAAACAAAAACCCCGGCGCCGCGCCGGGGTTTTCTTTTCGCAACCCGTGATCTTTTGCGTCGTGCGTCTCACTCGCAGAATTTGCAGGGCGGGAAGTCGCGGCTGTAGACCGGCTGCGCCAGGAATTTTTCCTTTCCGTAGATCCAAAACTGGCTGACCGCCGGATAGATCTTGATCACAGTGTTCCACAATTCCGGCTTGTCGTAGCCGAACATCTGCTTCTTCTCGACCTTCTTGATGTAGATGTCCTGTATTGGGTTGCGCATATCATCGAACGACACCGGCCCGCGCACGGCGTCGATCTTCAGCCCCGCCATGGTCTTGATGAATTGCTCGGAGCCCGGCCACTTGCCGCCTGATTTATTGATCGTCTCGTCGATCAGCTGCGCGGTGGTGTAGTTGCTCTCCGAGAAGTAGGACGGCACCTTGCCGTACTTGGCGCGATAGGCCTTCACGAAGGTTTCATTCCTCGGCGTCGTCAGCGCGGCGCTGTATTGTA
>JBARNC010000033.1:0-34637 GCA_049802775.1 Pseudolabrys sp. | reverse complement strand
TGGTTGCGGTCACCCGGCTCGATCACGCGCAGCATCACGATCTGTGATTTGGTGCGGCCGGCGCGCTTGGCCGCCCAATAAACCGCTCGATCGCATTCCTCGGTGTCGTCGATGACCACGAGATATTTGCGCTTGTGGCCGGCCTCGTAGCTGCGGCGCTTGCTGCTCATGGGCGCGTCGCTCCCGTCCAATTAAATGCGTAGTGTTGGATGCACAAGCGGGCAATGGTGGCACGGCGGCCGCCGCGCCGACAAGGCGGGTATCCCGCGCTGCAACTAGCGATGCACGAAACCGACGATATCCTTGACGGCCTTCATGGTTTCGGCGGCGATCGCTTGCGCGCGCTGCGAGCCCTCCGCCAATACCGAGTCGATATAGACCGGGTCCTGGACCAGCTTCTTCATCTCTGCGCCGATTGGCGCAAGCTTGGCGACAGCGAGATCGACGAGCGCGGTCTTGAAGGTAGAAAATTGCCCGCCGCCAAATTGTCCAAGCACTTCGGCTTTGCTCACGCCCTGCAACGCGGCATAGATGCCAACCAGGTTGTCGGCCTCGGGGCGCGGCGTGAGACCCTTTTCCTCGCTCGGCAGCGGCTGGGGATCGGTCTTCGCCTTGCGAATCTTCTGCGCGATGGCATCGGCGTCATCAGTGAGATTGATACGCGAATAGTCGGACGCCTCCGACTTCGACATTTTCTTCGACCCATCACGCAGTGACATCACCCGCGTTGCGGGCCCCTGGATCAGCGGTTCGGGCTGCGGAAAGAACGCATCACCGTAGCCGTGCGCGTGAATCGACGCCGCGAAATCGTTGTTAAATTTCTGCGCAATGTCACGTGACAGTTCCAGATGCTGTTTCTGATCTTCGCCAACGGGAACATGTGTTGCGCGGTAGACCAGTATGTCGGCGGCCATCAGGTTGGGGTAGATGTAGAGTCCGACCGAAGCATTTTCGCGGTCCTTGCCAGCCTTCTCCTTGAACTGGGTCATGCGATTGAGCCAGCCGACGCGGGCGACGCAACTGAACACCCAGGCAAGTTCGGCATGCTCGGCGACCTGGCTCTGGTTAAAGATGATGTGTTTCTTCGGATCGATACCACACGCAAGGAACGCAGCGGTTACCTCGCGAGTGGCGCGCGGCAGTTCGCTCGGATCCTGCCACACCGTGATGGCATGCAGGTCGACCACGCAATAGATGCAGTCATAGCGATCCTGCAGCGCGACAAACCTGGTGATCGCGCCGAGATAGTTACCAAGATGCAGGTTGCCGGTCGGCTGCACGCCGGAAAATACGCGTTCCTTGAACGCCATTGACTGTCCTCTTCGATTGCGCGCGGAGCCATGCCACGCCGGGGGCGCGCGGCGCAAGGGCTTTACGTGCGCGTGCGTAGTCCTGCGACGATTTCCTTGAGCCTCACGACACCAAGCACGTGCAAAGCGGCCGCGTAGATGGCGATGCCGAGTGTTACAAGAACACACAGGATGGCGAGGCGGCCCAATGGTGACGTTCCAGCCCCCGCGAACAGATGATTGCGGGCGACAAGGCCATAGCCGACCGCGGCGCCCATCGCCGCGGTCGCGGCGATGATGCGGGGCAGCCGCCGCCGGGCAAAACCGTCGAGACGCAGCCAGCGGCGTCGATAAAGCACGCTACCGAGGACTGTCGCGCCGACCCAGCCGGAAACGGCGATTGCCGCTGCGACACCGGTGTGTCCATAGCCTGGAAACAGAAGCAGACCGCCGACGATAGCCGTGGCAAGGCCACACAAGGCCGCGAGCATAGGCGTATGTGTATCCTCGTGCGCGAATGAGACAGCGCCGAAAACTTTTTCCAGCACGTGTCCGGGCAGCCCGGCACTGATCGCCGCCAGCGCAGCGGCGACCGCTGTGGTGTCTTGTGCGGTGAATGCGCCGCGCTCGAACAAACCGCCTGCAATCGGATGGGCAAGCAGCGCGAAACCGGCCGTCGCCGGCAGCGCCAGGCCGAGCGCAATCTCATAGGCGCGCGACTGGGCTTTCGCGAGCGCGCGACCATCGCCGGCATGCACGCTGGCTGCGATGCGCGGAACGATCACAACCGCAACTGCGACGGAGGCAACCCCAAGCGGCAACTCGTAGAGCCGGTTGGCGTAGTAGAGCCACGACACCGCCGCGGGCGAGGCCGAGGCAATCGCGGTGGCCGCGATCAGCTTGAGTTGCGGGATACCGGTGGCGATCAGGCCGGGAAGGGCGCGGGCGAAGAACGCGCGCGTCTGATCGGGCGCTTGAACGCGCGCGCGTTGCCAGCGCCGGCCGGTCGTCAACCACGTCACCGCTGTGACAGCGAGCTGGATGAGGCCTGCAGCGGTAACGGCAAAGGCGAGCCAGAAGGTTGTGTGAACCTGATCGATCTCTCCATCAGGCATCACGACAAGCGCTGACACCATCACCAGGTTAAACGCGATGGTGCTGATCGCGACCGCAACCACTCGGCCTTCGGCGTTGAGTGCTGCGGCAATCACCGCCACCAGGCCCACCAGAATGATGTAGGGCGCTACCATGAACAGCAAGAATGCCGCGAACAACTGGCGCCAATCTTCGAATCCCGGTGCGATGATGGCGACAACGTATTTCCCGAAGAAAATGGCGAGTAGCGCGATGACGCCGGCGACGCAGAGCATCGCCAGCAGGCAGCGCCGGGTGAATCTGTCGGCATTTGCTGTCCCGTGCTTGCCTCGGCGCAACTTGAGCCAGATCGGCACGAAGGCACTGTTAAGGGCACCCTCCGACAGCAAGCGGCGAAAGAAGTTCACCACCTGCAGCACCACGAAGAATGCTTCCGAAAACGGCCCGGCGCCGAGCAGCGCCGCAATCCACGCGTCGCGTAGATAGGCCAGCAGCCGTGACACCAGCGTGCCGCCGCCAACGGTGGTGATATCGCGCGCCAGCGACATAGGTGATTCCCTTCGCGGCAATGTAAGCTCGTGGGCGCTCGCCCGTCATCCGCGATATGTCCGCGCTTGCCGAGGCGTGTTCCCCAGATATAGTGCGCGCACCATTAACGAGGATTGCGCATGACCACGCTTCGCTACGATGTGATCGGCATCGGTAACGCCATTGTCGACGTCATTGCCCGCGCAGAGGACGATTTCCTGGTCACGCAGGGCATGCACAAGGGCACCATGGCATTAATCGACGAGGCCCGTGCGCAAGCAATCTATGCAGCAATGGGACCGGCGGTCGAAAGTTCGGGCGGCTCTACGGCTAATACTATTGTTGGCGTCGCCAGCTTCGGCGCGCGTGCGGCTTTCGTCGGCAAAGTCAAGGACGACGAACTGGGCCGCACCTTCGCTCACGATATTCGTGCTGCCAACGTTGCCTTCGACACCAGGCCGGCGAGCGAAGGTCCTTCGACAGCGCGATGCTACATCATGGTGACGCCGGACGGCGAGCGCACCATGAACACATACCTGGGCGCCGCGCAGGACTTGAAGCCGGGCGACATCGATGAGGTGCAAGTGGCAAGTGCCGCGGTCACCTACCTCGAAGGTTATCTATGGGATCCGCCGCAGGCCAAAGAGGCGTTCGTCAAGGCCGCGGGAATCGCACATAAGGCCGGTCGCCGCGTCGCGCTCACATTGTCTGATGCGTTCTGTGTCGACCGCTATCGCAGAGAATTTCTCGATCTTATTCGTAAGGGTATTGTCGACATCGTATTTGCCAATGAGCGCGAGTTGCATAGCCTTTACGAGACCGCCGACTTTGACAGCGCGGCGAAGGCGCTGCGTGTTGAGGCAAAACTTGCGGTCGTGACGCGCAGTGAAAGGGGCTGTGTCGTCGTCAGCAAAGATGCGATCGAGGTGGTTGAGGCGGAACCGGTCGAACAGGTGGCGGATGTTACCGGCGCCGGCGATTTATTTGCGGCTGGCTTTCTCGTCGGCCTGGCACGCGGCAAGGATCATCGCACCGCCGCGCGTTTAGGTGCGCTTGCAGCGGCCGAAGTCATTCAGCATATCGGCGCGCGGCCGGCGGTGTCGCTGAAAGCGCGCGCGGCTGAGAGCGGCGTACCGGTCTAGCGCACGTGCGGCTGCCCGATTGGTAACCAATTGGTAACCGAACGTGGTTACCGATTGTGAACAACCAATCGAGGACGTAAATCGATGTCCAAGCGCAAGGCGATTGAGGCTGCCAGCAACGAAACGACGGCAAATCCTGACGGCGCGCTTGAGCAACCGCAGCCCAGGATTGAATTGCCGTCCGTCGAGTCGCCGGCGATCTCGCCAGCAAAGACCGAGACCGCGGGCGAGCCGGCCGTGGCGGCAACACCGGACCAGCCTGTCGCCGCTACGCCTACTAGCGGAGAAGAAAACACGTCCGCCGTTTCGCCGGAAGTAGCGCTGATGCGACCGCGCATCATCTTGCGTCCGCGCCACAAGCGTCACGCTCTGCTGGCCACCTCGGTGGCTATCGCTGCCGCATTCGGCGCGGTCGTTGGCGCAGCGAACACTGGCGGCTTCTCCAAACCAGCGACCGTCGACATTGCCGTCGAAGAGAACAAGGCGACCCAGCAGTCCGTCGCTCGTCTCGCCAAGGAAATCACGAGCCTGAAAGCGAGCTTCGACGCCGCCAGCAAGTCGGCCCATAGCCAGATCGCGAAAATCAGCGAACGTCTCAATCGCGAAGGCACGGATGTAACCGGCTCAGTCGCGCCACCCCAATCCGTCCCGCCGGCGCCACCGGTATCTGCGCCGGTGTCGACACCACGTTCTGCACCGGCTGCAGAATCGGCGTTGCTGCCTCGGCGGCCGATCGTGGCCGGCTGGTCGATCCGCGACGCCCGCGATGGCTACGTTTATGTGCAAGGACACGGCGACGTTTATCAGGTCGTGCCAGGCGCGCCGTTGCCCGGCCTCGGTCCGGTCGAACAGATCAAGCGGCAAGACGGCCGCTGGCTGGTGGTGACGCCGAAAGGGGTCATCGTATCAATGCGCGACCGTCGCTATTTCGAACAATTCTGAACGTCCAGCAAAGTGACTATGATCGGCGGCGCCCTCGGGCGCCGCTCTTCATTTGCGCGTGAGGCGGTAGCGAGCGGCGCAAAACCATGTCAGATTTCCCCGTTCAAGTGGCGCGGGTGATGCCATGCACAATGCTTCCTTGAAGATCTTCGCGGCGGCGTGGGTCATTGCAACCGCGACCCAAGCTGCAGCGCAGGACGCGGCACCGCCCGCCAAGCCTGAAATGACGCAAAGCTGTCCCGGCCTGGTGGCGGCGCGGCCGCCTTTCGTTGAGTCCGCCGCGTTTCGCCTTGCAGCGCTTGAGCACGATCAGGTGCGCATCAGTTATGTCGGCCATGCAACCTTTCTGATCGAGAGCCCGCAGCTGGTACGCATTGCAACTGATTACAGCGACTGGATCAGGCCGCCCGTTCTGCCCGATATCGTGACAATGAACCACGCGCACTCATCGCATTTCACCCTGTCGCCCGATCCCGGCATCAAATATGTGCTGCACGGCTGGACGGACGACGAAAAACCGGCGCGCGTCGATCTTCAATACAGGGACGTGCGCGTGCGCAATGTGCCAACCAATATCCGCACATTTGAGGGCGGTACCGAACGGCACGGCAACTCAATCTTCATCTTCGAGGTTGCCAATCTGTGCATCGCTCATCTCGGCCATTTGCATCACACGCTCACGCAACAGCAGCTCAACGAGATCGGTCGCGTCGATATCGTGCTGGTGCCGGTCGATGGCTCTTACACGCTCGACCTCGATGGCATGGTCGACGTCTTGCATTCGCTCAAGGCGCCGCTGATGATTCCGATGCATTTTTTCAGCGCTTACACGCTTGACCGCTTTCTGCAGCGTGTCCGCCAGGACTGGGAAGTGGAAGTCGCCGAAATACCATCTCTGGTAGTATCCAAGACAAGCCTGCCCGCAAAGCCGAAGGTGCTTGTGCTGCCCGGCCATTAACTTTTGCAGTTAATCGCGCTAGTACGTGCAAATACGTGGATGTTGACCGCCGTCAAATTGCAGCCGCGATTGCCCGCTTATCAACAGAGGCTGTTGATCCGACGGAACCAATGGTTATAGGGACTTTTTATGGTGCAGACTTGGAGTAGCTGGAAACGATTTCCCGATGCACAAAGCGGCGGGCATGTCGAAGCGCCCATCGGTCCCGGAGTTTACGAAGTCCGTCATACAATGACTGGACGGGTTGTTGCGTTCGGTCATGCAGGCAACGTAGCCAAAGCGCTCGCTGACCTGAAATTGGACGGCGGCGCTGGAACATTCAGCCGGCTCTTCCGCAAGCAGCCGCTCGGGTCGCGTGTCGCCGACCTCGAATATCGCACATGCGCGGCAGCCAGCCGCGCCGAGGCCAAGACCGCCGCGCAACGGCTGATCGGCCTGCGTCAGACTGCCTGGCGCCGGCGCATGGACATGGGCTGGACGGCCCGTCATCCGAACTGAGCCTCATGTAGCTGCCCGATTTGCGGCCGGCCCTTGCGCCGGCCGCTGCGTTTCAGGCCTTTGGGCGTAGCTTTCGGTTGGCTGAGGACTTCGTATAAAGTCCTCCGGCCAAGGGGACGCCTGCCGATGTTGAGTGCAGAACAGAACGATCTCATCACCCGGACCGGAGCCGGCACACCGGCGGGCAGCTTGATGCGGCACTATTGGCAGCCCGCGGCACTGGTCGACGAGCTTTCCGGCAATCGCCCGATTAAACCCGTGCGGTTATTCGGCGAAGACCTGGTGATCTTCAAGAACGAGCAGGGGCGCCATGGGCTTATCGGCCGCCGCTGCCCGCACCGCGGCACCGACCTTGCGTACGGGCGACTCGAAAATGGCGGCTTGCGCTGCGCCTTTCATGGCTGGCTGTTCGACGTGCACGGCAAGTGCTTGGAGACTCCAGCCGAACCCGACGACAGCAATCTCTGCGCCAATATCAGGCAGAAGTCCTATCCCGTCGTGCAGAAGAGCGGCATCCTGTTCGCCTATCTCGGGCCGGGCGAATCACCGGCATTCCCGCATTTTGACTGCTTCATTGCGCCCGAGAGTCACACCTTCGCCTTCAAGGGCATGATCGACTGTAATTGGTTGCAGTCGCTCGAGGTCGGCATCGATCCGGTGCACACATCGTTTCTGCACCGTTTCTTCGATGACGAGGATCCTAGCCAGGGCTATGGAAAATTATTCCGTGATACGTCACGCGATTCCGACATGCCGATGTCGCGTATCATGCGTGAGTTCGCGAGACCACGCATCGAAGTCGAGCCGACCGCATTCGGCTTCCGGCTGGTGACGCTACGGCAGATCAGCGAGGCGAGCACCCATGTGCGCGTCACCAATCTCATGTTTCCAAATGCCTTCGTCATCCCGATGAGCCGCGAGATGACGATCACGCAGTGGCACGTGCCGATCGATGATGAGAAGCATTATTGGTATGCGATCTTCACAAGCTTCGGCGCGCCTGTAGACAAAAACGAGATGCGGCGTCAGCGCCTCGCGCTCTATCAACTGCCTGACTACATCCCGAACAAGAACAAGGCCAACGATTACGGCTTCGATCCGCACGAGCAGGAACACGACACCTATACCGGCATGGGCGCCGACATCAACGTGCACGACCAGTGGGCTTGCGAATCGATGGGTGCGATCCAGGACCGCACCAGCGAACATCTCGGCACGTCCGACAAGGCGATCAGCGCCTATCGCAAGCTTCTTCGGCAAGCTATCGAGCAGGCGGACAAAGGCGAAAAGCCGATTATGATTCTTGACCCCACGCGCGCCGCGAGCATCACGGGGCCGGCGGCAATTGACGGCATCGGCCCTGCCGATGACTGGCAGGGCTATTGGCAGAAGAGCGAGGCGAGCAAGCGCCAGGCTGCGAGCTGGACCAATGGTCACTAGGCCATTATGCCCCCGAGTTCGCGCAAACCTGCCAGCTTTGTAGAACGTCACAGCCTTTGGAGTGACGCGCAGGCAAAGGGCGCTGCGCAAATCGAGCGTATCGTCAAGAAAGAAAAGCTCGAGGTCGTGCGCTTCTCCTTCGCCGACCAGCATGGCGTGTTGCGCGGTAAAACTTTGGTTGCTGCGGAAGTCGCGGGTGCAATGCGCGCGGGCGTCACCATAACCACGACGCTGCTCGCGAAAGACACGGCTCACCGTACCGTCTATCCGGTGTTCACGCCGGGCGGCGGTTTCGCCATGACGGAAATGGAGGGCGGCGGCGATTTCGTCATGGTTGCAGATCCGTCGACATTCCGGATTCTGCCATGGGCGAACAAAACCGGCTGGATGCTTTGCGATATCTATTTCAGCAATGGCAAGCCGGTGCCGTTTTCCACCCGGGCGCGCTGTCGCGACGCGCTCGCGACGCTCGCCAAGGCGGGTTTTGATTTTCTCTCGGGGCTCGAAGTTGAATTCCATCTGTTCAGGCTGGAGAATCCACGGCTGGCGCCGACCGACGTCACCTGGCCGCCGGAAGCGCCGGATGTCAGCCTGCTCACCCAAGGCTATCAATATCTGACCGAGTCGCGCTTCGACATGCTTGATCCGGCGGTGGAGATTCTCCGCCGCGGCATCGAACAGCTCGGCCTGCCGTTGCGCTCGGTCGAAGTCGAGCTCGGCCCAAGCCAGTGCGAATTCACCTTCCGCCCGCAGCTCGGCCTGGACAGCGCCGACGCCATGGTGTTGTTCCGCGGAGCGGCGAAACAGATCGCCCGCCGACACGGATTTCTTGCGAGCTTCATGTGCAAGCCGGCGTTTGCCAATGTGATGTCGAGCGGCTGGCATCTGCATCAATCGCTGGTCGAACCCAGGACCAGGCGTAATGCTTTCGCATTCGACCACCCCGATGTGCTTTCGGCCGTGGGCAAATACTATCTTGGCGGGTTGCTGGCGCATGCACGGGCTGCTGCCGCCTTCACCACGCCGACCATCAATGGTTACAAGCGCTATCGGCCCTATTCGCTCGCCCCTGACCGCGCCATCTGGGCACGCGACAACCGCGGCGTGATGATCCGGGTACTTGGCCAGCCCGGCGATTCTGTAACCCGTCTGGAAAATCGGGTCGGCGAGCCTGCCGCCAACCCGTATCTCTATATTGCTTCGCAGATCTATTCCGGCCTCGACGGCATTGCGCGCAGAATCGATCCCGGCCGGTCAGCCGACACGCCCTATGAGGCCCTCGCCGCGCTGCTGCCGAAAAATCTGGGCGAGGCTCTGACTGCGTTGCGTGTCGACGAGATTTTCCGCACAGGCTTCGGCGCGGGGTTCATCGATTACTACACGCATATCAAGGCGGCCGAGCTGGAACGCTTTCAGAAAGAGGCGCCGGACCAGTCAGAGGTCACATCCTGGGAGCAGAAAGAGTATCTGGATTTGTTTTGATGTCTTACGCGCTCTCATCCGACAAGGTTAGGCTCTATTATGAAGAGGTGGGTCGGGGTACGCCGATCCTGTTCGTGCATGAATTTGCGGGAGATCACCGCAGCTGGGAGCCGCAGCTGCGCGAATTTGGCAAGCGCTACCGCTGCATCGCCTACGCGGCGCGCGGCTACAAGCCGTCCGACGTGCCGGCCGATCCGGCCGCCTACAGTTACCAGCATGTCATGCGCGACGCGGTCGCGGTCCTTGATCATCTCAAGATCAAACAGGCGCATCTCATTGGTCTATCGATGGGGGGCTACACCGTCTTGCAGGTCGCGCTCAATTATCCTGGCCGCGTGCGCTCGCTTGTGCTTGCGGGCGCAGGTTCGGGCAGTGAACGCTGGTACACGAAAGAATTTCACAAGCGTCGGCGACGACTTTGCTCATTATTGAGACGAGGGTCCTGCTGCGGAGCTGCCGATGCTGAAATGGGTGATTTTCCTGATCATTGCTGTGATCGCCGGCATTTTCGGCTTCACCGATGTTGAAGCCGCGTCAGCCACTATCGCCCAAGGGCTGTTTGGTATCTTCTAGCATGCGTAACATCATATTGGCAGTACTGACGTTGGGCCTCTTCGCATCGCTTGGCGGCTCCGCTAACGCCGCCGATCTTTATCCCTACCGTTCTTACGGCTGGCGTTCTCATGTTTGGTACGGCGCCGACTGTTGTCGGCAGCCGTTCGGGCCCGGCATTCGCGTCGCTGAGCAGGTGCCGTATTGCGGGGATTGCGACGATCTCATTACGTCAAGCAGCGACATACGTCTTCGCTATATCGGCTATCTTCCATGGACGCGCGGCTGCGCTCTCGGCGGCTGCTACGGCTGCTACGGCGTTTACGGAGGCTGCTACTGGAAGGAAGTGCCGGTGGCCGACGGCAGTGGCGGCTGGGTCCGCGGCGTCGAGAAAATCTGCAACTGAGCTGGCTTGAGCGCCGGGTGACGAAGCGTCAGACGTCGACGCTTGCTGCCAGCGCGTTGTCCTGAATGAATTGCCGGCGAGGTTCAACGAGATCGCCCATCAGCTGGTCGAAGAGCACATTGGCTTCGTCGACTTCCTTGATGCGCACCTGCAACAGCGAACGTGCATTGGTGTCGAGCGTCGTCTCCCACAGCTGCTCGGGATTCATCTCGCCCAAACCCTTGTAGCGTTGCATCGTTACGCCCTTGCGCCCCGCGCCGGTAATGGCCTCAAACAGACCGACCGGCCCATGAATCGCCCAGGTCTCGTCCCTCCTACGCAATGAGCCGGGCTTTTCGTAGACTTTCTGCAAAGAGGCAGCATATTCATCGAGCTTGCGGGCGTCTGCCGAGCCGAGCAGCGCATGATCAATGATGGCGACAGTCTTCACGCCACGCAAAGTGCGGGTGAAGGTAAAACCCGCTTCTTCGCTGAACTCGCCTTCCCAGCCACGCTCGGTTTCCTCGGAGAGCGCATTGAGGCGCTTGGCGATGTAGGGCGCCGCCGCTTTGGCCTTCGCCGGATCGCCAAAAATATCAGAACTGAGTACGCCAAGGATGGCCGTCTGTTCGACGACTTGGCGATTGTAACGGCTGTGCAGTCCGTTGAGGAGATTGCGAATTGCACGCGCCTCCTCTGCCAACTTGCGCAAGTCCTCACCCGCGCGCTCCTCGCGGGAGGCAAGGCGTAACACCGCTTCTTCAACGCCAGTCATGATCAGAAAGTCTTCCAGCGCGCGCTCGTCTTTTAAATACTGCTCGGATTTTCCGCGCGCGACCTTATAGAGCGGCGGTTGCGCGATGTAGATGTGGCCGCGCTTGATCAGCTCTTCCATCTGTCGGAAGAAAAACGTCAACAGCAGCGTACGGATGTGCGAACCGTCCACGTCCGCATCGGTCATGATGATGACCTTGTGATAGCGCAGCTTGTCCGGGTTGAACTCGTCCCGCCCGATGCCCGTGCCAAGCGCCGTGATCAGCGTGCCGATCTCCTGGCTGCCCAGCATCTTGTCGAAGCGCGCACGCTCGACGTTCAGGATCTTGCCGCGCAATGGCAGCACTGCTTGGAATTCGCGGTTGCGGCCTTGCTTGGCGGACCCGCCGGCGCTATCGCCCTCGACAATGAACAATTCGGACTTGGCAGGATCGCGCTCCTGACAGTCGGCCAGCTTGCCGGGCAACGACGAAACATCGAGCGCGCCCTTGCGGCGCGTCAATTCGCGCGCCTTGCGCGCGGCCTCGCGGGCGGCGGCTGCTTCCACCACCTTGCCGACGATGACCCTCGCTTCCTGCGGATGGATTTCAAACCAGTCCTGCAGAGCCTGGTTGATGACGTTTTCAACGACCGGCCGCACTTCCGAGGACACCAGCTTGTCCTTGATCTGCGAGGAAAATTTCGGGTCAGGCACCTTGCAGGACAGTACGGCGGTCAATCCCTCGCGGCAGTCGTCGCCGGTTAACGCGACCTTTTCTTTACGCGAGGTGCCGGCGGTCTCGGCATATTGCGTGATCTGGCGGGTGAGCGCCCCGCGGAATCCGGCGAGATGGGTACCGCCGTCGCGCTGCGGAATGTTGTTGGTGAAGCAGAGCACGCTTTCGTGATAGCCGTCGTTCCACCACAGCGCGCATTCGACCGTGATGCCTTCGCGCTCGGCCTTGATCATCAGCGGACTGGGGATGAGTGAACTCTTGTTGCGGTCGAGATATTTTACGAAGGCCTCGACGCCACCCTCGTATTTCATCTCTTCACGCTTTTCGACCGCGTGGCGCTGGTCTGAGAGGATGATGACAACGCCGGAATTCAGGAAAGCCAGCTCGCGCAAGCGATGCTCGAGCGTCGCGAAGTCGAACTCAAGCATGGTGAAGGTCTTGGGTGAGGGCAGGAAGGTGACTTCCGTGCCGCGCTTGTCCTTCGCATCGCCAGTGGTTTTGAGCGGAGCTGCCGCGACGCCATCGCGGAACTCCATGAAGTGCTCCTTGCCGTCACGCCAGATGATGAGCTTGAGCCAGGTCGAAAGCGCGTTCACCACCGACACGCCGACGCCATGCAAGCCACCGGACACCTTGTAGGCGTTCTGATCGAATTTTCCGCCGGCGTGCAGTTGAGTCATGATGACTTCGGCCGCCGAGACGCCTTCGCCTTTGTGGATGCCGGTCGGGATACCACGGCCGTTGTCGCGCACTGTGCAGGAGCCGTTCGGATTGAGCGTGACCGCAACTTCGGTGGCGAATCCTGCAAGGGCCTCGTCGATGGCATTGTCCACCACCTCATAGACCATGTGGTGGAGGCCGGAGCCGTCGTCGGTATCGCCAATATACATGCCCGGCCGCTTGCGCACGGCATCGAGGCCCTTGAGGACCTTGATCGACTCGGCGCCATAGTCTGATGGGTTCTTGCGGGCCGGTTCAGCCATCGGCGGCACCTTCAAAATGAGCAGAAAATTGAGTCGGAATGAGCGATTTGTGTGACACGAAATCGGGACCTCGTACAGAGAAAAGGAGTACACTTAATATGTTGATTCGACGATGTTTTTTAAAGTGTGGCGGGGCAAAAATCCCCGGTTTTTTCACCAAAATTTTGGGTTGAATTGGCTTCCTAAATCCCTTCGCAAAAAGCACACGATGCCTCTCGAGCGGCAGCAGCGCGGATTGCTCGGCGAAACCCGGGCCGTGCTAATCCGACGTCAGCTCATGCACGCTGAGAGTCAGCAGGCGCAAGTGTTGGAAACGAGGCTCATAGTTTGGAATTGGTGCGCTGAATGCAGCAAGGCTCGCCGCCAAGATTTCGATGCGGTCGAGATCGGCACGTGTTTTTTCGAACGCACGACTGAGTTCGCTCTTCACACGATCAATTGCTGCATCCGTTGCCATCGCAGCTCCGTGCTTTCACTACTGGGATAAAAGCGATTGCTAGGTGATAGTTCCTATTTTTGAATAATTGATCGAATTTCGATTAACAAAGCGTCAGCGCAGCTAGCGGAACCCAACTGCTGCCGGTTCCACGTTGCCGTTGCGCACAACGAACAAAATTGCGCGGCCGATGATGTCGCCGAAGGCTGCCGGATCGGCGCCTGTCATCCACACTTGTGCGCCCAGTGAGGACAACGCGTCGTAGAGCGCCGCGCGTCGCGACGGATCGAGATGCGCAACCACCTCGTCGAGCAATAGCAATGGCGCAAAATTGGTCATCTGCTTGATCAAGCCGGCATGGGCGAGCACCAGGCGGATCAGCAACGCCTTCTGTTCACCGGTCGAGGCCTCGGCGGCAGGGATGTTCTTGCCAGCATGGCTAATGGCAAGGTCGGATAAATGAGGCCCGTCGAGCGTGCGTCCCGCGGCGGCGTCGCGGGCGCGATTTTCTTTCAAGAGCGCGCGATAGCGGTCCTCGATCTCTGTGGCACTGTGGTCTGGCAACAGCTGCTCCATCCAGCCCTGCAACGCGATTTCTGCTTGCGGGAACCCCGGAGTCTCCCTGCGCGAGACAACAAGGGCCGCCGATAGTCGCTTGACCGTTTCTGCGCGTGCGGCGGCGACGGCCACGGCGACCTCGGCGGTTTCGTGCTCGACGGCATCGAGCCAATGTGAATCGCTCGGAGCACCTTCAAGAAGCCGATTGCGCGAACGCAGTGACCGTTCGAGCGCTGCGACACGGCTCGAGTGTTGCGCATCGACGGCCAGTACCAGCCGGTCGAGGAAGCGCCGACGTTCCGAGGCCGGACCGTTGAACAGCGGGTCCATGGCTGGCGTGAGCCACACCACGCGCAGGTGATCCGCGAACGCAGCTGCCGATCCAACGGTTTCGCGGTCGATGCGGCATTTGCGGATGGGCGCAGATTCCTCGCCGGCCGACGGATCGATGCCGGTGCCAAGCGTGGCAAGCCCTAGCATGCCTTCGATTTCGGCCGAAACTGCCCAGGCGCCGTCGCCTTCCAAAAAGGCAAGTTCTTCCATGGTGGCGCGTCGCAATCCGCGGCCGGGAGCGAGCAGGGAGATCGCCTCGATCAGATTGGTCTTGCCAGCGCCGTTCGCCCCGGTGAGAACCACCGGCCCCGTTCGGTCGAGCAAAATTTGTGCGGCGTGATAGCTGCGAAAATTGGTCAGCGTCAGGCGTTGGATGAAGGCGGCGGCGGTCATTGGTGACCCATACCACCCTCTCGCCTATCGAGAGAAGCTCACACCCGCATCGGCATCAGCACGTAAAGCGCGCCCTTGGCGTCCTTATCCTGGATCAACGTGGGCGAGCCCGGATCGGCGAGCTTGAGTACGGCGACGTCGCCCTCGATCTGCGCGGCAATGTCGAGCAGGTAGCGCGAGTTGAAACCGATATCGAGCGGGTCGGCGTCGTACTCGACTTCGATTTCTTCGGTAGCGCTGCCAGAATCGGGATTGGTCACCGATAGCACAAGCCGTCCGCCGCCGATGGAAAGTTTGACCGCGCGGCCACGCTCGCTCGAAACGGTCGAGACGCGGTCAACCGCGGCTTCAAAATCCTTTTTGTCGACGACCAGACTCTTGTCGTTGTTGACCGGGATAACCCGCGCATAATCGGGGAAGGTGCCGTCGATCAACTTGGAGGTGAGGACCACATTGCCGATTGTGAAGCGAATTTTGCCGGCAGAAAGTTCTATCGCGACTTCCCCTTCGCCGGCCTCGATCAGGCGCTGGACTTCGCCCACCGTTTTTCGGGGCACGATAATCCCGGGCATGCCTGCGGCGCCTTGAGGCAATGGTAACTCGACCTGAGCGAGACGGTGCCCGTCGGTTGCCACTGCGCGCAGCGTTCCGGACTTGGCTGTGCCTGCTGTGTGAAGATAGATGCCATTGAGGTAATAACGCGTCTCCTCCGTCGAGATCGCGAACTGGGTCTTGTCGATCAGGCGCTTGAGGTCGGCGGCAGCGAGCTTAAAGGAATGACTCATCTCGCCGGCAGCGAGATCGGGGAAGTCGCTCTCCGGCAGGGTCTGGAGTGTAAATCGCGAGCGCCCCGCGCGCAGCGAAAGTACGGCGCGGTCTCCAGATCCTTCGAGCACAATCTGCGCGCCTTCAGGCAGCTTGCGCACGATTTCGTAAAACATATGCGCCGGCACCGTGGTCGAGCCACCGGGTGAAACTTCGGCCGCGGTCGAGTCAGTGACCTCGAGATCAAGATCCGTGGCCTTCAGGCTAAGCTTGCCGCGGTCGGCGTTCACCAACACGTTTGCCAGAATCGGAATGGTATTTCGCCGCTCGACCACGCGATGGACGTGGCCCAGCGACTTCAAAAGCTCTGCACGTTCGACGGTAACTTTCATGGGAGACCCGCTTCGGCGCCTTCAAAAAGGATCCTAGAATCAGGCGCAACAGCAAGCCGGCGCTCGCGGAATGCGAAGCCGGGGAGCAAAGGTGACGAAAGAGCGCGCCTTTCGCAAGGGCGGGTTTTGGACCCGATGGCATATCCCCAGGCGTCCACAAGTCGCCGCATCGCAAAAGGCCCCGTCCGCATGCTGGGACGGAGCCTTCAAGCCGGTGCTAAAACCAGCGCCTATTCCTGCAATTGCCGCTTGAGAATCTCGATTTCCTCAGCCAGCGCCATATCGTTGCCGACCAGGCCTTCAATCTTGCGCACCGCGTGCAGTACGGTGGTGTGGTCGCGGCCGCCGAAGCGTCGGCCGATCTCGGGCAGCGAGCGTAGGGTCAGGGTTTTCGCGAGATACATCGCCACCTGTCGAGGCCGCACGACGTTGGCAGTGCGTCGCGACGACAACAGGTCGGACCGGCTGACATTGTATTGGCGTGCCACGACCCGCTGGATGTCCTCGATCTTGACCCGCTTGGGCTCCTGCGGGCGGATCAGGTCACGCACCTCGCGCTCGGCCATTTCGAGCGTGACGGGATGACCGGTGAGCTTGTTGTGGGCGAGCAAGCGGTTGAGCGCCCCTTCCAGATCGCGGCCATTGTGCGTGACGGTCTTGGCGATATAGCCGAGCACCGGCAGCGGCACGTCGAAGGCGGGGTGGTGCGCGCGCGCCGCCATCACCCGGGCTTTGAGGATTTCAAAACGCAATTCCTCGCCGAGCGGGCCCATTTCGACGACCAAACCGCCGGCCAGCCGCGAGCGCACACGATCGTCGAGGCTTTCCAGGTCCGATGGTGGGCGATCCGAGGCGATAACCACCTGACGACCGGCATCTATCAAGGCATTAAGAGTATGACAGAATTCGGCCTGGGTCGACTTGCCTTGCAGAAATTGCAAGTCGTCGATGACCAGCACCCCGATGCCGCGTAATGCCTCCTTGAAAGCAAGCGCTGTCTGGGTACGCAGGGCTGAGACAAAGCCGTACATGAATTTTTCTGCGGTTAGATAGAGCACTTTGCGCTCACCTGCGGCATTCCCGGCCCAAGTGACGGCTTGCAATAGATGCGTCTTGCCGAGGCCGACGCCCGAGTGGATGTAAAGCGGGTTGAACATCACGACATCGCCGCGCTTGGCGCCCGCTACTTGTTTGGCCGCAGCATGCGCGAGCGTGTTGGAACGGCCGACGACGAACGTGTCGAAGGTCAGGCGCGGATCGAGCGGGGAGCCGCCGAGTGACTCATGCGCGCTCGGGTCGCCGACGAACAGAGGCCGGCCATTGCCATTGCCGTTCGGATAATAACGGCCGCCATTGTCGGCCATACTGATGTCCGGTTTGGCCTTTGGTAACACCGCGGATTTTAAAACCGCCGAGCGAACAATCAGCTCGACGCGGGTCACTTTCTCTTCCTGCGCCTGCCAGCAGGCCAGGACACGCTCCGCATAGTGCGATTGGATCCAGCTTTTGAGGAAACGGGTCGGCACGGACAAACGAACGGAGCCTTCCTCGATTGCTTCTAGATCCATACGCGCGAACCAGCTTGAATAAACGTCGTCACCGACTTCTGTGCGCAAGCGCTCTTTGACCCGTGACCAGCTCTCCTGCTCCCCGTTCGACATTGTGTTCTGCTCGATCCGATTAAATGGTTGGACAGACTCGGTTTGCCCGGCTTGGCGGCGGAACGCCAACGCGCCGGAAACGGGACGCAACAACACTCGCCTGATGATGTCGTCTGTGGGATGCGCGTTACGCTAGAATTAATGAGGTTTGGCGAAGCGGCATCGACGAAAAGTCGAGGAGCGTTGCGCCTTCAATCCGCGGGTGGCGGAGTGGCGCCTCGGATTCCGACCGTGAAAATAGACACTGTTCGGGACCTATGACGGCTGAAATGAACAAAATATAAAAGCGGGGCTGATTGACCGGCCATAGGGGCTACAGCAACGCACGAATCTGCACTGGACGACGCCCATCCAATGCCACAATCGGTGGTCACCGGTCTTCTCCCTGCGCCTATCATGATATCACCCCTCGAATGATTTGCGGGCTTTGGCCCTATGGTTTTGTTTCTTGCCTGATCTTGGCATCTCCCGGTGCGAGCGCGTCTCTGATTGCGCCGCGCCGAACTCAACTAAACTTGATTTCAATACCGAACTGCCTCGGCGTTTTGAAGTAACTAAATTTGACACGATCGGCAAACCAAAGCCGTTCTCATCCGCCGATGAGCGTGACGTGGAACCTTGTTTCTGAGCGCGCGCGAAGAATTCCCGGCGCGTTTTCAAGATACACAAGCGATGTGCGCTCGCAATGAATTTTGCGCATACAGCGGTAAGAGAAAATCCAACTTGTGCCGCGGAAAAGCTGATGGCGCTCTGTTATCTTATCCAACGTGTTGGAGTTGCGCGGAATTTCGACACTGAAATTGTGTAACGGTACTCTAAATGCGACAAAAAATTTTTAAAAGTATCGACCACCAAAAATGCCTGTCACGTATGCATTTTTGGGGTCCTTGCTTCGCTATCCCGTTAAGTCTTTATCTTCGCGAAAAAAAATCTGAGCGAATTTTCGGGTAACCCCCGTTTCGAAAATCCCACCAACGTCTGTGCGGACGCAGGCCAAACGGCAAATTGATCAAGCAAATCCTTGACGAGCAAATTTCTCTGACGCTGTGATGACGTTTTGACTACAGCGACACATCGACGTCCGTTTTTGGCTGGAAGCGCTTCGATTGGACGTTTTTTACAGGAGTTTAAAGTGAATTACATCCCGCGCCTCCGCCGTGCAGGCACACGTACCTACGTATTTACTTACCGAGCTTGGCGATGCGATGGGCGAGGCGGGACACTTTCCGGCTGGCGTTGTTCTTATGTAGGACACCGAACTGTGCCGCCCGCATGATGACCGGCTCCGTTGCCTTGAACGCTGACAAAGCCGCATTGCGGTCGCCGCTTTGGATCGCTTCCTCGACTTTGCGCACCCAATTTCGCAGCAGCGAACGTCGCGCTTTGTTCACTTCGGTCCGACGTGCGATCACGCGCGTGGCTTTACGGGCGGACTTCGTATTGGCCATCAGTCTCTCGTTCGCGGCTGGCGCTTCCGGCGGGTGCCCGCGAAAGCAACTAGGATTTGCAAGAAATTACGGCGGCGAAATACTTCACCGCCATGGCTGAGGCTTATAGTGACGCCCCGCGCAGGCGTCAACGCCCGCAAACGTCTGCCTCAGGCCACACGCTTGGCTCTTACCGCGTCGTGACCGGCGATGACGAAGGCGCGGTCGGCGGCCGAGAGTGGTGTCAGCGGCGGCCTCACTCGCGCCAGACCGGCGTCGCTATGTACATAAGCCAGCAGTGCCTTCACGCCTGACACCAGTGGCTTGCCATCGAAGAGCTTGCGGATCGCGACTGCCGCGTCAAGCGCGCCGGTGTCGCCTAGACCCCAGGCTCGTGCACAAAGATCGGCGTTGACATTGGCGGTCGCCGAGATGCAACCCGCGAAATCGCCGCGTCGCGCCTCGAGCAGGGCCGCTTCCGTTGATGGGAACACGGCGAAATTCTTGGAGATCGCCGCCGCCGAGCGGGCGTAGGCCATATCGCCGGAGGAATCCTTGAGCCCCACGATGCGGGACGAGAAAGAGTCGAGCAACCGACGGATCAGGGTCACGTGCCAGGGCAGGCCCGACATCGCGGGGAAATGATAAAGATAGATCGGAATTGGCTTTCGCTCGGTCGCCTTCACCAGCGTATCGATGTAGGTGACCAGGCCGTCGTCCGGCACGCCCTTGTAGTAGAATGGCGGCAGCACCAGCGCGCCTCCGAAGCCGAGTTCGGCAGCGTGCAGGGTAAGCGCAACTGCATCCGATACGGCGGCAGCACCGGTCCCGACCATCAGGCGGTGCAACGGCAGGCCGTTAGCCTTGTAGGCATCCATGACACCTTTGCGTTCATCGACTGAGAAAGAAGTAGCTTCCCCAGTAGTGCCGAGCACATTGAGCCCGTCGCAGCCAGTATCAAGCAGGTAGCGCGCCAGATTAACCGCGCGCTTGAGATTGGGCGCACCGCTCTCGTCGATCGGCGTGGTGATGGCGGCGATTACACCGGAAAGGGGCTTGGTCACATCTGCTCTCCGTTTTCTCCGACCTTCGGCTCGTCACCCTAAGGGGCGAGCGCAAAGCGCAAGCCGCCGCAAGTTGGCTTCAGCCGATTTGCGCACTTAACGAATCCGATCTCGGGTAAACCCGAGATCGGGTGGGTGCGGGCCGCCATCCTTCGGAGCGCACCTCAGAATGACGGATCAGACGCGGGTTTCTCTAACCGCTGACATTATAGGCTGCAAGCGCAGCCATGTTCACCAATTGGTTGTCCTTGGCGCCGAGTTGCACGATCTGCACCGGCCGATCGAGTCCAACCAGGAGCGGACCGATCACCGTGGCGCCACCCAATTCCTGGAGCATCTTGGTTGAGATTGAGGCCGAATGAAATGCCGGCATAATCAGCACATTCGCGGGGCCCGACAGGCGGCAGAACGGATAGGCCGCCACCAGCTCCGGATTGAGCGCTATGTCGGCGGCCATTTCACCGTCATATTCAAAATCGACCCGCTTGCCGTCGAGAATCTTCACCGCCTCGATGACGCGGGCCGAGCGTTCACCCGGGGGATGGCCAAAGGTGGAGAAGGCGAGCAGAGCCAGCCGCGGCTCATAGCCAAGGCGGCGCGCCACTCCGGCGGCCTCGATGGCGATTTCGGCAATCTCATGCGCTTCCGGCATCTCTGTCACGGCGGTGTCGGCAACGAGAACGGTGCGCCCACGCGCCACGACGACCGACACGCCGATCACCCGGTGTCCCGGCTTCGGGTCGATCACGTGACGGATATCCTCGAGCGCGACCGAGAAATTGCGCGTGACGCCGGTCACCATCGCGTCGGCGTCACCGAGTACGACCATACAGGCGGCGAAATGGTTGCGGTCCTGATTCACCAGGCGTTGGCAGTCTCGTACCAGATAGCCACGCCGCTGCAGCCGTTCATACAAGAAGTTGATGTAGGCCGCGTTGCGGGTCGAAAGCCGCGCATTGACGATCTCGATACCCTCTCCCAGTT
Organism: Pseudolabrys sp.; assembly: GCA_049802775.1. Taxonomy (GTDB): domain Bacteria; phylum Pseudomonadota; class Alphaproteobacteria; order Rhizobiales; family Xanthobacteraceae; genus Pseudolabrys. The sequence goes on along the minus strand of JBARNC010000033.1, from coordinate 13,840 downwards.
CGATACCGCTATCGCGCGCGGATTGGCGCACGCGATCCTCACGTCCGACCAACAGCGCGGTGCCGAGACCCTGATGCACGAAACTCGCCGCTGCACGGATCACCTGCTCCTCTTCGCCCTCGGCAAAAACCACGCGTTTGGGCTGCCGGCGCAGGCGGTCGTATACTTGCACCAGCGTTCCGGCGATCGGATCGCGCCGCGCGTTCAATTGATGGCGATAGGCATCCATGTCGACGATCGGCTTGCGCGCGACGCCGGTATCCATGGCGGCTTGCGCCACCGCGGGTGGCACGAATGAGATCAAGCGCGGATCGAATGGCACGGGAATGATGTAGTCGGGTCCGAATTTCGGTCGTGCGCCATAGGCGCTGGCGACTTCGTCCGGCACATCCTCGCGCGCCAGCGCGGCGAGGGCGCGCGCAGCGGCGATCTTCATTTCCATGTTGATGGCACAGGCGCGCACGTCGAGCGCGCCGCGGAAGATATAGGGGAAGCCGAGCACATTGTTGATCTGGTTCGGGTAGTCCGACCGGCCAGTCGCCATGATGGCGTCGTCGCGCACCGCCGCGACTTCCTCCGGAGATATCTCCGCGTCGGGATTTGCCATGGCGAAGATGATCGGCTTGGCCGCCATCGACTTGATCATGTCGGCGGTGAAAGCGCCTTTCACCGAGAGCCCGAAGGCGACATCGGCGCCTTCGAACGCCTGGTCGAGCGTACGCGCCGAGGTTTTGACCGCGTAGCCCGACTTCCACTGGTTCATTCCTTCCTTACGGCCCTGGTAGATCACACCCTTGGTGTCGCATAGGATCAGGCTCTCCGGCTTGAAACCGATCGCCTTGAGCAGCTCCAGACAGGCGATGCCGGCGGCGCCCGCGCCGTTACAGACAAGCTTGGTCGTTGCGATCTCGCGCCCGGTAAGATCGAGTGCATTGAGCAGACCGGCAGCGGCGATGATGGCGGTACCGTGCTGGTCGTCATGGAACACTGGGATGTCGAGCAGCTCGCGTAGCTTCTGCTCGATGATGAAGCACTCCGGGGCCTTGATGTCTTCGAGATTGATCCCGCCCCAGCCGGCGCCGAGATAGCGGACACAATTGATGAACTGGTCGGGGTCCTCGGTGGAGACTTCCAGATCGATGGAGTCAATGTCGGCGAAGCGCTTGAAAAGGACAGCCTTGCCTTCCATCACGGGCTTTGCCGCCAGCGCGCCGCGGTTGCCGAGGCCTAAAATGGCGGTGCCGTTGGTGATGACGGCGACGAAATTGCCCTTCACCGTGTAGTCGTAGGCGCGGCTGGGATCCTCGGCGATGGCCAGCACCGGCACGGCAACGCCCGGCGAGTAGGCGAGCGAAAGGTCGCGCTGGGTTGCCATCGGCTTGGTAGCGATGACTTCGAGCTTCCCCGGCCGGCCAACGCTGTGAAATTGCAGGGCTTCTTGGTCGGTAAACGTTGGCCGACTGCGGCCGGCTGGGGGCTTGGCGGGCATTGCTACTCCATGAACACGACCGGTGCGCCGGCACGGGCGACGTTAGCAACCGCAAAGACTCAAGGGAACGGGCTGCTGCTACCGATACGGTTGAATGAAAGCAGGGCGCGGGTTAATCGATGCCGATACAAACGAAACTTATGGTTGGAGGCCATGATCCGTTTTTTCCTTCGCTTCGTCGGTCTGATCTGCCTGGCCGCCGGCTTTATCCTGTTGATATATGACGGCACCAAGTCGATCGCAGGCAACGCTCTTTTCCTGACCAGCGTGCGCACGCTCTGGGAGTTGATTAATGCCGGCAGCCTCGCCAAGCTTGAACCGATGATCCGGAATTATGCCGGAGGCTACCTATGGGACCCCCTCACGATTACGATTTTGGCAGCACCGAGCTGGAGCCTGCTGGGTATCTTCGGCATCCTTTTTCTTCTGCTTGGCCGCAAGAAGAAGCCGCTGATCGGGTATGCGAGACCCTAGGCGGGTGTGTCGCGGCACGCCCGGTACTCGCACATTCGTGAACCTCGCATGGGCGCGTCTTTCCGAGACGTGATCGCCATAGGCGTTTCGGCTAGGCTCGGGTCGACATATATTGCGGGCAGCGATTGCAGGAGAACCAAACATGTTCGGCTTTAAGACAATTGCCATGCCCACGCCCGGTGAGGCGCTGCCGGGCCGCGCGAATCCGATTCGCACCGCCGCCGCACATTTCGTCAATCATCGCGCATTGAAGGGGCCTTATCCGGAAGGCTCGGAGAAGGCGATGTTCGGCCTCGGCTGCTTCTGGGGTGCCGAGCGCAAGTTTTGGGAATTGGGTGACTGCATTCATGTCACTGCCGCCGGCTATGCTGGCGGCATGACGCCCAATCCGACTTATGAGGAAGTCTGCTCGGGACGCACCGGTCACAACGAGGTGGTGCTCGTGGTCTATGACCCCAAGAAGATTTCCTACGACGCTCTGCTCAAAGCTTTCTGGGAAAGTCACGATCCGACGCAAGGCATGCGTCAGGGCAACGATGTCGGCACACAGTATCGCTCCGGTATTTATACATTCGGCGCCGCACAGCGTCAGGCAGCCGAGGCCTCAAGGGCCATGTATGAACAGGAACTGAAGAAGAAGCGCTACGGAGCCATTACAACAGAGATCGTCGACGCACCGGAGTTCTATTTCGCCGAGGACTATCACCAGCAGTATCTGGCGAAGAACCCCTATGGCTATTGTGGGCTCGGTGGCACCGGAGTGTCTTGCCCAATTGGTACGAGCGCCAAACTGACACAGGGTGCGCCAGCTTGAGTGCTGCCTTTCGAGAATGTAAACGGGCGCCCGATCGGGGCGCCCGTTTTTTATGTTCGGTAGGGCTGACTTTAGGCCGGCTTAGTTTAGGCCGGTGCTGGCGTTTATTTCTTCATATGCTTCGCCAGAAATTTCTGCGTGCGCGTCCATGCCAGATTGCCGGCTTCTTTGCGGTAACTCGCGCGCTCGTCGCAATAGAAGCCGTGCGGGGCGCCCGGATAGATGTAGGTTTCTGCCTGCGGCTGCTTTTTTTTTATGCTCTCTACCACATCGAGCGGAATGCTTTCATCGTTTTCGCCGAAGTGCATTTGTAAGGGACACTTCGGCTTCTCGTCGGCGAACTTGTCGATCATGCCGCCATAGAAGGCGACCGCCGCTGAAAATCCCGGAATGCGACAAGCGGCCAGAAACGCGGCAGTGCCGCCCATGCAAAAGCCGACAATGCCGAGCGGGCCCACGCCTTTGAGATCGCCTTGCGCCGCAGCGACGTCGGCCATCATGTGATCCCAGTTCAGATTGCCGAGATAGCTTCGGGCATGCGCGATTTCGTCCGGCGTATAGCCACTTTCGAAATCGCGCACGAAACGGTCGAACACGGCCGGCGCCACTGCTACATAACCGAGCGCGGCAAGCCGGTCGCACACCGCGCGGATGTGGTGGTTGACCCCGAAAATCTCTTGCACCACCACCATGCCGCCCTTCGGCGCGGTAGTCGGATCGGCGCGGTAGGCGCCGAGCGAATGTTTGTCGGTGGCGGTCAAGGTAAATTGCTTACCCAAAGGTACCTCCCATTATTTTTAAGACGAAAAACCCGGTCTGGCTTTTAGCATGGCATCCTCAGTTCGTCATTCCGGGGCGCAGGCGAAGTGGTTATGTCAATCTGCATCCCCGTTTGCGCGGGGATGCGTGGAGTGCGTGAGGCATTCCCAGAATGCTACACAAACGCGTTGGCCAGCAGCTCGTAGGAGCGCTTGCGTGCGGCGTGGTCGAACAACATCGTGGTCACCATCAATTCGTCGGCCTTCGTCGCGTCGATCAGCGGCATGAGCCTGGTCTTGACGGTGGCGGGTGAGCCCACCGTAAGGCGCGTGCGGTTCTGTGCGATGCGCGCCCGGTCGACAGGCGTGTAGTCGTAATTTGCAGCGTCCTCCGGGGAAGCCAGCGGCAGATATTCGCCCTTGGCGCGACGCACGATGTTGAGATCGACGGTCGCTGCCAGCCGTTCGGCCTCCTGGTCTGTGTCGGCGCAGACCACGTGTGTCGCCAGAATGGCATATGGCTTGTCGTGTGATGCCGACGGTTTGAAATTTTCGCGGTAAAGCCGCATCGCTTCCACTGCGTCGAAATTGGCGAAGTGATGCGCGAAGGAAAATGCCGCACCGATATGCCCAGCGAGCTGCGCACTGTAGTCCGAGGAACCGAGCAGGTAGATCGGCGGCAGGGCTACGTCCGATGGCATCGCACGCACATTGTGAAACGGATGGCCGGCAGGAAAGCCGCGGGTCTCCAGCAACATCAACTCGTTGAAGCGGTCGAGGAAATCGTCTTCATCGCTGATGCCATGGCGGCGTCGAAGTGCATAGGACGTTGCCGGATCGGTGCCGGGCGCGCGGCCCAGGCCGAGATCAATGCGGCCGGGGTAGAGCGCCTCCAGCACCTTGAAGCGCTCGGCCACCATCAACGGGGCATGGTTCGGCAGCATCACCCCGCCGGAGCCGATGCGCATGCTCCTGGTCACCGCTGCGATTTGGCCGATCATGATGTCGGGCGCCGAGCTCGCGATCGCCGGTAAATTGTGATGCTCGGCCACCCAATAGCGCTTAAACCCGAGGCCATCGGCGAGGCGCGCGAGATCGAGCGAATTGCGCAGGGCCTGTGCGCCCGTGGAGCCAGCGGAAACCGGCGAGAGATCGAGAATGGAAAGCGGAATCATGGCGGACGGTTCATACTAAACACTAACATGTGAGCGCCGTCTTTTCGCCCGCATGATTGTGCGTATGATAGGGAGGAGCCCTTTGGAGTGGATCCATGGCGTCATTGGTCGAATGGAAGGTGCCACAAGCGGTGCAGCCGCGTGCGGAGGATTATTCCTACGATCTCGAGCGCGCGCTATCCTCGGTGGTTGGGCTCCATTCAATCGTTCCGCAGGATGCCTTCACGGCTGATACGCTCGGCGCTGAACGTGCCGGCAATGGCGTGCTGATCGATGATGGCCTTGTTCTCACCATTGGCTATTTGATCACCGAGGCCGACACCGTGTGGCTGCATCTCGGCGACGGCCGGGTGGTGCAGGGCCACGCGCTTGGCTCTGATCAGGAAACCGGTTTTGGCCTGGTGCAGGCGCTCGGCAAGATCGATCTGCCGTCGCTTGAGACAGGCTCCTCGAAAGCCGCGGAAGTTGGCGAACGCGTGGTCGTCGGCGGTGCCGGCGGTCGCACACGATCGCTCGCCGGCCGCATTGCCGCCAAGCAGGAATTCGCCGGTTATTGGGAGTATGTGCTGGACGAGGCGATCTTCACCTATCCCGCGCACCCAAACTGGGGCGGCACCGCGCTGATCTCGGGCGCGGGCAATCTGATTGGCATCGGCTCGCTGCAGCTCGAGCGCGCGCGCGAAGGCAAGAACGAGCATCTCAATATGATCGTGCCGATCGATCTGTTGGATCCGATCCTCGACGATTTGCGCAAATTTGGCCGCGTCAACCGACCGGTGCGACCTTGGCTCGGGGTTTACTCGACCGAGATCGAGGACAAGATTGTCGTGGTCGGCATCGCTCCCAAGGGACCGGCTGCGCGCGCAGAGATCAAAACGGGCGACGTGGTGGTAGCGGTCAAGGGCGAGCGAGTGTCGACGCTCGCCGGCTTCTACCGCAAGGTCTGGTCGCTTGGGCAAGCGGGCATAGAAGTGCCGCTCACACTCTATCGCGAGGGCGTCACTTTCGACGTGCGCGTGAACTCATCTGACCGGACGAAATTCCTCAAGGGTCCACGACTGCACTAAACACGTGCATTACCCTTCCTCGATCGCGTCCACGCGGTTTGGGTAAAAAGCGAGATACTCCTTGATCTCGCCGACCGCCGGGAAGGGTTTCTCGTAACTCCACACTGCATTTTCGGTGCTGCGGTCATCTGTGATGATGCTGAAATAGCTGGCGTTGCCCTTGTAAGGGCAATGCGTATGATGATCGGTGTGCTTGAGCAGGCTCATGTGGGCGTCGGCGCGAGGGATATAAAAGACCGGCTTGTAGCTCGCTTCCTTGAGCGTAAGCGCGCGGCTGGTGTCGGCGATTATGCGGTCCGCAAACGTGACGCGCACGCGCTTGTCATTTTTGGCGATGGTGATCGGATGGTCGGGGCCGGGATGTTTCATCGCGCTCGCCTCTCTGTCCTTACAGAGCAATAAGCAATTGAAAATGGTGGCGCGCCCGAGACGATTCGAACGTCCGACCTTTGCCTTCGGAGGGCAACGCTCTATCCAGCTGAGCTACGGGCGCGCGTAAGCCCTCAATAAACGAAACGCCCCCAAGCGGCAACGGGCCTTCTATTGCTCGCTTGGAATGTGCGTGAAAGCTCCAGTGGCAAAGGTCGGACGTTCGAATCGTCTCGGGCGCGCGAGCAGTTCGCGTGCCGCGGGCGTGCCGGGTGCGTTTTCATAGGTTGTTCGGCTCAATGTCCGCTTTCGGGCAATAGCGAACAACGCTGGATTTTGGTCCGCGGCGGTTTGTCCGCTTATGACCCAAAGCCGGACAGTGGTCGGTGGTCTAGCTAGGCCTTTCCCAGTGCAGGTTTAAGCCGCTACGATGCCGTGTCATGAGCCTCGGGGGGGTTAGTGAGACGGCGCGACAAAATAGGCGGCAAAGAAGGAAAAACACAACGCCGCCAGACGTTGAAGCGTCGCAATGCGCTAGAGGTCGAGCGTCCCCACAAATCCCCAGCCGCCGGCGAGGAGACAGAGGTCACGCGGCTCAGGCGCGAATTGAAAGCAGCGCTGGAGCAGCAGACGGCGACGTCGGAGGTGCTGAGCGTGATCAATAGCTCGCCCGGCGATCTCAAGCCCGTATTTGAGGCCATGCTCGAAAACGCGGTGCGGCTCTGCAACGCTAAGTTCGGGTTTATGACCCGATACGATGGCGTTGCCTTTCACGTAATGGCTCAAGTCGGCGCGGCGCCGGCTTATGCAAAAGTTGTGCAGCGTGGGCCCCTACGGACGGGGCCGGAAACTATTCTTGGCCAAGTACTCAGTCGGAAACAGGCAGTCCAAATCCCGGACATGGCAGCGACACGAGGTTATGCCGAGCGCAATCCGTTGATGGTCGCCGCAGTCGAACTTGGCGGCGTTCGCACGTATTTGGCCGTACCCATGCTGAAGGAGAACAAGATAATTGGTGCTGTTCTCCTTTACCGTCAGGAGGTTCGACCGTTCAACGACAAGCAGGTCGCGTTGCTCACGAGTTTTGCCGCCCAGGCTATGATCGCCATCGAGAACGCGCGCCTGCTCAGCGAGCTGCGTGAATCTCTGCAGCAGCAGACGGCGACCGCCGACGTGCTGAAGGTGATCAGCCGCTCGACCTTTGATCTACAGACGGTGCTCGACACGCTGGTCGAGTCGGCCGCGAAGCTGTGCGAGGCCGATATGGCCGCCATTACGCGACTGCAAGGATCAACCTATCGTCACGTCGCAAGCTATGGCCTGACGCCTGAGGAGCATGAAGCAGCCAGACATGTTCCCATCGAAATTAATCGCAGTACGGTAACAGGCCGAGTCGCGTTGGAGCGGAAGACCGTTCATGTCCTCGACGCCAAGGCCGATCAGGAATTTAACTTTGCTGAAGGCCTCAAGAGGATCGGGTTTCACACCCTCCTGGGCGTCCCCCTACTGCGCGAGGGAGTACCTGTCGGCGTCATTGTATTGATGCGCAAGACAATCAGTCCATTCAACGACAAGCAGATTGACCTGGTGACCACATTCGCCGACCAAGCGGTGATTGCCATCGAGAACGTGCGGCTGTTCGAAGCCGAACATCAGCGCACGCGCGAGCTACAGGAGGCGCTGGAACAGCAGACCGCCACCTCAGAGGTGCTGAGCGTCATCTCCAGCTCAGCCGGCGAATTGCAGCCGGTGTTCGACACCATGCTGGCGAAGGCTGCCAAACTCTGCGAGGCGAGCTACGGGACCATGTGGTTCCGTGAAGGAGATGGTTTCCGCGCCGCTGCGCTGCACGGTGCGCTGCCGTCGGCTTTCGAGCAAAGGCGAAGCGGTACTTTGTTCCAACCCGGCCCCGACACCACTTTGGCCCGCATCGCTCAGACCCGGACGCCGATACAAGTTGCCGACCTGCGTAAATCTCGGGGCTACCTCGTTGGCGACCCGCTCGCTGTCGCTGGTGCCGATGTCGCCGGCATCCGGACCTTGGTTTCCGTGCCGATGCTCAAGGAAAGTGAGCTGATCGGTGTCATCTCCGTCTACCGTAAGGAAGTGCGCCCATTCACCGACAAACAGATCGAACTGGTGAAAAACTTCGCCGCACAAGCTGTCATCGCCATCGAGAACACGCGGCTGCTCAACGAGCTGCGGCAGCGCACGGACGCTCTCTCAGAGTCGCTGGACCGCCAAACGGCAATGTCGGAAGTCCTCGGCGTTATCAGCAGTTCGCCGACCGATTTGACACCGGTATTCGATACCATCCTCGCCAACGCCACGCGCCTGTGCGAAGGCAATCTCGCGGCGCTCTGGCGATACGACGGCGAATTCCTTGTGGGCGCGGCGCAGTACAATGCCTCCGCCGCATTCGTCGAGCATTACATGGGCACGAAGCTCGAGCCCGGCCGGTCGGGGCCGGCGAGGCTGGCGGCGCTGGAGTGCCGGACAGTCCATGTCGCGGACATCACCGCCGAGCCCGGCTTTTCGCCGATGGTCCTCCAATACGAGCGCGCCCGCACGGTGCTGGCCGTTCCGCTTTTGCGCGAGAAGGACTTGGTCGGCGTCATCGCCATATGGCGCCGGGAGGTGCGGCCCTTCACGGAACAGCAAATCGCGCTGGTACGGACCTTCGCGGATCAGGCCGTCATCGCTATAGAGAACGCCCGTCTGCTGAACGAGCTGCGCGAATCTCTCCAGCAGCAGACTGCGACCTCGGAGGTGCTGAAGGTCATCTCAAGTTCGCCGGGCGAATTGGAGCCAGTGTTTGAGGCCATGCTGGAAAACGCGGTGCGAATTTGCGGCGCTAAATTCGGCAGTCTCGTATTGTTTGAGGGCAATGCATATCGGCGCGTTGCCCTGCACAATGGTCCGCCGGCATATGTTGAAGCACGAGCGCGAGACCCCGTGCGGCCGCTTGCGGCGTCGCCCACTCTCAGTCGTGTGGCTGCGACCAAACAGGCCATCCAGGTCGCTGACATGGCTGTGGAACAACCGGAAGAAGGGATAGTCAGGCTCGGGGGCGCGCGGACCGTACTTGCGGTTCCAATGCTCAATGACGATCGGGTGGTCGGTGTGATCTCAATCTATCGTCAGGAGGTTCGCCCATTCACCGACAAGCAGACCGAGCTGGTTAAGAACTTCGCCTCTCAGGCTGTTATTGCGATCGAGAACACGCGCTTGCTCAGCGAACTGCGTGAATCGCTGCAGCAGCAGACCGCCACCGCCGATGTGCTGAAGGTTATCAGTAGTTCGCCCGGCGAGCTGGAGCCGGTGTTTCAAGCCATGCTCGAGAATGCAACCAGGATATGCGGGGCTGGGTTTGGCACGCTGTTCCGTTCCGACGGCAAGGCGTACCATTTTGCGGCGGACTACGGCACACCACCCGCGTTAGTCGAATTCCAAAAGCGACGCGGACCGTTTCTGCCGGAAGCGGGGAGTCTGCTCGATCGCGCATTGCAGACAAGGCAGGTAGCCCACAGTCCGGACTACGCAGCAGAAGCAGTCACAGCTCCGCCGGTCAAACTCGGCGGCGCGCGTTCAACCCTCGCCGTGCCAATGCTCAAGGACGACGAGCTGATCGGAGCGATCGTAATCTACCGGCAAGAAGTCCGGCCGTTCACCGACAAGCAGATCGATCTGGTCAAGAATTTCGCCTCCCAGGCCGTCATCGCCATCGAGAACACGCGCCTGCTCAGCGAGCTGCGGCAATCGTTACAGCAGCAGACCGCCACTGCTGATGTGCTTAAGGTCATCAGCCGCTCGACGTTTGATCTGCGGACAGTGCTTGACACGCTCGTCGAGTCAGCGGCGCGGTTGTGCGAAGCGGATATGGCGTCCATCAATCGCGAAAAGGGCGCTGCTTATCAGCAGGTCGCAAATTACGGCCATTCTGCCGAACTACAGGCATACATGGACAGTCATCCAATTCCGGCGGGGCACGGCTCGGTCGTCGGCCGTACAGTGATGCAAGGTGGAATCATTCACATTCCCGACGTTCTGGCCGATCCGGATTACAAAATGACCGGCGCGGCAACTCTTGGTGGTATTCACACGATGTTAGGCGTCCCGCTACTGCGCGAAGGAACACCCATTGGGGTGATCGTTCTGCAACGTAAAGCGGTGCGGCCGTTCACTGAAAAGCAGATCGAGCTGGTCGAGACGTTTGCCGACCAAGCGGTGATAGCGATCGAGAACGTGCGACTATTCGAAAGCGTCGAAGCGCGAACGCGCGAGCTGGCTGCCTCGTTGGAGGATTTGCGCACCACACAGGACCGCCTGGTGCAGACGCAGAAGCTCGCCTCGCTCGGCCAACTCACGGCTGGCATCGCCCACGAGATCAAGAACCCGCTCAATTTCGTCAACACTTTCTCTGGCGTTTCTGCCGAACTGATTGATGAGTTGCAGGAAGCGTTCAAGGACGTGAGCCTCAACGAAAAGAGACGTAGCGAGATCACCGAACTAATGGACACGTTGCGGGGCAATCTCGACAAGGTCATGCAGCACGGCAAACGCGCCGATGCCATCGTCAAAAACATGCTGCTGCACTCGCGCGAAGGCTCGGGTGACCACCGCCTTGTCGATATCAACGCTCTCGTCGAGGAAAGCCTCAATCTTGCCTATCACGGTGCGCGGGCCGAAAAGCAGGGCTTTAACATTACCCTGCAGCGGTCATTGGATCCGGCCGCCGGCGCGGTCGATGTCTTCCCGCAGGACATCACACGGGTTCTGCTTAATTTGATTTCCAATGGCTTTTATGCAGCGACCAAGCGCCGAGCGGCAACCAATGGCAGCGATTACGAGCCAACGCTGGCCGCCGCGACGAGGAGCCTCGGCGACCGTGTTGAAATAACGATCCGGGACAATGGGACCGGCATCCCGCCGGATGTGAAGGAAAAGATGTTCAACCCGTTCTTCACCACCAAGCCTGCCGGAGAAGGCACCGGGCTTGGCCTGTCCATTAGTCACGACATCATCGTCAAGCAACATGGCGGGTCCATTGAGGTGGATACGCAGCCTGGCGAGTTCTCCGAATTCAGGATCATCCTGCCGCGGGCGGCTGTGTTCCTTGTCGAATCTGGTGGACGGGTGTGATCCTTACTCTTGTATAAAGACCGGCCCGAATGTATCGCCTTGGCGAACGTCCGGCCGGATGTGACGCGCGTCACTTACTTTCCTTTTCAAACAGGTTATTCGTGAGGCCAAACCCGGAGCACGAGCGTGACCCTCCTTATTCTGGTGGTTGACGACGAGCCTGATGTGGAGCTGCTGTTCCGCCAGCAGTTTCGGCATGACCTGCGCGCCGGCCGTTTTACGATGGACTTTGCGCAATCCGGCGACATGGCCCTTCAGCGCATCAACGATGCGGCGGGCGTATCAATCATCCTGATTCTGTCCGACATCAACATGCCGGGGATGACTGGGCTTGAACTCTTGCCCAAGGCCAAGGCGGCGCGACCCGATGTGCCGGTCATCATGATCACCGCTTATGGCGATGCGGAGACGAAGCGTAAAGCTCTGGAAAGCGGCGCTGAGGCGCTTTTCACTAAACCAATCGATTTTGGGGCACTTCGTAGCGAGATCGACACACGCCTCGAATGCGCCGCCTGACGGCTTTGCAATTCGTTGCTAACGTCTGACCGCCAAGGTCAGGAATTCAAAAGCAGCGCGCGACAATGAGACCAGCGCGCAAATCCACCTATCGCTATCACCCGAGGTCAATTTCTCGCTGGACGACGACAACGCGACCAAACGCGCACACTGATAATGATGATCGGTGCCAATCAGCGATTGAGCGAAGAAATTTCAAAACACCTCGCAATCCAAAAATAGGTATTCGGCCATATAAACCGGGCGCTTTTTACGAGCTGATAGAGTGGAAATGCGTGCGCAGTGCGCTTGAAACGAAGTGTATTTTTTGACCCCGAATACAACCGCAAAACTCTGATCGCGTTCAAAACAAAAAAAATTTGCGTTTAAACGGACAAAAAAAGATACCTTTGCACTACCTCCGCCGAATTCTCCATTGTTTTTGCTGGAATTTTCAGCCTTCGTCTTGGGCAAAATTGGATCGCCGGGCGGCCAAATTGGTTGCCAGACTCGTTCGAAACCGGCGTCGGACCGGAAAAATTGACCTTTGTGCTACCTCGAGCGACGCTTTGCAGTACCTTTGTGCCACCTTTGCACTACCTCGTGGACTATTTTGATATACCTATTTTGACTCGTAAAAGGTGCAATGCTTCTTTTCAGGTTGTGCGCCAAGGATAGGGCGGATTTTCTGCGCCAAGGGTAGGACGGATTTTCCGCGCCAACTCATAACAAATAGAGATGGCGAGGCGCGATTTAATGCCGGACTTCGCGTCCTCGCGGACCGAGGATGCTCACAGAATGAGTCGCAGGCCTCTAGGAAACTCGCCGCCAATCAATGCCCGCGCGCTCGCTTCTATGTGCGGTCTGCTTCCTCTGCGTTAGCTACGCATGGCGAGGCTTATTCCGAAGTAGCTCAAGCCTCCGGTGACGACGAGACCAATCCAGCTTAACCACATCGGCACCGTCCAGCCGTCAATTACGGCCGGCCAACCAAAGAAAATCCGCAACACATGGAATAGCGCTACGGCTCCAAAGATCGCGCTCGCAATTATCGTGAAGGTCCTTTGGCTCATAGTTCACTGCCCCCGAAGGTATTCTACACAACTAGGCAGCCCGACGCGGGTTCTGCCGTAGCGCGATACCAATCGCAAGTTCTGTGACCCTCATCACATGCGGAACGCAGCGTGCGGTCCTATTTTGCACACACGTACTCCAAAGATTGGATGCCACCATGTCAAACGCCTTTATGAACTGGACCAGTCGGGTCGCTATTGCAGGACGTATCGCGGAACGGCGTCGCCTAGAAAACTGCAGCGAGCTGGCGATGCCAGGCGATTACCACTTGCCCTTCGGTAAGACCGAAGCCCAGGCAGAAGCCGCAAAGTGGGTTTGGCAGGTCTAATCACGGTCACCGACGAAGGGCCGCGCCCATTGAGGCTGAAGATGGTTCGCATAATTGTCGCCGCTGTCGTTGCTCTTGCTGCCGTGGTCTTCGCTCTACAGCCGGCTAAGGCCTACGAGGCCCCTTGGTGCGCGGTGACCTCGGGGGGCGATGGTGACATGCATTGGGACTGCCAGTATCGCTCGATCGAAGAATGCCGGCCGAATGTGCTGGCAGGCAATCGTGGCTGGTGCAATCCGAGCCCGTACTTCGTCGCTCCGTATCGGCCGGCAGAACATCGGCACTACCGCGAGCGTCATACTCGCCCGCAATGAGGCCATCGGATGACGCGCAAAAACCTCATCGCCCTTATCGGAGCTTGGACCTGCGCGATTGGGTTGACGCTTATTGCATTTCCCTCTCACTCAGTGAATGCAGAGCAGCCCCCTCGGAACGGTGCGTCGCCGTTTCCAAGCAAGAGTATGACAGCGCCGGTAGAGGTACCGTGGCGAATTAGCGTCTCGGGAGGGCGATAAGCCTGTAAAGGAAGAAACAATGCGTGACAAACTGCGAAGACTGGGAATTGCGACGGCGGTGATAGCGGCCGTTGCAGGAACCGCGGTCGCGCTTCCTAACGCGGCCAATGCTCGCTGGGGTGGCGGCTGGCACGGTGGCG